>CANRIZ010000039.1 GCA_947630835.1 uncultured Clostridia bacterium | reverse complement strand
GTGAAGCAGAGCTTACGACAATGGGTCAAACTCTCGTTATAGACAATGCGAAGGTTAAACTTACTATCGGTGAAGACACTGCTCCTGCCGACCTTGAACTGACCAGCAAGGGAACAGATGCAAGTATTATCATTGATAGGAAAAAAACCTTTGGCGGTCAATATGACGGTGCTGTTTATGGTTTTGAGAAAAGCGGCGCAAGAACCTTTATGACGACTGCATATCTTACGGATAATTTACAGGCGACAAACGAGGGTACGCTTGAGTTTTCAAGAACTATAGGCAAATCCGGCTACGGAACAGGTACTCTTATAACTGTTAAAAATTCCGACACATCGGAAAGCAAGCATTATATTGTTATAATATTTGGCGATGTTGACGGAAATGGGTTGATTGCTATAGCAGATGCTACAGCTGTCAAGGCTGCAATATCTAATCAAGAGATGGCACCGCAAAATTCTGTTAAGAGAATGGCGGCTAACTGCAACGGTACTGTTGCGGCAACCTTGGATAGAATAAATCTTCAGGATGCATCAGCCTTAAAGTATAGTTTGACACATGAAAACAGCTTTAGCGCATCTGTTACCGTTAAAACTTTAGCAGCAGCACATCAAAAGGCAAATACCTATTATCAATAATATATTTTTGCGGTAAAGGCTTTTGGCGCAGCGGCAATCCCCTCATAGGTTTTCCCTTCGGGGGTGCGCCGCAAACAAAAATTTAAGGTGTTATAGACTATTTTATATGCTCCTAAAATATAAAATAGAAAAACGGCATTTCATATAACCCGGATATATGAAATGCGCTGTAAAGACCTTCCCCTTATTTTAAACGGCGTTCATATTTTTCCCGGATTTATGGATTGTACCGTGGGGATTGGTTTTATTTAACAAAAAGGAATGCTACGTGATTAAGCGCCAAAAGCTTTTACATATACACAAGCAATTTAACCTTTAGAACGGTATTTAAGCTTATTTGGAGGACGATTCTTTGAAAAGAACAACAAATAAGGTTATAGGTGTTATTCTTACATTTGCATTATTGTTTAATGTATTTACATTAATGGCATTTGCAAGTACAACCGACGGCGGGCACGTTATTGAATTAAAACTGCAAACTGATAAAGAAACGTATGCACCCGGCGATGAACTTAAACTTTCTTTTTACGGCCAGAGTGCCGCTGACTGCCCGCAGATTAAAATGGCAGGAACTTATGCAATAGGTTATCCTTCTGCCGCAGTTGAGCCTTATTCAGATAGTGAAGACCTTAATGCAAAAACTCATGGATTTGCATGCGATCCGGATCAGGAAGCTGAATGGGATGAAAGCATGTCGTTAGTTATGTTCCATGACACTATTATTAGCCAAGCAGAAGAGGTTGATGCCGGTGCTCCTTGGGACAAACTTATTGTTTATGGCGTAGCAATGAACATGAGTCAAGGTTTTAAAGATTCTGTAGCAGCTCCTATTCATCTTTTCGATGTAAAGATGAAAATTAAAGCTGACGCAGCGCCCGGTCAATATACTATCGGATTTAATAAACATTGTTGGGATAATTACCTTTGTTATGTTGAAACAAACTCGGGCGACGTTATAGGTGAATTTGCCAATGACGGCGGCGGAGAGTTCTCAGAAACCTACGCTTACGCATTGAATAATGTTACCTTTACTGTTGCAGATCCTGCTTCTACCGGCCCGGTGGTAGAAAAAGCTTCAACAAAGGGAACAGAAGTTAAATTCACAACAAATGCTCCCGGAGCAGACGGCGTTGATGATGAGTTCAAGCTCAGAATCAGATCGCAGATTTCCGACGCCGATTGGGATACGTACTTTGCACAGACAGCTACAGGGGATGAGAGCAAGAATGCTATCACCGAAGTAGGCGTTGTTGCATATCAGGGTACGGACGGCTTCGACGCCGAGACAGCCAAGAAGGTTGTAAACGGCGAACCAACAGAGAAGTACGAGTCCGCAGGAACGAATTACATCCAGAAGGCCGGTGAGAGCGACGACGCATATTTCGGAGCAATCATCGAGCTTAAGCACAGCACATGTGATTATGATATAACCTTCATGGGCTATGCTAAGTATCTTGACGCCGAAGGACAGCCTCAGGTAGCCTTCTACAAGACTTCGGAAGTTGCGAAAGTATCGACCAACTACGACTCGGCAGTAAGCGCATTTAAGGCGCTTTAAGCCGCTGATATTCAAGAGAGAGGAGTAGAAATTTGATGAAACAGATTTACAATGCACCTGATTTTGAAATATCAGAATATGAAGTAGAGGATGTAATTACCTTATCGGTAGGCGAAGGCCCTATCGAAGGCGGAGACGAAGGCTGGGTAGAGATATAATCTGCCCCGAATCCCGATAATTTTCTTACGCAAATTCCGCAAATTCCAACGCAAATTCCATATTTTGAACTGACCGGATTGCTTTATATGAATCTCCGGAGTTTGTATAAAGAACGTGAAAAATTTATCCGGAACCTCTGCAGAGCTTGCGCACAAACCTCCCGAAGGAGCATCGGGAGGCAGCGCAAGACCTCAACAGAAAAAGAGAAAACACGAGAGCATTGCAATTTAAAAGCAAACGAGAAACATCGACGCTCAATGAAAACAAGCATTGAGCGCAAAAACAACAAAGCAAATAATACGGGCAAAGAATAACACCTATGCTCAAAATCAAAAAAACGGCGCAGGTAACCCCTGCGCTTGTTTTTTGCTCTTTTTTAATTTTACACATAAAAAACGCCCGTCCGACGAGCGTTTTAATTTTTTGTTTATTCGGCGCTTATATCTTCCTCATCTTGCGCTTTCCGCCTTACTTACTTTTGCCTTAAAACAAAATTACCCTAATTTTTACGTTCTGAATCTAAAAGTAAAAAATAAAAGCCGCCTATACAGAGACGACTCTATCCTTTTAATAATTTTTTCAATTTTTAAAAACTTGACAGATATGAAAATATCCGCTATAATAAGGATGTGGAAACCCGGACGGTTGCCACATATTCGACTTATAACTTTTTTGCGGAATTATATTCCACAAAACTGTGAGCCGTCTTTGCAGCAGACGGCTCACTTCTTTATTATTAAACTGCTCTTGACAAATAAAAACACATCATATATAATAAAGGTGTGGAAACCCAGACGGTTGCCATACATATGTTACTCACTTACGAAGTAATACTTCGTAGAATTATGAGCCATCTGTTGCAGCAGACGGCTCACTTCTTTTTATTATCAAATTTATCTGTTATTTGGATAAAGAGCCAAACAATAGATACAATAAGAAAAAAATCTTGAAGTGTAATATGTATCGCCTCCCTTGGGAAAATTTCCCGCAAGGGCTATACACACGCCTCCATTCCGCCTCTTGCGGGATGACAGGCAACCGTCTTTTTAACCATGCGCCGCCGAGTCAGGCATAAGACTCAACATCGACGGTGGATTTCCACTCCAATATTATACAATAATTTGAATATCTTGTCAATCCAAAGGGAAAAAACAACCCCCGCGGCGCAGTCCGCAAACCGCGTAACCCACGATCGCCTCGAAACAAGCAACCGTTTACCGAAGCGAAAGGCTTTACAGCGTAAAAATTAAGGTAATTTTTAAATTAAAAAACGCCCGTCCGACGAGCGTTTTAATTTTTTGTTTATTCGGCGCTTATATCTTCCTCATCTTGCGCTTTTCGCCTTACTTGCTTTTGCCTTAAAACAAAATTACCCTAATTTTTACGCTCTGAATCTAAAAGTAAAAATAAAAGCCGTCATATTCTACAGACGACTCACTTCTTTGTTATTAAACTGCTCTTGACAAATAAAAACACATCATATATAATAAAGGTGTGGAAACCCGGACGGTTGCCATACATATAGACTACTTTAAGTTTATGGAATTATATCCATAAAACTGTGAGCCATCTGTGACGGCAGACGGCTCACTTCTCTTTATTATCAAATTTATCTGTTATTTGGATAAAGAGCCAAACAATAGATACAATAAGAAAAAAATCTTGAAGTGTAATATGTATCGCCTCCCTTGGGAAAATTTCCCGCAAGGGCTATACACACGCCTCCATTCCGCCTCTTGCGGGATGACAGGCAACCGTCTTTTTAACCATGCGCCGCCGAGTCAGGCATAAGACTCAACATCGACGGTGGATTTCCACTCCAATATTATACAATAATTTGAATATCTTGTCAATCCAAAG
>CANRIZ010000038.1 GCA_947630835.1 uncultured Clostridia bacterium | reverse complement strand
TTTCGCCGTCTGCGGACTGCGACGAGGGCTTTGCCCCTCGACCCCACCGACTTTTGTAAAAGTCGGGGAAAACTCCGACCTTGCCCGCCGTAAGTTTGAGTGGGTTTTGGGTATTTTCTCTTAAAGCTTTGGGGTTTTGTCTTTAATTCGATTAAGAAAAAATTGATTTTTAAATTAAAGGGGATTTCGCCGTCTGCGGACTGCGACGAGGGCTTTGCCCCTCGACCCCACCGACTTTTGTAAAAGTCGGGGAAAACTCCGTCTTTGCCCGCCGTAAGTTTGAGTATTTTCTGCGTAAGTTATGCTTTTAGGGCAATTAAAGGGAGGCGTTAATTCCGCCTCCCTCGTTTATTTAAATCCTATTCCTTACTTTACGGTAAGTCCGCTTTCCAAAAGCGCGCGGTCGTCCACTGCGTCAAACGCGGTCTTATCCTTGCAAACATACGAAACCTGTATCAGCGTGTCGCCGTTCTTTATATAGTACAGCCTTTGCATCGACTCGACGTCCTTCTTATTATCCGCAAGCTGCTGCATAAACACGATTATGCAATCCAATTCCTTTTCGCCGAATTTGATTATTTCTTCCTCGCTGCTGTATTTGAGCTTACCCTTAAACTCGCCCTCCTCGTTGAGCTTTTTCAAAAACTCCATCTGGGTACTGATGGCGTCATATAAAGTCTTGCCCTTCAATGACGAAGCAACCGGCTGTTCAAACATTATATTTTCGTTGCTCTTGTAAATAAAATCGCCGTTGTCGTCGGCTTTCCAATCCTCGGGAAGTTCAAAATTGAACTGCGGCGTTTCTATCTTCGCCTTTTTGCCGTCAACAACCTTATTCGGGAAGGTAACATAGTTCGTTTGCTTTTCGCCGCCCGCATACGTTACAATGTCGCCGTTGCTGTCGGTGGGATATACGGCAATCTCGCCCTGAGCGTTCACAACCGTATTGCCCTCCTCGTCCGTTACAAGCAAATGCTCGCTGCCGTCCGCGCCCTTTATTATAGCCGCTTTTCTCCCGCAGGAGGCAAACACGCTTATGCCTATTATAAGCGCGCATATAACCGAAATTGTCTTTTTACTCATTGAAAAAACTCCTTTAGACCGTAAAGCCGTTGTTTCTTTAATTATAATTTCTTATTAATTAAAAGTCAATACGAATTACCCCGCAAAGCGAAAAAAGAGGCTCACAGCCTGAAACCGTGAGCCTTTTATATTTATGGGGATATAATTTACTGTGCCGCCTGTGCGGGTTCGGTCGTGCCGACCTTATCCGCGATTCCGTAGAAGAAATCCTTTGCGCTTGAGCCGATTCCCTCTATGGTATCCGCCGCGCCGGACATATCGACTCCTCCGCCGAGGTCGCCGAGGCCGCCGAGTGAATCGGTAAGCCCGCTGAGCGCGCCTGTTATAGTGCCGAGTATATCGCTTCCGCCGTCGGAACTGCCGCTATCCTGCGCCGGAGCCGTTGTGGGAGCTTCCGTAGGTGCGGGAGCCTCCGTCGTTGTGGGAGCTTCCGTGGGTGCGGGAGCCGGTGCGGGTACCGTAACCGTTACCGTTACGGGCTGTGTAACAACCTTTTCAACTACATTGTCAACAACTACCGCCTGCGGTTCAACTCTTTCTATCTTATGGCCGCCCTTGGAACCGGCAAAATATACTGCCGCCGTGATTACGAGCGCCAAAACTACAGCGAAAAACCTTGCTCTTTTTTTTCTGCCGTTGAGCTTCTTTTCTGCGATTTGCTCGGGAGTAAGCGGAATTTTATTCTTATTAGCCATATCGCCTGTTTCCTTTCTGAATATTTTGGAAAGCCTCAGTCATTAATATGAGAAGTTGCTGTATGTAGCCTCAACAGTACCGTAGCCCGTACCTGTTGCAACGCTCAATTCGAGCGACTTAACGTCCATATAATAGCTGTAGTGAAGCTCTTTAAGATTTCCGTTCTCTATAGTTAAAGTAACCGCTATATCTTTGAACTCAACGTCGGCGGATTTAACCGAAAGAAGTCTGCTCAAGCCGCCCAATGCGTTCGCAACGCCTTCCTGAACCTCCGTAAAGGTGATGAAGTCGTTTGTAAGCCTTGAAAGCGGTGTTGAGTTGTCCTTCTGCGGGTTTGAAGCCGCGGCAAGTGTGAACGAATATTTGTTTCCGTCAACCTTCAAGCCCTGAAGGTCCTCGGGTTTAAGCTGTGTGGCTTTAAGAGGATAATTCTTGTTGCCTGTGATTTCCTCCGCGTTGCCGCCCTTGGGCACGTCTTCCTTCTTATCGCCTGCGCCGAGGAAGTTGCCGACAACGGAATTGATTGAAGCGTTTTCGTCAACCATATGGATAATTCTGTTTAATGCGTCGGTAGCGTTACCAACGTCAACCTTTTCAATATTGCAGACTCTTGCCCAAGTATAGCCTGCGCCCGCGGCCTTAGCCGTTGCCGCGTTAATTGCGTTAGCCGCTGTGGCAGCCGCATTACTGTCGGAAGCTGCCGCGCCGCCCTGCTGAGTTGCCGCACTGCCGCCGGAAGAAGCCGTGCTTCCGCTCTGCTGGCTTGCCGTATCGCCGCTTGAAGCAGCCGTGTCGCCTATCTGCGCGGTCGTGTCGCCGCTTACGGAACCGGAATCCCAGCCCGCCGAAGCGTCCGCGTTAGCCGCAGAATCGGAAGGCGCCGTTGTGCTCTCGCTCTTAATCTCTGCCGAAACCTTTTTGCCGTTCGACTGCGCTACGGCGAAAACTCCGCATACAAGGACAAGAGCTACCACTACCGCCCAAAAGCGGGTCCAGCCGTTTGATTTACGAATTTTTTTTGCCGCTAACTCCTCGGGAGTGAGCAATTTATCTTTTTTTGACATATCTGATTACCCCTATCCTCTCTTAGTACTTGAAATCAGAGTACTTAACTGACGTCTGTATAGCGCCTGTACCCGTGATGCTGATACCTGCTTTAAGCTTCAAAGTGGCGTCTGCGTCATGGGAGAACGCAAGCGAAGTAAGCTTATCGCCGTCAACGGTAACCGTAACCTTGATGTTCTTATAGTTTGCCTCAAGCTCGTTTACTACAACAGCCGAGCCAACCTGCTCCTGGATTTCCTGGTTTACCTGCGAAAGAACAACTATGTCGTTGGTAAGTCTTGAAAAAGCTGTGGAATTATCCTTCTGAGGAGATGTAACGTCCGGAATGGTAAATGTGTATGTATTGCCGTTTACCTGAAGGCCCTGAAGATCCTCGGGCTTGAGCTGCGTTGCTTTAAGAGCAAAATCGTCGGCATGGTAGCTTGACATCTCTTCGGGGTGCTCGGGGTTGGGATACTCAAACTTGCCGCCCTTTGCGATAGTACCCTTCTTCTCGCCGACGCCGAGGAAGCCGCCTACAACGGAGTTAAGGTCGTCGCCCTCGGAAACGCCCTGGATAATTCTGTTAAGGATAGCGGTAACTGTTGAACCGCCTACGTCAACGGGTGTTGTCCATTTGCAGGTTCTTACCCAATTGTATCCCGCTTTGCCGCCTGCCGCCGCCGCAGTTGCCTTATTAATGGTTGCGGCAACCGTTGCCGCGTCCGTAGCCGCCGGAGCGCTGCCGCCTGCGGAAGAGCCGCTCGAAGCCGAGCCTGTTCCTGCGGGAGTTGAAGCCGTACCCGTATCTGTCGATGCGGAACCGGTATCGGTAACTGCGCCTGCGGAAGAGCCGCCCGAAACGGTGCCCGTTCCTGCGGAAGCCGAACCAGAACCCGCAACCGTGCCGGTTGAATTAACCTTTTGCATAACGGTCATGCCCTGACCGAAAGCAACGTAAACAACCGAATAAACAAATACGATTGCAAGCATTACTGCTATAGCTTTTAAAAATGTTTCGCCGAAAATCTTTCTTTTTTCCGATTTTCTTTCTTTCTTCGCCGCCAACTCCTCGGGAGTCAACGGAACTGAATTCTTTTTTGCCATCTGATTAATATCCCCTTTCAGACTGATAGCGTAGAGTAGAATTGTGCATTATCATAATTCTATACAATTACAAATTTACAATAAAATTTGCAAAATGTCAATGATAAATTATTTTTTATTCGACATTTTTTAATTTTTATGTATTTTGTTCAAATTTGCCGCGCGCATTTTGGCACGACCGTCAGCCGTTTTTTACCAATCTGACGGCAATTACGGTAATATCGTCGTTTCTTCTGCCCTTACCCGCCTTTTTCGCCCTTGCGGCGCTTCTCTCGGCAATTTCCTCCACCTTTTCGTCAACGGCTATCGCAAGCGAATTTTTGACGGCAAGCTCCGAATACTCGAACGCGCCGTCGGACGCAAGCATGGCGATGTTCCCCTGCGACATACTGTCGTCCGATTTGCTGAAATTCACCTCGTTTAAAATGCCTATGGGCATGGATATTTGCCTTATTTCCGTCACGATTTCGTTTTTCTTTATAAAAGACGACGCCGCTCCCGCCTTGTAAAAGCTGGTTTTTCCCGTGTATAAATCAATTTGCATAATATCGAGCGTGGCAAGCGATTCTTCCGCCGATTTCAAAAGCAGGGCGCAGTTTGTAAGCCTTATTACCGAGCCGTAATCGAAGCCGGCTCTAAGCAATTTGCCGCACACGCAGACTGCAAGCGAGGAATCGACGCAAGCTCTCATTCCCGTTCCCATACCGTCGCTTAAAATCACGGTATAGTTGCCCTTGCCGTCGTAAAAGCTTTCAAAATTGTCCCCGCAATGCTTTTTCGGGTCCGCCGCCGCCCTTGCCGCCGCAATTTCCACCCTGTATTTGGTTTTTTGGCAAATACAGAGGGTTACGCTTTTGCCGTTTTCGTTTACTACGGGCTTATCGAAATCGGTTTCGCAAGCCTCCTCGAGCGCGGGTCTTAAATCCGACTCCCTTATTTTTGAAAGCTTCTCGTCAAAGCTGATTTCAAGCCTTAATCTGCCGTTCTCGTCCACAAGGCAAAGCACTCCCTTGGTTTTAAGGGAAAATCTGTTCAAAAGCATTTCCGCAACTCTGTCCGCCCTTGCGGTATCGAAGCGCACGCCTTTTTTTAACGGCTGTGCCGCTTCGCTTAAAACGTTCCTGACGCAATCAAACTGCTCTGCGGTTATTTGCCTTATCTTTTCGATTTTTTTATCGCAAAGCTGTGAGCACAGATAATTCAAGTAAACCCTGTTAAATACGTCGATAAGTCTATCGGTGTTCACGCAGCAGCCGGACAGATATTTCGGCAGATTGTTCCTGCCGACCGTTTGACGGTTTTTAAGTATTTCGCTCATATCGTCGAAGGCTTTTTTGCTGTCGTTGAAATTTTTATCCCAACAGCGCTCCCTGTGACGGCAGTCCTCGCATACCGAGTTCTTAATTTGGGAATAGACGCCGACCTCGCTTTCTCCGTCCTCATATTTAAGTATTCCCGCCGCCGCGCAAATTGCGTTTGCCGCGGATTCCACGGCGCCGGCGGCGCAGTTTAGCCTGTCGGTCACAAGCTTTCTTTGAGCCTCGGAGTCCGACGGCTCTTTCCGTATCGCAAGGAAGTCGGAGAACCTTTTGAGCGCGTCGGTTTTTATAAGTATAAAAATCAGACAGGCGACAAAATTTTCTGCCAATAAATTGATTTGACCGTAGGAATCGTAATTCAATATAAACATAATCAAATATGTACCGAAATAAGCGGCGCTTACGGCAAATTTGCCCATATACGAAAAGACGCCCGCCGCAAGTCCGCAAGCGCAGCAGAGCAAAGCCAGGGGTCCCGCTTCACGGCTCATGGAAAACACAAGCGCCGCGGCCGCCCCCGTGAGCGCCCCTCCCGATTCCTTATAGGCATACGAGATTACAAGTATGACTGCCGCCGCAATCACTCTTGAAACCGACAAGCCGAAAACCGTTATTTTTTCCAGGCTGAAAAGCATTGCAAAAAGGGTAAGGGACAAAAAGGTTATATCCTTTACGTTGAAGCCCTCCTGCTCCCCGAAAAGCTCCAAAGCTCCGAGCGCGGAGGAAAAAAAGTACGAGCAGGCAAAGCCCAAAGCGGCTTCGCCGAAAAAAATCAGAAAAGCCCTGAAATCCGACGGATGCGAAAACAGCATTATAAAGCTTGTCAGAAACAAGGTCAAAAACGTAACGAAGGGGGGAATAAGGCGAAATTTTTTAATTTTTTCGCTGTCGCTTAAAAGCTTGATTATTACCGCCGCGCTCACTATCGCCGCAAGGTATCGAAGCGCCGTAACGCTGTCCTGAGTAAGTATGTAACCTGCCGCCGCGCCCGCCGCGCAGGGAATCAGATACACGTTTTTAACGGCGGTAACGAAAGCTATCCCGAACGGCGAAAACGCTCCCATTTCGTTAATTACCGCCGAAAGAGCCCCCGCGGCAAAATACAAAAGCATATAGATAATCTTTTTTACGGTTTCGGTAAATTCGCTTTTGCTTTTAAGAGCCAAAGCGCTTTTTATTTCCGCTGCGAGCTTCAAAAAAAATCACCGTGCCTTACAGATATAATTAAAATTCTCCCCTGTCGGGTACTCAAAAAAATTATATCTTCGGCACGGCGAATAGTATGTCGTATTACGCTGTCAAAATAGATATGATTGCGCTGTTATCGGTCGCAAGCGGAATTATTCTACGGTAAACGGGCCCTCCGGAATAATAATTGCGGCGATAATGTAAATTATAACCGCCGGCATTACTGCGGTAAACACCGTACCTATCGCAAACACAAGCCTTACAAGGGTGGAATCGATGCCGAAATATTCGCCGATTCCGCCGAGTACTCCGCAAAGCTTTTTATCCGTTGTGCTTCTGTAAAGTTTCTTTTCCATAATATTTACTCCTTAATTTTAATAACAGATTTATTTTAACCTATTTCGTTTTCAAATTCAATACTTCCGGTATCCAACGTCAAAATAATTTCGGAGGCTTGCGAATCGGCGTTTTCGCTCTCAAGTCTGCCGCTTTTTGCAAGGGTGTTCGTCCTGTTGCCGTTTTCGTCATAGGCGGCGAAGCCCAAAATGCCGTCCTCCGCCGAAACAGAGCCCAAGCTTACGCTGTAGCTTACTTTGATATTGCCGCCCGCAAGCTCATACGAGATTTTTCCCGTATCCGCGTTTGCTTCAAGCCGTTTAAATTCGCAGACAGAGTCGATATTAATTTCGCCCGAATCCACGGTTACCTTGCAGTCGTTCAGCTTTACCCTTTCAAGCTCGGTTTCGCCCGAATCCAGTTCTACAACAAGGCTGTCGGCGGTAATGTCCTTAATATCCGCCTCGCCCGCCGAAGCGACGATTTTAATATTCTTCACGCTTGACGGTACAAATACCGTTGCCTTCGCCCTGCCGCCGCCGCCGAGTTGTTCAATATAAAAATCATAGCCGTCCGCGTTTTGCCGCAATTCAAAATGCTCGCCGCTGCCCTCCTCGGAATATTCGCTCAAATCCACGGAAAGCTTGCCGTCCTGCGTCGGGACGAAATCCACCTGCCCCGCGTCGAAGCCCAAAACAACGCTGTCGCCGCTAAGCCGAGCTTCGGCATGCTTTGAAAAAGCAAGGGGTAAATCGTCGACAAAATCAAAGTCGGAATGAATTTTGTCATCTGTTTTGTCGTCCAAATCGTCAAATTTATCGGCAAGCTGTTCGGCTTTGCCCATCATCCTGTCTATGTAAGCCTCCGCCCTGCCGTCAAAAAGGCTTCTTATGCCGTTTGCGCCGAGGAACACGGCAAACACCGCCGTAAGAACGGAAGAAATCAGGAACACCGCCGAAGTAATCGCAATCGCTTTTTTCATATCTGTCCCTCCTAAAATCCCGATTTTTTAAAGCTCATTTTCAAAAGCGCCGTCATTGCAAGGAAGATTAAAAGCCCTGCGGAGAAAAGCGAAATCGAAAGGCATATCAAAAAGCCCGCCGCCGCTCCCGTCCAGGAGACCGCAAGCACAAGCAAAGCAAGCAGCGCTACGGCGAGAGGGGAAAGCATAAGGCAAAACGCCGTGGGATAAACCCCGAACGCACAAATTACAAGGAACAAAAACATAACGGACCAAAGGAAACGGTTTCTTCCGTCGTTTGGGTTTGCGCTTACCTTTTGCACGGCGGGAACGGTATAAGACGCGCCCGCAGACTTAGCCCGAGCATATTGCCCCGAAGCGTTTATGCCCTGCAAATAAGGGGCGGCGCAGCTTTCGGGCGAACCCAGCTCCGAGCAAATGCGCTCCTCGGTTTTTCCGCTCTCCAAGCCTGCCGAAAAATGCTCCTCGAAATCCTGTATTATCTCTTTTCGCTCGCTGTCGGTAAGCGGTGATAAATTATTGTAAAGCTGTTGCAGAAATTCGGTTTTTGTCATTTCACTCCACCTCTCAAAACTATTTCTACGCTATGCGAAAATTCTTTCCATTCCTTTTCAAGATTTTCCTGCATTTCGATACCCTTTGCGGTAAGCCTGTAGTATTTTCTTGCGGGACCTGTCGGCGACTCTTTGAGATAGACCTCAAAATATCCCTCGTTTTTCAACCTTTTCAAAAGCGGATAAATACTGCCCTCGGAAATATCTATCTGCCTGCCGACGGTATCCGCCAGCTCGTACCCGTACTTGTCGCCCTGCTTGAGCAGAGAAAGCACGCACATCTCAAGCACGCCCTTTTTGAATTGAATATTCATTGACGCTCCCCTTTCCGTTTATTCGCCCGCATTTGTTCCGAGCCTTACGGCGGGCGTATTGCATTACAGCCCGTCATATCTGCGCCGATTTGCCGCATTGTCGGTTCCGTAATTGCAAAATCACATTTTAAAAATCTTCGATTGCCGACTTTAAATTAAAAAATATTGCATTTGGTTAAATACAATATATCACACGCTACCTTGCAATGCAATATACCTTGCAATAATTTACAATTTGTTCATATTATTTATCCCGTTTTTAAATTCGGGGAACCAACCGCGCTCCGCTTTGCCGAGCCGATAAAAAGCGGTCATACCGAGCTTGCCTCGGTACAACCGCTTAACCTTAACTTTAACTTTAAACTTTTGAGATTGAACTTTTTGTAAATGCTTTTTCTTTTAAAATGTCCTTTAATCCGTTATTTGGTTATTAACTCCAAGGTCTTGCCGTCGCGCATACCTGCGACAATCTGGAGCACCCATTTAACGTCGACTACGGACAGCTTGCCGTCGCCGTTGAGGTCGGCGGCCATAAATTGAACGTCCGTAAATTCCCTTGACTTTGCTATGTTCTGCAAAATCCACTTAGCGTCAACGGTCGAAAGCTTATTGTCGCCGCTTACGTCGCCCGGTTCCGACATTACAACAAACTTGTTGCCGTTCATTCTTGCAAATTTCTCGGCTGTTGAGCCGGCGTAACCGTGAATTACCGTTTCCGACGGAATGTAATAGCTCCGGCCTATATCACATTCCTTATTTAATATATAGATGTCGGTTAAGCCGTCGCAATCATAAAACGCACCCCCGCCTATGCTTGTAACGCTGTTGGGTATTGTTACGCTTGTTAAGCCTTCGCAATTTTCAAACGCATACTCGCCTATGCTTGTTACGCCGTTGGGTATCGTTACGCTTGTTAAGTCTCTACAATATGCAAATGTATACTCTTCTATATTTATAACGCCTTTGGGTATTGTTATGCTTGTTAAGCTGTCGCAACCGTAAAATGCACTTCTGCCTATGCTTGTAACGCCGGCGGGTATTGTTATGCTTGTTAAACCGTTGCAATCATAAAATGCCTCCTCGCCTATGCTTGTAACGCTATTGGGTATTGTTACGCTTGTTAAATTGTTGTATCCGCCAAATGCATCATCGCCTATGCTTGTTACACCGTTGGGAATATCATATGATGCTCCCGACTTTCCCGCAGGATACTGTATAAGCTCCGTTTTATTCTTATTGAACAGTACTCCGTCCTGTGAAGTATAGTTTTTATTGTTTGCGTCAACCTTAATTTCCGTCAAGCCGTCGCAAGAGGAAAACGGACCCGCGCCTATGCTTGTTACGCTTTCGGGTATTGTTACGCTTGTTAAACCGGTGCAACCGTTAAATGCATCCTCGCCTATGCTTGTTACGCCGTTAGGTATTGTTATGCTTGTTAAGCCTTCGCACCATGCAAATGCCGAATCCGCAATAACCCTTGTTCCCTCAATTATTTTGTAATTTTGGGGAATTTTATTATTAGCGTCTATTAAACAATTACCTATATAGAGAACTTCGTTTTTCCAATTTGAAGCGTTATTATAATATTCTGTGTCGTAAAATGCGTCCTCGCCTATGCTTGTAACGCTGTCGGGTATTGTTATGCTTGTTAAGCTGTAGCAACCTACAAATGCACTCTCGCCTATGCTTGTTACGCTGTTAGGTATTGTTACGCTTGTTAAGCTATCACAGTCTCCAAATGCCTGCTCGCCTATGCTTGTTACGCTGTTAGGTATTGTTACGCTTGTTAAGCTATCACAGTCTCCAAATGCATAATCGCCTATGCTCGTAACGCCGTCAGGTATTTTATACGCTCCCGTTTTCCCTTCGGGACAATCTATAAGCTCTGTTTTATTCTTATTAAACAATACTCCGTCCTGAGAAGCATAATTTTTATTGTTTGCGTCAACCTTTATTTCCGTCAAGTTGTCGCAACCGTAAAATGCACCGTCACCTATGCTTGTAACGCCGTTGCCGATTGTTACGCTTGTTAGTCCGTCGCAATATGCAAATGCCCAATCACCTATACTTGTAACGCTGTTAGGTATTGCTATGCTTGTTAAACTGTTGCAATGTTCAAATGCATAATCGCCTATGCTTGTTACGCCATTGCCTATTGTTACGCTTGTTAAACCGTTGCAATCATAAAATGCATCCTCGCCTATACTTGTTACGCTGTTGGGGATTGTTACGCTTGTTAAACCGTCGCAATCCCAAAATGCATACTCGCCTATGCTTGTAACACTGTTAGGTATTGTTACGCTTGTTAAACCGTCGCAATCATAAAATGCCTCCTCGCCTATGCTTGTAACGCTGTCGGGTATTTTATACGCTCCCGTTTTCCCATCGGGACAATCTATAAGCTCTGTTTTATTCTTATTAAACAATACTCCGTCCTGTGAGGAATAGTAATTATTGTTTGCGTCAACCTTTATTTCCGTTAACTTATCGCAAGAAGAAAATGCATTATAGCCTATGCTTGTTACGCCGTTAGGTATTGTTATGCTTGTTAAGCTGTCGCAATATGCAAATGCATGCTTGCCTATGCTTGTAACACTGTTAGGTATTGTTACGCTTGTTAAGCTGTCGCAACTACCAAACGCCTCCTCGCCTATGCTTGTAACACTGTTAGGTATTGTTACGCTTGTTAAACCGTCGCAATCATAAAATGCATCCTCGCCTATGCTTGTTACGCCGTTAGGTATTGTTATGCTTGTTAAACCGTCGCAACGTGCAAATGCATACTCGCCTATGCTTGTTACGCTGTTAGGTATTGTTACGCTTGTTAAGCTGTAGCAACCTACAAATGCACTCTCGCCTATGCTTGTTACGCTGTTAGGTATTGTTACGCTTGTTAAGCTGTAGCAACCTACAAATGCACTCTCGCCTA
>CANRIZ010000037.1 GCA_947630835.1 uncultured Clostridia bacterium | reverse complement strand
TTTACGTTTTTCAATTATCTGTACCTCCTTATTTTCCCTCCACCCCTACGAATTTTTTGATACAAAAAATATATTTTATACAAGTAACACGTTTTTTTAGTAAACGTATTAAAGCAATCGGTTGCACATACCGCGCAGCTTGTATCAAAATACGTTTTTCGTAAATCCGAGGGGAGGAAACACATATCAGCTTGACAAGGCGGCGGACGCAAGCCAAAGTGGTGACGGCCCACGCCGCCGCGCACATTAATTAACCTTTATCGCTAATTATTTGGTCTGGCTGATAGTGTCGGAGCCGGAAGCAGCACCCATAATCGCGGTATAATCGTCAATACCGATTACGCCGTCGCCGGAAGTGTCGCCTGCGGTCTCATAGACATTGAGGAGTGAGTCAAGACGGTTCATGTGTTTGTTAACACCGAAGGTATCGAAACCGTCAACTGCGCCGTCGCCGTTAACATCACCATAGATGATAACGAAGTACCTTGCAACCTCAATGCCGTCAAGCTCAACGGTAACAGTTGCACCTGTACCAAACATACCGTACTCGTTGGTAGCGCCCTTAATCTCCGTTTCGGGAGTTGTGCACTGAACCTTGGAGATGAGGTCGTCGATGGAGTCGATTGAACCGGGGGTAATACCCTGGATAAATCTAACGTCCTGCTCGACCTGCTCAACGGCCTGTGAGTCTTTAGATGTAACTTCTACGTCAATCTTGAAGTTCTTAACAGCTTCACGAAGCTTGTCGGCAGCAGCGTCAACAGCCTTCATATTCCTTACGGTGTTGAGCCTGTCATACGCCTGGAATGTGATAGCGGATCTGCTGTAAAGGATACCTGTGTAATCCTTATTGCCGTCGCCTTCAAAGTTTGTGAATACGTTGTCAACCGTATCGCCTTCGGTTACGTTGTAAGCGATACCGAGAGCTTCAAGCAACTGAGCAAACGCTTCGTCTTCCTGCTTATCTCCTACAAGCGTATAATATTTTGAGTAATTGTCAAGAATATGATTCGCCTGCATGATAACGCTGTTAAGTTCGTTGTCAAGATAGCCGGATTCCTTCATTGATTTTGATTTCTCAATAAGTTCATTCTGAGCTACCATGAGTTCGTACTTAGCGTCGAAGATTTCGGATTCCGTTGCTTCGCCCCTTGCCTTTACGGCCTTAGCGTTGTCAAGAGCTGCTTTGTAGCGCGCCCAAGAATCGGTCGAATACTCATCCTGTACATAAGCCTGATTTTCGGCATAAGTAATCTCGTTATTCAGGAAGGTCTTATCAACAGTCTTAGTATTGGCTTTCATAAAGTCATAGTAATACTGGAGCTGAGCTTCCTGGTCGTAGATTTCAAGTTCGGAATGTTCTGCGGGAACATAGTTCTCGAGTTCAGTCCTGTATGCTTCCATATCGGGCTGTACAAGAGTCTTGTTGATACCCGCCTTAATCTGAGCGGCATGGTCGCCCTTAACTGCCGATTCAATTGCCTGAATTACAGCATAGGAAGCGCCGTCGTTCTCGATATAAGGTTTGGGCTCTGCGGGAGGAGTAACCGACTTAATCATGTTACGCGCCGCTGTTCTCTGATTCTCATACTTGAAGTATTCGAAGAGAGCGTAATCCTGATAGTTGATATCTCTGTCGGGATTAGTCTCAAGAGAATTAAGTTTGTTGGCTACAACATCAACAGTAACGTCGGAGGTAGCTCTCTTGAACTTAGTCAATGCCGTATAAGCTTCTTTAAGAGCCGTGATAGCAGGTTCAATCTGAGGCTGAACGGTCGTGACATAATCGGTTCTCTTAGCTACGCCGGCGAGTTTAACAACCTTCTCCAAAGCTTCTTCATAAGTTGCAAACGCAGAAGCTGCGCCGGCCTCGAAGTCGGAGGCTTTGAGGTTGTGGGCGATATATTCACTTGCTACGTCGGCTATGCCGGAGTCGTTGTAGTAAATGAAGTCAACTTCGTAGTCTTTACCGGACTTTCCGTATTTAATCGTGGTCATACCCATATCATAAACACCGTAAGGAGCCTCCGCGGCAAAGCTTTCGGCCGTTACGCCTGCCTTTGCCCTGTAAAGACGACCTGTTGAGGACGATACCTGACCGTCACCCGGTTTCTTATAAACGGTTACGAAGCCTGCTTCATCAGTCTTGTCGATATGCTCGAAATACTTGGCGGCTTCGCCTGTGATAGCGGCGCCGTTTGTACCGATTGAAGCGGGCGCCCTGTTAGCAGGGTCACCAATACCGAAGGTTGAAGCCTTGTACGAAACAGTGGCTGTGTAGTTGGTTATTGTATCGAATGCGTCCTCTGTAAACTCGTACTTCTTGTACTTGTTGTTAACTGTGTAATCCTTATCAACTTCGCCGGCCTCTTCATTGAGCTGGTCGGTTACATCGGATACATAAGCGTAAGTAACTCTTGTACGCGAACCGCCGAGGTCTTTAGCGTTCTTACCGTTGAACTTATAAGAGATGGTAGCCTTGAAGGTACCCTCGTTAGTAACGGTAAGCGGAATACTCGCAGTTTCACCGGGATTAATTTGCATCGGGAACTGCGCGTTCGTAGAAACGCCGTTTGTGAACTCAACGCCGGAGATGGTGATAGTGTAAGCACTATCCTCTGTAGAAGAGTTCCTGTGAGTAAGCAACATACCGCTTGAAGAGTTAAATACCTTCAATACCGGGTTGTTGGTTGAATGTTGATAAGTTGAACCCCAATCATTGGTAATGTAAGATGTGGGTTCTTCGTACTTCTGAGGATCAACGGTCCAACCGATAAAGAAGTTAGCTATCGGGAGAACGGGATCGAGAAGTCCGTTGTTGTAAAGAGCGCCGAGGCTCTCAACAAGCTTTTTAACTACGGCAACAAGATTACCGTGGTTGATGAGCGTGGCAACACTATTGATAGTATTTGTATCAATAAGATTACCGCCCGCAACCTTGCCTGTGATACCGTTGAGAAGGCCAACTATGACCTTAACAAGGTTATCGGCAATGTGATCCTGTGTAAATACGCCATCCGGAATCTTAAGCATACCCAAAAGCTGAGGTACATTGAGACTTGCGATAGAATCTACAAGACCGCCCTTAAGAATCTTCTCAAGGAACGTACCCGAACCGTAAGTGTCTTTAAGACCCGAGTCGTTAAGAAGCTGGTTAAACGGAAGTAATTTGAGGAGTATGGTATCGAGCTTAGTGAACGGGTTTTCATAGGAAGCGAGAGCTACCGTAGAACCGCAGTCCATAATCTTGCCGAATTTCCATGCCCACTCGGTTTCGTCGGAAAGAGCCCAGTCAATTACCCAGTCAACCATACGAAGCCATGACGCATTTGCGGAAGTCGCAGAACCAATGTACTGTGAATTTGCCGTAAAGGTCATTGAATCGGGTGTGTCAGCCGGGAGAGCGCCCAAGGTCTTCATTACGCCGTAGTAGCCGTTGGCTTTGTCATCCTCGCCCAAATCGGCAAGGTTACGGAGATAATACATACCAAGGTTTACGCCCATATAAAGGACTGTGTCAAGCCAGTAATTAGAATCCTTACCGGAAATCATTTTTCTTTCCGCGCCGGTGTAGTCAGCGTAAATCATAGCGTCGAAGTTGTAGGTAGGCATAAGCTGTGTGCAGAGCTCACGAACCACTACCGCTCCGATAGCGATTAACGGCTGGTCAACAATGTCGTCGGAGAACTTAATCTGCGGCATTATAAGCTTTACAAGCTCGCAAACAAGGCCGTTGACAGCCTGTTGAGTTGTGCCGTTCATCATCTTGTCATAGAACTGAGCGTCCATGTAATACTCGTCAAGGATCTCCTCGGGAGCGAGAGCGAATACCGCCCTTGCGCCTTTCTTGATATTCTCGATAAGATTGCTGTTGTCGCCCTTAGTCCAATTAAAGACTTCGTCACGCTTAACTGTTTTGCCCTTAACTTCCCACTCTTCGTTAATGAACAACTGGATGAGGTCATAAACGAAATCGTTAAGACCGCCAAGGATTGTGTCGTAACCTGCCGTCGACTTGCTGCCTACGGAAGCCGGGATATACTTATCCATAAAGCCGGTTGCGGGAATCTTATAATCCCAGTTGATCATATTGTAGAAAGCAGAGATATTATTCGGGATTTCACCTACAAAGAAGTCGTCCTGATACCTGTAGTAAGGTACGCCGTTGATTACTTTATAGTCTGTGTATTCCCAAGTGTAATATTTCTGGTCGCTTGTGAAGAAGTTGTCGGGATTACCTGTTGATGAAACAAGCGCCTGAACCTCGGGGCTGCCTTTTGCGCCAACCTTTGTGAAGGTTACGTCAAAAGCGCTCGCGATGGCCTTCTTAACAGAACCGTTAAGAACTACGGGAGCCATTTCGTTGAAAATATACGGAATAAACTTGTAGAGAAGACCCGCTAACGAGTCGCTTCCGTTAATTTCAAGCGTAAGGTCGCCGTTATCAAAGGCAGTCTTAACCGAAGGAAGCCAATACGGCGACTGAATGTTGCCGTTGAGGTCGGCTTTACCGTCGGCCTTATACCATTTAAGCGTCTGGTCGCCGTTATAGCCCTCGGGAGCATCTTTTACTACATATAAATATGTACCCGAACCCTCGAACTCTTCGGTTTCCGACTTGGTATAGGTAACTGTTTCTTTGAAGCCTGCTTCTTCCTTACCGAGCGCACTCTTGTAATTGTAGTCATACTGCGTTATGGTGTCTTGACCGATAACAAAGTACCTTGTAGTGTCTTCGGGAGTGGTAGGAAGCGCTGCCGTGTAGCCAAGGTCGTGACCGTCTGCGCCGACTCTGTATGAAGTCCAGCTCATGGGCTTTGTGAACAAGCCGTTTACGAAGCTCTGCGCTGTTGTCATAAGATCGGACTGGACGTTGCCGAGAATGGCTCTCTGCTCGGCGTTATCATCCTGCCTTGAGAACAACGGTAATACAAAAGCGTTAATCATCTGGGGAAGGTCAACAATAAGCTTGTTGATACTCGAAAGATCAAGACCCGAAATGAAGTTCTTAATCATACCAAGCTCGAGGCCGTTTGCGAAAACGGTGTCAATTACTTTACCGTTGTCATCAAGAGTGTCCAAGATACCCTGGACTATCCTGAGCTGGTCGGTATTTTCCCTCGACATGCCGCTGTATGTGTTGTTCCAAGTTTTAAGGTTGACTTCTTCAACAATACCGAGATTAACAATACCCTTAGCGATTGAGCCGATAGTGCTTGTAAGCAAGCTTGCGGCGCTGTCTAAGGTTTTGCATATCTCGTTTACCGATGTAAGGTTAACATAGAGCTGAATTTTTGTAATCAAAAGGTTTACGTTTACAAGGTAGCCCATGTTAAGGTTGGTCATCGGGGCAAGGAGATTGTCAAGCGAGTCAAACAAGATTGACATTCTCTCTTCTGTTGAAAGTCTTGTAACAGTACCGTAAGGTGAATAGGCTTCCAAGTCTTTCAAGTTCTGTACTGTCTGATAACTTGCCTTTGCAGCAGACGCACCAACAGATACGCTTGAGAAAATCATGAGCACTGTTAAGAGTACACTTAACAGCTTCATTGACTTTTTCATGTCTTTTTTTCCTCCTGTTTTTGTTCAAATAAAAGGAATTTGCTTAAAAGGAATTTGCGTGCATCCGAATTTCAAATACCGACGGGATGCAATCATCGGCGTTTGTGGACTGCGTTTGTTTCCGCCTCTGACCACCTTTAAAATAAAATTAATAAAGGAGGTTTCCGCAAACTGTCCGGTTTACTCGGTCTGCCTCCCACCAATTCCCACTGTCTATTTCCAGAAGAAAAGCGGTGGGAGAAGATAGATACACACCCGAGTAATTCTTATTACCAAAGGATGTGTATCAGGTAGGGTTGGCGTATCGCAAAAGTGCGAACATAAGTTATGCGGCTAAAAAATTAGTCACTTTGCCCTATTACACCATTCCTATGGTTACTATGATTATAAAATTTTCTCGCAAAAAAGTCAATAATTCATTCACACTTTTTTACCGTTTTTATAAATCTCACAAATATTTTTGTGATTTTTGGGCAAAATGAGCAAATGTTTTTGTCGAGTTTTAGAAAAAATTATGAACAAATTGTTAATATTTTAAATATGCCCATTTTTTAGTCAGAGTTTTGAACATTTTTGACGAAAAGGGCGGTTTTTTCAAAAGTTTTGAACATTTTTCGGCATTTTCTATATATTGTTTTCGATTTGATTTTTAATCAAAATATTGTGTATCGCTTATTTTTGCCACTTTTTGCCTTGTAATTTTTGGGAATTTTGCGTTGCGGGCTTTGGATGTTTTTGCCGAAAATTTTGGTATTTTTTCTCTTATAGCTTTGGGGTTTATCTTTAATTCGATTAAGGAAAAATTGATTTTTAAATTAAAGGGAATTTCGCAGTCTGCGGTCTGCGACGAGGGCTTTGCCCCTCGACCCCACCGACTTTTGTAAAAGTCGGGGAAAACTCCGACCTTGCCCGCCGTAA
>CANRIZ010000036.1 GCA_947630835.1 uncultured Clostridia bacterium | reverse complement strand
TTTGGTGGAGACGGTCGGGATCGAAGCTTCGCTTCGTTCGGTTGCTTCGCAACCCTTTCGCATTTTTATGTCCGCCTCGCTCTGCCTGTCGGCAAACCGCTCGGCATGGACTGTTCGGTTCGCTCCCGACATTATACTTTGCAAAATAAACAAAAGACAGCAAACTTTTTTAGTCTGCTGTCTTTCTTTGGTGGAGACGGTCGGGATCGAACCGATGACCTCTTGAATGCCATTCAAGCGCTCTCCCAGCTGAGCTACGCCCCCAAGCGCAAAGATATAATATCACAAAGTAAACAAAAACTCAACTGTTTTTTTCAAAAATATAAAAATATTTTTCCTTTTGTCGGATAATTGCCCTTCGCGGTAAGCTTTTGACAAATTACATCGCAGTAAAAGCGGAGAAAAAGCGGTAATTTTCGATGAATTGCAGCTTCAATGAATTGCCGCCGAGTTAAAACGGCAACAAATAATTCGGTAAATTTTTGATAACTTACAAAAGCGTTAAATACGGCGTTGGCGCAACTGCTTAAAAGAAGAAAATATCGGGTAAAATCTCGGAATATTACTTTATCATATCCCGATATTGCGAGGGCGTCATACCGTAAACCTTCTTAAACGCTGTGGCGAAATGCGACGGGGAAGAAAAAGCGAGACTTTTACATATCTCGGCGCCGCTTTTGCTGCGGGCAAGCATATCCTTTGCGATTTCAAGCTTTTTTCTGAGAATATAAGAGCCTAAATTCTCGTCCATTTCCTCTTTAAAAATGTGCGACAAATAATCGGGGGAAATTCCGCAAATTTCCGCAAGCATTGAAACGCCGAGCTTCTTATTGATATTTTCATTTATAAAGCGTATGCACTTTCTCACATGGGGAGACTGCGAGGGCTGTAATTTACTTTTTTTCACCATATTTGTAAGGCTTACTGTTTCTCGTGCAATCAAATTTAATATTTCGTTGGCGCAGTTCATACCGTCGGCAAGCATAATGACCCTGTCGGAAAAATCATACGCCGTTTTTTCGTTCAATCCGCCCTGAATTGCATATCTTGTGGCAAGAGTGACGGCGCTCACCGCCAGGTATTTATACTGCGTCAGGCTGTCGTTTGACATTTTTCCCGTAACTATGTAAGCGCTGATATTTTCCAATTCCTTCACAAGCCTGTCTATATCTCCCTGTGAAACGCAGGTAAAAATTTTAAGCTCGGTATTATATCTCGTTCTTCTCTCGCCGTCTGTTTGGGAATCGTCCCGACTGTCCATTGTTTTTACTGTTATGAGCTTTTCCGTTTTCACAGCCGCACCTTTTTCTGTCATAATTAAACCCCGTAAATTGAATAAACCGATTTAAACTTTGATTTTCATATTATCCGATTACAGTATTCCTTTTATCAATTCATCATAAAACTTGTTGGTATAATCGTTCATTTCACAACACAGCTTTATAGTTTCGGGCAAATAGCACTTGCCCTTATTTATTACATTATTTTTCATAAAATCAAGCGTCTGTTCAAGAGTTTGTCCGCGAACGGAGCCTGTAATCAAAGTCTTTACCACCGTATAAGTTTTACCGCCTTCAAGCACATGCGCATCGTGAAGAAGTTTACCCTCAAGAGTTTCCGGTACTTCGGGTCTTTGAGATTCCCAGGCAATTTTAACGATCTTTTGAATTTCCGAATCATTGAGTCCGTTTTCAGCTAACCATTTTTCAATTATCTTTTGATCGCTGTAAATAAAGCCGTGAAAGTATAATGCGGAAAGCAGAGCGTTATAATCGACATCATAACCGTAATCGGCAATAAGCTTGTCAACCCACCTGCGCACTAAATCAATATGCCACATATTATGCATTATATCCTTATCGGCATAGTATGGTCTTGAAAATTCTCTAAGCTTTTCTTCTGTTATTTGCATAATTAAACTCCGTAAATTCTCTTTATCCGCTTAAAGTAAACTTTTTCGTCCGCAAAATCGGATAAACCGCCAAATTGGCTCAAGGTTCCTATGAGCGGTGTGTTTTCAAATACCGTTTTGCCGACTCACGTCCCCGATTTTATTATAATACACTTACCCTGCGTTTTCAATAAAATCAAATTGATTTCAATAATTTGGGAAGTCTTATCAGCACGCCGCCTATACGCCAAAATATTTTATTAAAGCCCAAAAAGGTTGACTCATCGTCGTTTAATATCTGAATAAGCCCCTCCGCCATTTTCGGTGAAAAGACGCCCATACTCATATTTACAAAATTGCGTATCGGTATTTGCGTTGCCATTGCGGCGAGCATAGCGCCGTCCCCGTTTTCCTTAGAGCCCATTTTTGACATTATAAATTTGATAAACTTTGCCGCTTTTCCGCCCCATTTTGTATGCTTTGCGTCATTGATACAGCAGTAAATATCAATCTTTTTATTGCGGTCGATTTTGTTTTCGGGCAATTTTTTACCGTATATTGCTTCAAACTGTTCGCCGTTCATATTTTTTATATCCGCACTGTAATACGCAGGCGACGTCTTTGAGTAATCGGGTATTTCGCAGCTTTCGGTTGAAATTACGTTAAGCGTCTTTGGCAGCCTTATATCTCTGCTCGAAGCGCCTACCAAAATGTCAAATTCCCCTGTTTCAACCGTCCAGCCGTTACTGTTTACATTAAAAAATGCAAAAGCCCTTTTTGAAAGCTCGATTGTTACTTCCTTTTCTTCTCCGGGCTTTAAGAACACCTTTTTAAACGCCCTTAACTCCCTATCGGGTCTGAATATGGTCGATTGCTTATCCGAAACATATATCTGTGCGATTTCCGCGCCCTCTCTGCCTCCCGTATTTTTTATCTTAAACGAAAGCGTCAGGCTGTCGGTATCCTTAATTTCATAAGACGACAATTTAAGGTCGCTGTACTCGAATTTTGTATATGAAAGCCCATACCCGAATGGGAAAAGCACGTCTTTTTTCGCCTTGTCGTAATAACGGTAGCCTATATATACCGATTCCCTGTGTTCGCTTGTAACCGGCCCTCCCGGATAATTGCCGTAGGTCGGGTTATCCTCAAAGCTTAACGGATAAGTTTCCGTTATTTTACCGGAGGGGTTTACCTTTCCCGTAAGTATATTTACCGCCGCCGCTGCGCCCGCCTGACCGCCGAGCCCCGAATTTAAAACCGCCTTGACCTCGTTTATCCACGGCATATGAATCACGCTGCCGCCCGCAAGCACAACAACGGTATTGGGATTTGCCTTTGCGACTTTAGATATAAGATAATTTTGGCACGAGGGCATTTCTGTATTTTTTCTGTCATATCCCTCTGCCTCAAAGCCCTCGGTAAGTCCTGCGAACACTATGGCAGTATCCGCTTCTTCTGCGTTTTTTACCGCCTGCGATACAAGAGCGTCGTCTATTTCGTCTGTGGCGGCGTTATACCCTTGTGAATATGTAAAGCTTACGCCGAGCTTTTCAAATTCGTCTGCGGCGTTATTGAGCATTGTGGGATTAATTACCGACGTCCCTGCGCCCTGAAAACGGGGCGATTTCGCCATTTCGCCTATAATGGCAAGCTTCTTTCCCTCTTTGAGCGGCAAGATTCCGTCCTCGTTTTTTAAAAGAACCATGGAACCCTCCGCTATTTTTTGGGCGAGCTTGTGATGCGATTTTATATCGTAGCTGTGGGAATTATTCAAAACGGGCTTTGCCCTGAGTATCAGCTGCGTTACGTTATCGACGGCTTTATCAAGTACGCTTTCATCTAATTCACCGCTTTTAACGGCCTGAATTATTTTCTTTTCGTTAAGAGTACCCGACGACGGCATCTCAAGATCCGTGCCGCATTTGAGCCCCGGTATTCTGTCTACCGAAGAACCCCAGTCGGTAACAATAAGTCCGTCAAAGCCCCATTCGTCCCTTAGCACGGTTTCCTGAAGCCATTTGTTTTGGGAGGAATATACGCCGTTTATCCTGTTGTAAGAGTTCATAACCGTCCAAGGCTGCGCTTCCTTAACGCAGATTTCAAACGCCGTCAAATAAAGCTCCCTCAAAGCTCTTTCGTCTATTATCTCGTCAATTACCATTCTGAACGCCTCCTGCGAATTACAGGCAAAATGCTTTAGGGAAGCGCCCACGCCCTTTGACTGTATGCCCCTTACAAGCGCGGCGGCGCATTTGCCGGAAAGCAGAGGGTCTTCGCTGAGATATTCAAAATTTCTGCCGCAAACGGGCGAACGCTTTATATTAGTACCCGGGCCGAGTATAACGGACACGTTTTCCTTTAAGCACTCCTCGGCTATAGCCTCGCCCTCCGAAAAAAGCAAGTCCTCATCCCAACTGCATGAGGCGGTTACGGCAGGCGGGAAGCAAGTAGACGGTACGGAATTGCCCAAGCCTATGCCGTCGGGCCTTTTTTCCGTATTCTGCTTACGCAGGCCGTTGGGGCCGTCGGTAAGCATAATTTTCGGCAGTCCAAGCTTCGGCTCGGATTTCAAATACCAATAATTCGCTCCCGAAACGAACTGCGCCTTTTGCTTTAAGCTCATCTTTCCGACAATATCCGAATGTTTCATAAATATGACCATTCCTTTCCGCTGCGCTACAAGGCACAAAAAGGCATCAAACCAATATCCTGTAACGCAGCT
>CANRIZ010000035.1 GCA_947630835.1 uncultured Clostridia bacterium | reverse complement strand
TGTTAAACCGGTGCAACCGTTAAATGCATCCTCGCCTATGCTTGTTACGCCGTTAGGTATTGTTATGCTTGTTAAGCTGTCGCAATATGCAAATGCACTCTCGCCTATGCTTGTTACGCTGTCGGGTATTTTATACGCTCCCGTTTTCCCTTCGGGACAATCTATAAGCTCTGTTTTATTCTTATTAAACAATACTCCGTCCTGCGAGGAATAGTTTTTATTGCTTGCGTCAACCTTTATTTCCGTTAACTTTTCGCAATCATAACATACCTGCTTGCCTATGTTCGCAACGCTTTCGGGTATTGTTATGCTTGTTAAGCTGTCGCACCATGCAAAAGCATAATCCGCAATAACTCTTGTTCCCGCATTAATCGTATAATTTTCGGGGATTTCATCACTATTTGAGTCTATCAAACAGTTGTCTAAATAGAGAATGCCGTTTTTCCAATTTGAAGCGTTATCGGAATATCCCGTGCCTGAAAACGCACTCTCGCCTATGCTTGTTACGCTGTCGGGTATTGTTACGCTTGTTAAGCTTTCGCACCCTGCAAATGCATAATCGCCTATACTTGTTACGCTGTACCCGTCAAGCTTTGAGGGGATTTGAAGCGTTTTTGCGCTGCCCCTATAATCCCTAATCTCCGCCGTACCGTCTTTAAGTACAGTATACTTATAATCTCCGCTTGTCGCCGCAAACGCGGTCACCCCCGCAAGGGGCAATGCCGTTAATATCATCGCCAATGATAAAAACAGCGATAAAATTTTTCGCCGGGTTTCAACCGACTTTTGCTTAGCAATTTTTTGCATGGCTAAACCTCGCTTCTTTTGTTTTTTTTATTAAGACCGCTTCGCCGGCTTTGACTTTGCTCCGCCAAATTTTACCTCCGCAATCTTAATTACGGATATTATATAAAATTTAAAATAAAAAAACAATCTGCTACAAGTTATTTAATTTTCCGCTACAACCTGTAGCACCCCAAAAACCGCGTAGAATCAAGGAAAAAATTTTCAATTTTATTTCCGCTTTTTGGGCTTATTTACAATTTTTGAGCCGAAATTATTACCTGCCGCAACAATTTAAAACTGCCCGGCTTCCGTTTTTCGGATACCGAGCAGTTGAGTTATCTGTTAATTTTTTCATTTATTGCGATTTTTCAATTTCGTCGGCTTTGCCGATTACTTATGATATTTACCGCCCGAGGAAATTTGAAACGCCCTGTAAAGCTGTTCAAGCAGCATAACTCTCGCCATTTGATGCGGAAAGGTCATCTCGCTGAGCGAAAATTTTTCGTCGGAAAGCTTTTTAATCTCATCGCTTAGGCCGAACGAGCTTCCGAGTATAAAAACCATGCCGCTTTTTCCGTCCACGGCAAGTTTAGACAATTTTCGACTAAACGCCTCGCTCGGCATTTGCTTTCCCTCGACGCACATCGAAAAAACGTATGCGCCGGACGGAATTTTCGCCTTAATCTGCCGAGCCTCGGCTTCAAGCGCGTTGTTGATTTCGCCGGGCGAAGGGTTCTCGGGCAGTTTTTGGGGAGTCAACTCGATTATGTTCAATTTGCAGTACGGCGAAAGCCTTTTTTGATATTCTTCGGAAAAATCCCGCATGTATTTTTCCTTTAATTTACCCAAGGCTATCAGCGTTATGTTCATAGCGCCACAGCCCTGTCTTCCCACACGGGCTTCGCAACCTTCAATATGTAATCGCTGTCCTCCCGCATGCCCGCCTGAGCAAGCAGAGCGTGAGTTGTTTGGTAGGCAAGCTCGGGGAAATTGTTTTCCCTGCTCAAATGCCCCAAAAACAGCCTCGTTGTTCCGCTTTGTATAAGCTTTACCGCCTCCTCGGCGCAAGCGTCGTTTGAAAGATGCCCTTTGTTTGAAAGTATCCTCTCTTTAAGCTGATACGGGTAGGGCCCGTTTTCAAGCATTTTAACGTCGTGATTGCTTTCAAGCATTACAAGATCGCAGCCGTTTATGGCGTTGTGAACCGCGTCGGAAACATAGCCCATGTCGGTTGCAACGGCAATTTTCCTCCCGTCGGGAGTTTCAAGAGTATAGCCGCAGCTTTCCCTTGCGTCGTGCGAGGTTCTGAAGGGCTTAACGAAAATCTCCCCCGCCTCGGTTCCGTTTTCATCCGCAATTTCGCATTTGAGGCTGTCCTTTGCGGCGGAAAGCTCATAATTGTCAAGATAAAACGCCGTTCCCTTGGTTGCGTAAATTTTGATTTTGTGCTTTGCGGCGAACACACGCAAGCCCTTTACATGGTCGGAATGTTCGTGCGTAATAAATATTGCCCTTATCGAGTCGGGATCAACGCCTATATTGTGAAGCGCTATATCGGTCTGCTTTGCGCTCATACCAACGTCGATAAGCACTCCGTCCTCGCCGCAGCCGACATATACGCTGTTGCCGCCCGACGAGGAAAACAGGGGACAGAACTTTGCCATACTTTCTCCTTAAGCTTTAATTTTTATTTGGGAAGAATTGAATTTGTCGTGATAACGCCGACGCCTGCGGAAAGCATATATTCAAGCTGTTCCTTTTTGTCAACCGTCCAACACGCCGCCACCATACCCGCGTCGATAACCTTTTTGATGTAATCGGGACGGCCCGCGTTAAAGGTTTCCGAAAAATCCATGCCCTTACAGCCCGCGTCAAGCGCCTGCTGTATATTTTTATTGTCAAGGTAATCGACAAGATACCACATTTCAATGTTTTCGTCTATTTTGTGAAGCTCTCTCAAATCTTCTATAATAAACGAAATTACAACCGCCTTTTCGACAAGCTCGTTTTTTTGCAAAAACTCATAAAAGCTCCGCATGGTTTC
Organism: uncultured Clostridia bacterium; assembly: GCA_947630835.1. Taxonomy (GTDB): domain Bacteria; phylum Bacillota; class Clostridia; order Oscillospirales; family Acutalibacteraceae; genus Fimenecus. The sequence continues at coordinate 5,151 of CANRIZ010000035.1, read as the reverse complement.
AACCCTGGGGTCTTTGATTTCGATTATGGGTCTTACGTCGTATTTTTTGCAAATATCGACATATTCCTGCAAGGTACACATTTTAACGTCAAGGTGCTTGCCTATGTTTGCGCCCCTTAACATTTTAAGCTCCGAAAGCTCGGCGTAGGTTTTTTCCTTAACGTCGCCCTCGCCGTTATACAGCGTTTCAAGGTCGGGGTCATGAACCACTACCCAAACGCCGTCCTTTGTCATATGGGTGTCGCATTCAAAGCCGTAATAGCCTCCCTGCTCGCCCGCCGCGACAAACGAGGGAACCGTGTTTTCCGGATTTACGCCCGAAAGCCCTCTGTGCGCGACAAATTTAACGTCCCGCAAATCCCTGTCGGTCAAATCGCTTGCATTTTTAAGCTCAAGCGGCTCGATTACCTTCTTACGCATGCTCTTATAAACCAATTTGCTCACAAGAGGCGAAAATTTGTAACCGACAAACGCTTCAAACCTGTTTAATTTTTTCATGACGCTTTCCCCCTAATTAAATTTATATTAGATTATACAATAAAATCCCGAAAAAGTAAACAGTATAATGAGTATAAAGCGCCGTATTCTGCCTATAATAGGAAAAAGGAGTTGAAATAAATGAGCGAAGAAAACAGAAACGTGGAATTTCTCAATAAGGTCTACGAAAACGCAACCATGGGCGGCGAATCCATATCTATGCTTTCGGAAAAAGCAGAGGATAAGGACGTACTGCTCGAATTACAGCGCCAGCACAACGAATATACGAAAATTGCGGGCGATACGGTTCAGGCTCTCGCGCAGGAAAAGGCCGTGCCCAAAAAGCAGAGCGCCATTTCAAAAATGGGGCTTTGGTCGGGCGTTCAGATGAACACTTTAACCGACCGAAGCAGCGACAAAATCGCCGAAATGATGATACAGGGCAGTACCATGGGCATAATCGACCTTTCAAGGCTTATGAAGGAGTATTCCGACATACCCGACAATTACAAGAAAATCGCCGAAAACCTCATAAAGCTTGAGGAGGACGGCTCGCAGAAAATGAAGCAGTTTTTGGGCTGATTTTTTATTTGGATATTACCGCCTTTATATTTTAAAAGGACGGGGCGAAAGTCCCGTCCGATATTTTTATTGGCTCATTTACTTGACACAGATATTGTAATATTCTATAATTAATCAGTATATATATTGTGTTAATAAGGTAAAAAAGAGGTGATTTTTGTGCGCTTTGAGGAAAGGGAATTTCTCCCCGTAATACTCGGTGCGGACATTACCGCTTATTCGCTTGCGAGAAGCTTTCATGAGGAATATCACATTAAATCTCTTGTATTGAGTATGTCAAAAGGCGGCTATATAGCCAATTCGGACATAATAGAAAACAGGATTTTCCCCGGGCTTGAAAAAAAAGAGGTTCTTATAGAAAAACTGCTTGAAATAGGCAGGGAATTCGAGGGCAAAAAGAAGCTTATTGTTTTAGGCTGCGGCGACTGGTATGTGCGCGCGCTGATAGAATCCAAAAAAGAGCTTGAACCCTACTACATCGTGCCTTACATAGACGAGGCGCTGCTCAACAAAATAGTTTTGAAGGATAAGTTTTACGAAATTTTTGAGGAGCTGGGGCTCGATTATCCGAAAACCTATGTTTACGAATGCGGCGGGGAAAACAAGCTGAATTTTGATTTTAACTATCCCGTTATAGCGAAACCCGCAAATTCCGCTATGTACCATTACGCAAAGTTTGAGGGCAAAAAGAAGGTCTTTTCCTTTGACAACGAAAAGGATTTAAAAGCCATGCTTGACCGCCTTGAAAAGTCAAGCTACAACTATAAGTTCCTTATTCAGGATAAAATCCCCGGCGACGACAGCTATATGAGGGTGCTTACCTGTTACTGCGACAAAAATTCAAAGGTGAGGTTCGCCTCTTTGGGCAGAACGCTGCTCGAGGACCATACCCCCACAGCCATTGGCAACCCCGTCGCCATTATTAACGAGGTAAACCCCGAAATCGTTGCGGCGGCTGCAAAATTCCTCGAACACATAGGCTACGTCGGGTTTGCGAATTTCGATATCAAATACGACGAGCGGGACGGAAAATATAAGTTTTTCGAAATTAACGTCCGTCTGGGAAGAAGCAATTTCTACGTTACCGGCAGCGGCTTTAACACCGTTAAATGGATAGTCAACGACTATATTTACGATAAACTCGAAGATTATACGGTTGCCGACAATATCAACCTCTATTCCGTAGTTCCCAAGGGCGTTATTATGAAATACGTTCCCGAGGGCGATTTTAAGGAGCTTGCAAAAAAGCTTTTCAGAGAGGGAAAGGTTACTTATCCCCTTATTTACAAGGCGGATAAAAATTTAAAGCACAATTTCTACGCAAGGGCTGCCTTGCTCAACCAGTACAGGAAGTTTGACAAATATTTTTAATTGAGAATGTGAAAAAATGAAGGAAAAAATTTTAGGCGTTTTGGGCGGAGTTGGACCTTTGGCTACAATATACTTTGCCGATTTGGTGGTTAAAATGACCGACGCAAAGACCGACCAGGAGCATATTGCGATGGTTATACTTAACCATTCGTCCATTCCCGACCGAACCGAGTATATTATTGACAAAGCCAAGCCCAATCCGTTGCCCGTTATGATAAACGACGCAAAAATGCTTGAGGAGGATAACTGTGATTACATTGTTATCCCCTGCAACACGGCGCATTATTTTTACGACGAAATACAAAAAAGCGTGGGCGTGCCTATAATAAATATACTTGAAGAAACGGTTAAATACTGCGAAAAAACCGTTGCGAACATCAAAAAAATCGGTGTGCTTGCCACGGACGGCACAATCAGGTCGCAGGCATACCAGAATATAATCAAAAAGCACGGCCTCGAATGTGTTGTTCCCGAGGAAGCGGAGCAAAAGTCGCTTATGAATATAATCTACAATCAGGTCAAGGCGGGCGGAGAGGTCGATATTTTTGAATTTCAAAGAATTATCGGCAGTCTTAAAAACCTCGGCTGCGACGCGGTGGTTTTGGGCTGTACCGAGCTTTCGATAATCAAAAAGGATTTTGAAATAAACAGAAACGATATAGTGGATTCCATGGAATGTCTTGCGCGGGCGAGCATTTTGGCGTGCGGCAAGAAATTAAAGCAATAACGAGGTAAATATATGTGCGGGTTTGTAGGATATGTAAACGCTGAAAACGACAGCGAAAAAAACCAAAAGATTATCAGGGCGATGGCGGACAGAATCGTTCACAGAGGTCCCGACCAGGACGACTACTACGTTGACGGCGAGGTTTCGCTCGGCTTTCGCAGGCTCTCGATAATAGACCTTGAAGGCGGAAGCCAGCCTATCAGCAACGAGGACGGCTCCAAGGTTATAGTCTTTAACGGAGAAATTTACAATTACAGGGAAATAAGAGAAGAGCTTGTCAAAAAAGGCCATATTTTCAAAACAAAAGCCGATACGGAGGTTATACTCCACGGCTTTGAGGAATACGGAAAAGATATACTGAATATGCTAAGGGGTATGTTCGCCTTCGTTATATGGGACAGCAAGGCTAAAAGGCTTTTCGGCGCAAGGGATATTTTCGGCATAAAGCCGTTTTTCTATTATATCAACGACGGCAAATTCCTTTTCGGTTCGGAAATCAAGTCTTTTCTTTCAAACCCCTATTTCAAAAAGGAGCTCAACGAGGAGAGAATACCCGATTATCTCTGCTTTGAGTATATTCCCACAACGCAAACCCTTTTTAAAAACGTATATAAAATGGAGCCGGGAAGTTATTTTGAATACAAAGACGGCGAATTGATTACGCAAAGGTATTTTACCCCCGAATACAACATAGACAACGCAAAAAATATGGAATATTGGGAAAAGCTTATCGACGAAACCTTTAAGGGCTCTACCGCCGCGCACGGCATAGCCGACGTAGAGGTAGGCTGTTTCCTTTCAAGCGGCGTAGATTCAAGCTACGTTGTGCATGAAATGGCAAAGGCGAACAAGGTAAAAACCTTTTCCGTAGGTTATGCGGAGGAAAAATATTCCGAGCTTGACAGGGCGGTAAAATTTGCAAAGCATGAGGACGTTCCCAATTTTACAAAAAAGATTACTGCGGAGGAATTTTTCAACATAGCCCCCACGGTTCAGTATTATATGGACGAACCGCTGCCGAACCCCTCGGCAATAGCGCTGTATTTTTTGGCACGCCTTGCCTCCGAACAGGTTAAGGTGGTGCTTTCGGGCGAGGGCGCAGACGAGCTTTTCGGCGGATACCATTATTACAGAGAGCCGCTTGATTTTGAAAAATATATGCGCCTTCCGCAAGGCGTAAGAAACGCTTTGGGCAATATAGCGCAAAAGCTGCCCGCCTTCCACGGAAAAAGGTTTTTGACAAGGGGCAGATACCCTATCGAAAAAAGATATATCAGATGCAACTACGTTTTTAATCACAGCGAAGTGGATAAACTGCTTTCAAAGAAAATACCGTCAAAAGAGCCGTGGACTTATACGTTAGACGTTTTCGACGAGGTAAAAAACGAGGACGACATCACAAAAATGCAATATGCCGACATCAGAACCTGGCTTGTTCAGGACATACTTGTTAAGGCGGACAGAATGAGTATGGCAAATTCGCTTGAGCTTCGAGTTCCCTTCCTTGACAGGGAAATGCTGAAAATCGCGCTTGAAATTCCGTCAAAATACAGGATAACCGACGAAACCACCAAGGCGGCTTTAAGGGGCGCGGCGGCAAAGGAGCTGCCGAAGGAAACCTCCGAAATGAGAAAAACGGGCTTCCTTACGCCGCTAAACGACTGGTTAAGGCGCGACGAATTTTACGCTATGGTTAAGGAAAAGTTTGAATCCGACGAAGCGGCGATGTTCTTTAACCGAGATTATATAATGAAATTGCTCAACGAGCATAAGGCGGGAACGGCGCACAATATGAAAAAGATATGGTCGGTGTATTCGTTCCTGCTTTGGTATGAAAAATATTTTGTGGAAAATTGAAACCACGCACAAATTTGCGGAGAGCGACGGTCAAAGCCCCGCTTAAATTTGCAGTGGGCAACAGTCAAAGTTTTCCCCGACTTTTACAAAAGTCGGTGGGGTCGAGGGGCAAAGCCCTCGTCGCAGTCCGCAGACTG
>CANRIZ010000034.1 GCA_947630835.1 uncultured Clostridia bacterium | reverse complement strand
TTATCCATTAGGTTAATTAAAAAAAATCGGTAAGGCCCATAAGACCTTACCGTTTTTGGTGATCCACCGGAGATTCGAACTCCGGACACCTTGATTAAAAGTCAAGTGCTCTGCCAACTGAGCTAGTGGATCGTGTATAAAGCGAATAAATCGCTTTATTTTACAAAAAGGAGTATAATTGTTGAAGCAAGTACAAGAATAAAGAAGAACGTGCCGAAATATTTTGTGAATTTCTCAAGCTTTGCTTCCATAGTTCTGCCCTTGTTTTTGCCGAAAAACGTATCCGCTCCGCCCGCGATAGCGCCGGAAAGACCGCCCTCACGGCTCTGCTGCATAAGAACAACGGCAATTATAATAATGGACGATATAATAATTAAAATTCCCATTACAATTTCTATAGCTGACATTTTCTGTTCCTCCCTTTCAGGATTGCATTTTTTCAACGCCCAAGTATTCTAACATACATATATAAAAAAAGCAAGTGCTTTTTTGAAAAAAATGCAATTTATGCGTTATAATAATTTAAAATTTTTCGCAAATAATATACTCAGCAGAGATTATTCGGATAAAAGCGTTTGCACAATCTCTGCCCCGCTCGCAAATTTTTTGTGAGCGGTTTTTATTTTGACCGCAATCGGTCAATAGCCGAAATTTTCAAAAAGCGCGGCGATTATATCCATTTCGGTAAGCTCCGTTGCGCTGCCGAGTACAAAACATACCACGCTCGCTATTACAAAAGCCACCGCCGCCGCAAAAATCAGCCCCGTAAGGATATTCATTTTCTTTTTTTCGGCAAGCGCTTCCTCCGCCTCGCCCTCACGGTAGGGTTTATAGTACGTTCCCTTTACCGCGTTGCGCTGCGTTTCGCTTTGCCCGTTTTCGCCGTAAAGCCTATCGGAATTTTCCTCCCCGTCCGCATAATCCTGTTCGTATTCGCCGCCCTCGTCGTACTCGGCGTATTCCTCGTATTCCTCATCTTCGGAATATTGCTCATCTTCGGAGTATTCCTCGTTTTCGGCATAATCGGCGTATTCCCCGCCCTCGTCGTCGTCAAAAGCGATATTGTATTCCTCGTCGGGAAACGCGGGTTCGCGCACAAAGGCATTGTCGGGTTCGCCCTCGTCATAATCGGAGGGAGCGAATATTTTTATACCGTCGTCGGCATAATCGTCCGTATCGGAAAATTCAAGGCTGAAGCCCTCCGTCGCAGAGGAATTTTCGCCCTGCGTTTCGTAAAAGGTTTCGTCAGAGCCCAAATTTTCCTCGGCTTCGGATACGCTTTCCTCATCGGCAAAAGCGGCTTCGGCGGCAAAATCGCCGTTTTCCGGAGCTTGCGGGGCATTTTCGCTTGTGACAGACGAAATAACGCCTATGCTCGATACACAGTCGTTATTCCTGTCGACAGGCGCGTCCGCCTCGCCCATAAGAGCTATAAGGGGAGAACCGCATTCGGGGCAAAATTCAACGCCGTCGGTATAATTTTTTCTGCATTTGGGGCAAATCACATAAACCACTCCGTTCAAAGGTTAATTTTAACATTTAGGCGGGCAAAAGTCAATTTATATACCGCATTTTTTTGCTATGGACAATATCTCGATAAAAAGCGCGGGCACATACACCGCCCCGAGCATTTCCTTAAAGCAAAAAAGCAAATCGTTTTTCAAATACAAAAAATAATCGTAATTGCCGTACCTCCCCATTGAAAAACTGCAAAAAAGGAGCAGTACCAAAAGCGTGAAAACGATTACATTACCTATTTTTATGTAAACCTTTGATATTTTATTTATGTTTTTAAAGCATTGCACAAATTCTTTCATATTAATCGCCTCATAAAAATTTTATTTGCATATTCTGATATTTTCAAGCTGAAAATTATGGGAAATTTTTTTAATGTACTATTATTTGTACTTATTGTTTTTTTAGGGCATTGACAATATGGAAATTTATGTTATTATCTTTATCGAACATTTGTTCGTTAAACGTTTTTATTCCCGACTTCGGCAAGCGGGAAAAATTTAAATTTTAAGGAGAAAGCGATGAAAAGCATTTTTACTCAATCGGTTCTTTTATCTGTTGAAGAAATTACGGAGACGGACGAATATGTATTGACCAAGTTCACCGAGGTTATCGACGGCGCAGTTTGCGAAAGCTACGAAAAAGGCGTCAAGGACCGCAACGGCGATATAGTTATCTTCGTTAAAATTTAACAAATTAACGGCGTGAGACTTGCTCACGCCGCACGGCTAAGTTATTTTTCCGTTTGCTCAAAGCTTACGGTCAGCTCCCCCGACGGAATACTTATGGTTTTAAGCTTCGGTTCGTTCTTGTACCTTACCGCTTCAAATTTTTCGCCGCCAATACTGCCGCTTATAACAAGCGTATCCTCCCGCTCCTTTGTTTCGAGCTTCGCATCCTCGGAAAACAGGGCGGTAAGAGCCTTATCTATCATAAATACTGCGCTGTTTTCGGTAAACAGATTTTCCTTTATATTCACGTTGAGCCCCGCAAGCTGAGCCGTACAGCTTTCGCCGTCCTTTATAAGCGTAAGCCCGCCGAGCGCCTTTGGCTGAGAATAAGTGATTTTTGTCGCGCTGCCGCTGTGCTCGAGCTTTGCTTTAAAGTCAACGCTTTTGTGCCTTATGCTTACGTTTTCCGAAAACTCCGCGGACAGCGGTTTGATTTTGCTTTCTTTTGTTGAACATCCTGTGAACAAGAGCAGTACAGTCAAAACCGCGCACAGGATTTTTTTCATATAAGATTATTCACTCCCGATTAATTTTCAAGGCTTGAAATTGTTTTTGCAAGCTCGTTTATGATTTTTTGCGGAGTTGTACCCGCCTTGGAATAAGCCGCGGAAACCTTATCCCCCGCAAGACCGTGTAAATAAACGGCGAGTATTGCCGCCTTTACGGGCTTTATATCCTGAGCCGCAAACGAAGCCGCCATACCCGCAAGCACGTCGCCGCTCCCGCCGGTTGCCATGGCGCTGCTGCCGGTCATATTGATATAGAAATTAACGGCGTCGTCCGTTACCACGGTTCTTGAGCCCTTCAGCACAACTACCGCGCCGGTCAAATCGTACAGCGCCTTAGCCGCGGCAATTCTGTCGCTTTGGACTTCGGACGGCGAGGTTTTGAGAAGCCTTGCCGCCTCTCCCGGATGCGGAGTTAAAATTATTTCCGCAGGCGAAGCCTTAATAATATCTATGCTGTCCTTCATCAGATTTATGCCGTCGGCGTCAAGAATTACGGGAGTTTGCGCGTTTTCAAGCACAAATTTAACTATATTGAACGCGTCGCTGTCACAGCCCAAACCGCAGCCTATAAGCACGGCGCTGCATTTTTTAAGCTCGGACTCGATTCTTCTCAGCGAAACGGAAGAAATCCCGCCGTTTTTATTGGTTTCAAGCGGTATCAATACCTTTTCGGGACAGCTGTTCATCATCACGGGGTATGCCTTATCGGGAAAAGCGGATTTTACAAGCCCCACGCCGCACTCAACCGCCGAAGCGCAGGACATAAGCGCCGCGCCGGGCATTTCGTAGCTGCCTGCAATAACGAGCAGCGTACCGTAATCGCCCTTGCTTGTGTTTTCTTTTCGCTTGGGAAGGAATGTTTTAATTTCATTTTCGTTAAGCGTAAAGCCGCCGCTGAATTCGTTGATTATGCTTTCGGGTATGCCTATGGAAACCACCTTTACCTCCCCTGCGTATTCCGCCGAAGGGTAGTAAACCAAAGCGTATTTACAGGCTATTGCGGCTACGGTTAAATCTGCCTTGACCGCCGGACCGTTGATTTCGCTTGAATCGGCGCACAACCCGCTCGGGACGTCAACGCTTATGACGTAAGCCCTGCTCTGATTAATAAGCTCGAAAATTTCCGCCGTTCGCTCGTCGGGCAAGCCGGTAAAGCCGGTTCCGAAAATGCAGTCTACAAGTATATCGCAGTCCGAAATTCTGCTCAACTGATTTTTGTTGCTTTTGTCGAACAGCTCAGCTTCAACGCCCGAGTCACCGAGCCTTGCAAACATCTCGCAGGCTGTGTCGGCGGAAGGCTTACCCATGGCGAGTATTACGTTTACCTTGTAACCGTTGTCGTTGAGCTTCCTTGCGATTACGAAGCCGTCGCCGCCGTTCTTGCCCTTACCGCAGATAACGGTTACGTTGCGCAGGTCGGTTTTGTCAAAGCGGTTTCTAATCACCTTGGCGCACGCCGAGCCTGCGTTTTCCATAAGCCTTAAATAGCTTATTCCGCTTTCCGAGGCGGTTTCCTCTATCCGTTTTACCTGAGAGCAGGAAAGTATTTTAACCATAATTTATTCCTCCGTATATGCGGTAACCACGGCTGCCGCGTATTTTTCGCAATGCGATAAGCTCAGCGCGAATTTAAGCCCCTTATTTGACGCAATTTTTTCGGCGTTTCCGGTAAGCGAAAGGTACGGCGCGCCCAGACTGTTGTGAAGCACCCGAACCTCGTTCAGCTTAAAGCCGTCGATTCCGCTTCCCAAAGCCTTTGAAAACGCCTCCTTGGCGCAAAACGCGGCGGCATAGCTTTCCGCCTTTTTATTTTCAAGCTCCTTTAATTCCTCCGAAGAATAAACGAAGCTTTTAAAGCTCTGCTTTTCAAGAGCCTTTTCTATTCTTTCAATTTCAACAATATCTATACCGTTTGAAATCATAGGCAACCCTTTTTAAAGATTAATGTTATAATCAGAGTATAGCACATATTTCCGTTTTGCACAAACAATAGTTTTTGCAAAAGCGAACCGACTTTTTGCAAAAATTTTAAATCTGTTTAATTTTAGGCTTGCTAAAAAGGAAAATATCTGCTATACTTTTTTAGTACTCAAGCCGTTTGGGGAATTTGCGTAATTTCAAATTGCCTTTTCTCAATAATTTAGGCTGTTAAAATTTAATTTGCACACGCCTCCTTAGTTAAATGGATATAATAAACCCCTCCTAAGGGTTAGTTGTGAGTTCGATTCTCGCAGGGGGTGCCAAAAGCCGCTGAAAATCAATGATTTTCGGCGGCTTTTCTGTTCTATGCTCACTCACAAAATTGGGTGAGCATAGAACAGCTGACACAGGCATATGTTCTGCCCAAAGACTTTTTCACGGTCTTCTATTGAATTATAGCAAAAAATTTGGTATAATAATTATGCCAAACCAATTTAATATGGAAGATAGGGGCAATTTCTCTTTTTTATTGGGACAGTTATATCCTTTTTGCACCTTATCGCATTATGAATTTGATAAAAATGCAAATTCCATCAATGCGATGGTGCAGTATTGCCCTTCATATTGAATTGGTTTGGCGACTATCGGAGTTTGCGTTTTTTGTGCGCCTGCTTCGGTAGGTGCACTTTTTATTTTTAGGGGGCTTTTATTATGACCTGTTACAGCTAAATACTATAAATCATCAAAAATTCATGATGATTTAGCAATGTCATTTTATTTTCATCAAAATACTATTACAAAGGAAGTGTCAACAATGTTTTGTTATAAATGTGGTTATGAAATGCCTGACGATGCCGTTTTTTGTTCTCAATGCGGAACCTCACAAAGGCAAAATTCAACAAGTATTACTACAGAAATCAACAGTGAGTATTCTAAAGAGGCATTAAGAATATACTTTAGAAATTTATTGAATTTAGAGTGTATTAAAAATAAATTAGAAAAGGATCAAGCAATAGTTAAAAATAACATTGAAATCAAAAACAGTAATCTATATAAGCGATATTTCATCTATACCGACTTGAACAATAGCAGTAAATACTTACATCTTTTATACGACGGGGAAGAAATTAAATTTGCCGCATGCAACAAAAGCTTTGGAGAGGGTATGAAAGTAGATTTGAGCGAAAGCCTTGCTGCTTATTATATGGCTCCTGAACCTAAATGGCTCTCTGTTGACAGTTCAATAGAGATTTTTGAAAACATTTGGAAATATAAATTAAAGTACCTTTTTGGAACCGTCACAAAAACAAATAAAAAAATCAGAGACACTTGCCTAATGGCATTAGACGATTTCAAAAGTTCAACACAAATGCATAAAAATATCTTAATTGAAGTCAAACAATTAAAAGTCCAATTGAACGGAATTACGGCTGAATTAAATAAGGCAAGTGAGTTATTACAACAAGCTTATGATGTGAATATCGTTCCAAGCCAATTTAGAAATTTATACGCTATTTATTACCTTGCAGATTTTATCAATACATCAAATGAATCTTTGTCTAACGCATTGCTAAATTACAATTTGGAAAAGATAAAAGAAAAACTTGATAGAATTATAGAACAACAAGAAGAAATTATAATTAATCAAGCATTGATGACTGTTCAAAACGAAAACATTATGAAACAGAATGAACAGCAATTGCGTCATCTTGCAAGTATTGAGCAAAATTCCGACAGAGCTGCTCAATATGCTCAAATAGCTGCAAATAATGCTGAGGCGTGTGCTTGGATAGGTGTAGCAAATTATATAAGTAAATAATTAAAAATACCGAAATAACAAACTCTTTATAAACTCTTTGCGAACGATTTTTACATATTATCTCCACTCTAAAATTATCACTCATTATCTTTTAGGGGTGCCATTCGGAAAAAGCCTTGATTTTCAGGGCTTTTTCTGTTTTAATATTTAATTGCATTAAAAAAGTGAAATTAAAATCGCCGAAACGGACGCTGTGTTTCGCCGACCGATCGGTTTATTTGAAATTAAAAGGAGCGTTTTATATGGAGTGGAAAGCAAAGCTTTTAAAGTGGACGAGAGAACCGAAGGATTACAAAACGGAAGACGGTAAAATTGAAATTATAACAGAACCGCACACAGACCTATGGCAAAGAACCTATTACCGTTTTCGCAACGACAATGCGCCTGTGCTTCAAATCGAGACGGAGGAAAAATATTTTTCTTTCACCGTTAAAACGGAATTTGAAAGCAAACACCGCTTCGATCAGTGCGGCGTTGCGGTTTATCTGGACAGCGAAAACTGGCTTAAGGCCTCCGTCGAGTATGAAAACGAAAAAATACAGCGGTTGGGCGCAGTTGTTACCAATAACGGTTATTCCGACTGGTCCTCAACGGATATTGACGCTTCAATCAAGACTATGTGGTTCAGGCTGAGCCGAAGAGAGAACGATTTTTGCGTTGAAAATTCAACGGACGGCAAGGAATATAACCAAATGCGTATATGTCATATGTTTAACGCCGGCGGCGCAGTTTCGTTCGGCATATACGCCTGCAGTCCGGAGGACTCCTCGTTTAAGGCAACATTTAAGGACCCTGAAGTTACCGAGTGTAAATGGCTTGCACATAACGGACAGGCGCCGGACGAAGAAGCCTGAGCGCTTTTGTCTGCGTGACGGCAGGACCTTATCAAAACGCAACAACGCCTATCTTTCATAAACAGAGCAAAACCGCAAACCTTTTGGGCTTGCGGTTAGTTTTTGGCTTATTATGTTTTTTGCCGAAAAATCATAAAAGTATGATATTGTTTTCTCTGCATTTTTCCGTCATATCCTCGGGCCAAACGGAAACCTGCACCTCTCCAATATGCGCCTTGCCGAGCATAAGCATACAAATTCTTGACTGGCCTATTCCTCCGCCTATTGTCAACGGCAGAGTGCCGTCGGCAATCATGGAGTGGTATTTGAATTTAAGCCTTTCCTCGGCGCCGCAAATTTTAAGCTGATTTTTAAGCGACGTTTCATCAACCCTTATGCCCATTGAAGAAACTTCAAGAGCGGTTTTAAGCGTTTCGTGCCAAAAAAGCAAATCGCCGTTAAGGCTCCAATCGTCGTAATCGGGCGCTCTGCCGTCGTGTTTTTCGCCGCTTTTGAGCGCCGAGCCTATTTTCATGACAAATACCGTGCCGTATTTTTCGCAAACCTTATTTTCCCTTTGCTTGGGGGTGAGCTGCGGATACATATCCTCAAGCTCCTGCGAATCTATAAAAAATACGTTTTCATTCAAATGCACGCCGAGCTGCGGATAGCGCATACGAACCTTTCTGTTTGTGAAAACAATCGCCTTTACAATGGATTTTACGGTGTTTTTAAGGTAGTCGATATTTCTGTCTTCCCTTTTGATTACCTTTTCCCAATCCCACTGGTCAACAAATATCGAGTGCATATTGTCCACGTCGTCGTCGCGTCTTACGGCGTTCATATCGGTATAAATCCCCTCGCCGGGTTCGTATCCGTAACGGTAGAGCGCCATTCTTTTCCATTTTGCAAGCGACTGTACAATCTCCGCATGCTCTTCAATTTCCTTAATGCTGAAATCGACCTTCCTCTCAACGCCGTTGAGATCGTCGTTAATGCCGGAGCTTTTTGTAACTATAAGCGGTGCCGTAACCCTGTCGAGCGTCAGGGCAAAGGACAGAGCCTGCTGAAAAATATCCTTTATGTATTTAATTGCGTGTTGAGTTTCTCTAAGCGACAGCGCCGAAGAATAACCCTCCGGTATAGTCAACGAACGAGCCATAAAAATACCTCCTTATTATCTTATACTGCCGACAGTTCTCGGGTAAAGCGTTACGTCCCTGATATTTGAAACGCCCGTGCAGTACATAAGCAGTCTTTCAAAGCCGAGGCCGAAGCCGCCGTGCGGTACGGAGCCGAATTTACGCAGGTCAAGATAATCCTTGTAAAGCTCCAAATTCATACCTCTCGCCTTCATTTCGGCAACAAGCTTGTCGTAGTCCGCCTCACGCTCGCTGCCGCCTATAATTTCGCCGACGCCGGGAACAAGCAAATCTGCGGCGGCTACGGTTTTGCCGTCGTCATTTTGTTTCATATAAAAGGATTTAATCGCCTTGGGATAATCGGTAACGAAAACCGCCTTGTTGAATACGGTTTCGGCAATATATCTTTCGTGCTCGGTCTGCAAGTCGCAGCCCCATTCGACGGGATACTGAAATTCCTTGCCGGATTTTTTCAAAAGCTCTACGGCCTCGGTATAGCTAACCCTGCCGAATTCGTGTGAAATAAGGGTTTCAAGCTTTTCTGTAAGACCGTTCTCAAAATGCGCGTCAAAAAACTTCATTTCCTCGGGACACTTTTCAAGAACCTCCCCGATTACGAACTTTATCATATCCTCCGCTTCTTCAAGCACATCGGGAAGCTCGGCAAAGGCGATTTCGGGTTCAACGTGCCAAAACTCCGCCAAATGCCTCGGCGTATTGCTGTTTTCCGCCCTGAAGCTCGGCCCGAAGGTATAGATTTTTCCCAAAGCGGTCGCCGCAACCTCGCCTTCAAGCTGGCCTGAAACGCTCAAGCCCGTTTTACAGCCGAAAAAGTCGTTTTCGTAATACTCCTGCGAATCCTTGTATTTGTCGCTGTAGCCTATGGTGGTAACCTGGAACATCTCGCCCGCGCCCTCGCAATCGCTTGCGGTAATAAGCGGAGTATTTACATATATGAAATTCTTGCTCTGAAAATGCCTGTGTATTGCGTCCGCCATCACCGAGCGAACCCTGAAAACGGCGTTAAAGGTGTTGGTTCTTGTACGAAGATGCGGCATTGTACGCAAAAATTCAAGAGTATGGCGCTTTTTTTGAAGCGGATATTCAAGAGGACACTCGCCCAAAACGGTGATTTTTTCCGCGTTAATTTCAATCGTTCCCTGTCTTGATTCTACCGCTTTTCCCTCAACCTTTAGAGAAGTGCCGAGCCTTAAAGCGTCCTCATACTCGATACCCGAATTTTTATCTATAACTATCTGTATATGCTTTAATGTTGTGCCGTCGTTAAGCTCTATAAAGGCGACGTTTTTTGAGTCCCTCGCCGTTCTTACCCAGCCGCAGACCGTAACAAGCGAATTTATAAGAGAAAGGTCGCCTATTACATCCTTAATATCCATATGCTTCATAAATATGACCATTCCTTTCCGCTGCGCTACAAGGCACAAAAAGGCATCAAACCAATATCCTGTAACGCAGCT
>CANRIZ010000033.1 GCA_947630835.1 uncultured Clostridia bacterium | reverse complement strand
GCTGCGTTACAGGATATTGGTTTGATGCCTTTTTGTGCCTTGTAGCGCAGCGGAAAGGAATGGTCATATTTATGGAAACGGTTGATTTATACAGCTTTTTTCCTTGGGCATGGCTTTTGCACCTTGTGAGAACGCTTGTGGCGTTTAATACGGTTCATGTAATATTGAAAAACAGATACAATACACCGGTTACATTTTTAATTGTTGTAGTTCCTCCAATGCTTTTTTCGTTCTTTACCGTGAACCCAAAAATCGTTAATTTGAGTAACGAAACCCTCGTTATGCTGCTTTATTATCTGCTTTTGTTTATATGCGTTTCGATTGCGTGTGAGGGAAAATTGTTTTCAAGGGTTTTTGCCTGCGTTTTCGGCTTGGTAAATTATACAAGCGGCGCTTTGGTATATCAGTTGATATTTTCCTTTTTTACAAAGCAAGCCTTAACCATGCAGGTGTATTCGATAGCGTTAAACGATTTTATTGTTATGGAGCTTTTCACTTTTTCTTTTTCTCTTTTGTTTACCGCTATGCTCAAGTACATTAAAGATAAAAGGATAAAATCGTTTGCATATAAATCTAAGCTTATGATTTTGCTGCCGTTTCCGCTGACTCATATTATTTGGCTTGTTATTTACGTATTGGTTTCCCGCGCCGTTTTGATTGATTACAAATACACCGTTTTTGTAATGATAATTAATCTGGTGTTTATGTTAATCGACTTTTTACTTATTTTTATGATAGACTACATAGAAAAGCTTGAAAAAACAAATTTTAGCAGGGAAAAGGAACTGCTCAGAAGCAAGCTTGATTATGAGCAGATATTAATGCTTAAAAAGGAAAAGCTTGAATTCGGCAAGATAAAGCACGATATTTCAAACATTATTACTACGGCAAGAGGCTTTATAGAAATCGGCAAAACCGATAAGGCTTTGGAAATATTAAAAAGTACGGACGACGATTTGAACGGTCTTGCAGGCTTTTCGGTTTGCTCAAACGAAACGGTAAACACTATTATTTTTATAAAGCGCCGTCAGGCTTTGCAAAGGAATATCGAGCTCGTTTCCGAAATAAGCGAAAACTGCGGCATATTGATAGACGATTACGACATTTGCAGGGTACTCAACAATGTAATTGACAACGCCGTAAACGCCGTATCGCGGCTTAAGGACAAAAAGGTTTGCGGCATTTATATAGCTGTGGATGAGGAAAGAACCTTAATAAGAAGCGAAAACAAATTCTTAAAAGGCAGGTCGGAAAAATCTAAAAAAGAGGACGAACACGGCAACGGCATAGGTATAATAAAAGAAACGGTTAAAAAGTACGGCGGCAGTTACGACGCTTATCAGAAAAACGACATCTGGTTTACCGAAACCCTTATACCCAACAAAAGGCTTGTTTCGGATTAATTTATACGGGAGGAAGATATGGATTTTGACAACGAAAACAGGATAGTTTCACCCGATTTAAACGAAGTTGACAGCGATATTGAAATTTCCTTAAGACCCAAAACCTTTTCGGAGTATATCGGACAGGAAAAGGCGAAGGAAAATTTAAAAATTTACATTGACGCCGCAAAATCGAGGGGCGACGTGCTTGACCACGTACTGCTTTACGGCCCTCCGGGACTCGGAAAAACAACTCTTGCGGGAATCATAGCTAACGAAATGGGCGTGCAGATGAGGGTGACCTCCGGCCCCGCCATAGAAAAGCAGGGCGACCTTGCCGCTTTGCTTACAAATCTGAACGACGGAGACGTGCTGTTTATTGACGAGATACATCGCCTTTCACGAAGCGTTGAGGAGGTTTTGTACCCCGCAATGGAGGATAACGCCCTTGACATAATTATAGGCAAAGGTCCTTCGGCAAGATCGATAAGGCTTGATTTACCCCGATTTACCCTTGTCGGCGCAACTACAAGGGCGGGGCAGCTTTCGGCGCCTTTGCGGGACAGATTCGGCGTGATTTTAAGGCTTGAGATGTATACGCCCGAGGAGCTTGCGCAGATAGTCAAGCGAAGCGCGGGCATACTCGGCATCGCCGCCGACGACGAAGGCGCGCTTGAAATCGCCTCCCGTTCAAGGGGCACGCCGAGAATTGCAAACAGGCTTTTAAAGCGTTCCCGTGACTTTGCCGAGGTTATGGGCAACGGAGTAATAACCGTTGACACGGCTAAAATCGCCCTGGGCAGAATGGAAATCGACGAGCTTGGGCTTGATCTTACCGACAGACTGCTTCTGACTTCAATGATTAAAAATTATAACGGCGGTCCGGTCGGGCTTGAAACGATAGCCGCAACCATAGGCGAAGAAGCGGTTACAATCGAGGACGTTTACGAACCCTATCTTATGCAAATAGGTTTTTTATCAAAGACCCCGAGGGGCAGAATAGCGACAGCTCCGGCGTATGCGCATTTGGGTATACCTTATAAAGCAAACGACGATAACGGTCAGCAAAAATTAGACTTATAGGAGTAAATAACTAATGGGTAGATTATTCGGAACAGACGGCGCAAGAGGCGTTGCAAACAGCGAGCTTTCGTGTGAGCTTGCCATGAAAATAGGAAGAGCCGCGGCTATGGTTTTAACCGAAAATTGCTCTCACAAGCCAAAGGTTTTGATTGGAATGGATACGAGGGCGTCGTCGCATATGCTTGCGTCGGCAATAGGCGCGGGGCTTTGCTCAGTCGGTGCGGACGTGCTGATAATCGACGTTGTGCCCACGCCTGCGGTTGCCTTTCTTGTAAAGGAATACGAATACGACGCGGGAGTTATGATTTCGGCGTCGCACAATCCCTGCGAGTATAACGGTATCAAGATTTTTCAGTATAACGGCTATAAATTGCCCGACGAGCTTGAAAACGAGATTGAGGAAATAATACTTGACGAAACAAAAATTCCGCCCGTGGTACTCGGCGGCGACGTAGGACGAATACATTTTTCAAACAGCGCCGTTGACGATTACATCTTCCACCTTGCCATGACCTCGGACGGCGACTTCAAGGGTATGAAAATTGCGCTCGACTGTGCAAACGGTTCCGCCTCCGTCACGGCAAAGGCGCTTTTCAGCAGGCTCGGCGCGGAATGTTATATTATAAACGATTGCCCCAACGGAACGAATATCAACGAAAACTGCGGTTCAACGCATCTTGATATGCTTCAAAAATTCGTTGTTGAAAATAAATGCGATATGGGCTTCGCTTTCGACGGCGACGCGGACAGAATGTTGTTAATCGACGAAAACGGCAATATAGTCGACGGCGATAAAATTATAGCCATTTGCTCAAAGTATATGAAAGATAACGGCAAGCTTAACAAAGATACGGCGGTTGTAACGGTTATGAGCAATATGGGATTTTTCGAGTTTTGCAAAGACAACGGCATCAACTGCGTTAAGACCAAGGTAGGGGACAGATACGTTCTCGAAGAAATGGTTAAGAACGGCTATTCCATAGGCGGCGAGCAGTCCGGGCATATTATTTTCCTCGACCACGCAACAACCGGCGACGGTCAAATGTCCGCAATCCAGGTATTAAACGTAATTAAAAGAACGGGCAAAAAGGTTTCCGAGCTTGCCGACGAAATGAAAGTATTTCCCCAGGTTCTCATCAATGTCCGCGTTTCCAATTTCGGCAAAACAAGGCTTGAAAAGGACGCGGAGGTACAGCTTGCCATAAAAAAGGCGAGCGAGGAGCTCGGAGAGGACGGGAGAGTGCTTGTGCGTGTTTCGGGCACAGAACCGCTTGTCCGCGTAATGCTTGAGGGCAAGGATTACGACAGGATTAAATACCTCGCGGAATGTATAGCGAAGGTAGTTGAAGAAAGGTTAGTTTAATGCGTTATTCTTCTTCGTGGAAAGATTACGAGCTGATTGACTGCTCCGACGGCGAGCGGCTTGAACGCTGGGGAAGCGTTATATTGATACGTCCCGACCCGCAGGTGATTTGGAATACTGCGAAAAATCACCCCTTGTGGAATAAGGCGGACGCAGTTTATCATCGCTCAAATTCCGGCGGCGGCAGTTGGGAAGTAAAAAATAAAATACCCGAATTTTGGCGTATAAAATACAAAGATTTAAGCTTTAACGTAAAAAATATGGGCTTTAAGCATACGGGAGTATTCCCGGAGCAGGCGGTTAATTGGGACTATACGGCAGAGCTTATCAAGAGCGCCAAAAGACCCGTTAAAGCGCTTAATTTGTTCGCTTATACCGGGGCGGCTACAATAGCCTGCCTTAAAGCGGGCGCGCAGGTTGTGCATGTAGACGCGTCCAAGGGTATGGTTTCGTGGGCAAAGGAAAATGCGGCTTCCTCCGGCGTTGCCGACAAAAGCGTGCGCTGGATAGTCGACGACTGCATTAAATTTGTGCGCCGTGAAATCAGAAGAGGCAATAAATACGATATTATAATTATGGACCCTCCGTCATACGGCAGAGGTCCGGGCGGCGAGGTTTGGAAGCTTGAAAGCGAAATATACAATTTCACCGAGCTTTGCTCCGGTCTGCTTTCCGACAACCCTTTGATGATGCTTATTAATTCATATACAACCGGTCTTTCACCGTCCGTAATGAAATATATTTTGGCTTCGGTTGTTTCTCCGAAATTCGGGGGAAAGGTTGACAGCGATGAAATCGGCTTGCCCGTAACCCGTTCGGGTTTGATTTTACCCTGCGGGGCTTCCGCAATATGGCACAGATAAGTAAAGGAAATTTCTGATGGAAAATATTGTTGAATTTCAAAATATCAGCTTCCGTTACAGTGAGGATGAGGGCGAGGAAAAGCTCCCGCTTGCGGTTGACGGCGTTTCGCTCGGCATAAAGCCCGGCGAATGCGTAGCGATACTCGGCCATAACGGCTCGGGAAAAAGCACGCTTGCAAAGCTTTCAAATTCAATACTTGTACCCACCGAGGGCAAGGTCCTGGTAAAGGGTATGGATACGGCGGACGAAAATCTTTCTTATGACATAAGAAAGACCGTCGGCGTGGTTTTCCAAAATCCCGACAATCAGATTGTAGCCTCCATAGTCGAGGAGGACGTCGCCTTCGGGCCGGAAAATCTCGGGCTTCCGAGAGAGGAAATCCGCAAACGCGTTGACGACGCGCTGAAGGCTGTCGATATGTACGAGTATCGCAGTCACGAGTCTCACAAATTATCCGGCGGTCAAAAGCAGAGAGTCGCCATAGCGGGTATAATAGCTATGAGGCCCGAATGTATATTTTTTGACGAGCCGACGGCGATGCTTGACCCCAAGGGCAGGAAAGAGGTAATGGATACCGTTTTCAGGCTAAATCGGGATTATAATATAACGGTGGTGTATATCACTCATTTTATGAACGAAGCCGCCCTTGCCGACAGGGTTGTTGTTATGGATAACGCAAAAATCCTGCTTGACGCGGCGCCCAAAGAGGTTTTTAAACACGAGGAGCTGCTAAAAAAGGCGGGGCTTGACATACCCGGATGCGCGCTGCTTGCAAAAGAACTTCGCAAGGAGCATATAAATATACCCGACGACACGCTTACAAGGGAAGAATTTACACAAAGCGTTTTAAATCTTCTTGGAGAAAAATAAATGGCAATAATTCAGACGGAAAATTTATCATATGTTTATTCGGAGGGCACTCCCTTTCGCAAAACTGCTATCGACAACATAAATATTTCGATAGACGAGGGAGAGTTTGTAGGAATAATCGGGCATACGGGCTCGGGAAAAAGCACGCTTGTTCAGCATTTGAACGGGCTTTTGAAGCCTACCTCGGGCAGAGTTTTGTATGACGGTAAGGATATTAATTCCTCCAAGGAGTTTACAAGAAGCGTTCGCTTTAACGTCGGGCTTTGCTTCCAGTACCCCGAATATCAGCTTTTTGAAAGCACGGTTTCTAAGGACATAGCTTTCGGTCCCAAAAATATGGGACTTAGCGAAAAAGAAATTGAGGAGCATGTTTTAAAGGCGGCGGATTTTGTCGGGCTTAAAAAAGATATGCTCGTTAAATCGCCCTTCGATTTGTCGGGCGGCGAAAAGAGAAGGGTTGCGATAGCCGGAGTTATAGCTATGGAGCCTAAGGTATTGATACTTGACGAGCCTACGGCGGGGCTTGACCCACGGGGCAGGGACACAATAAGCGATATGATAGATAATTACCGTATATCAACGGGCAGTACCGTTATCGTCGTTTCCCACAGTATGGAGGACGTGGCGAGGAACGCGAGCAAGGTGCTTGTTATGAACAGGGGAAAGGTTGAGTTTTTCACAGGCGTTAAAGAGGTTTTCTCAAACTACGAACGCCTTGTCGAAATAGGGCTTAACGTGCCTGAAATTACCGGCATTTTTATAGATTTGAAATCAAAGGGCTATGATGTAAGAACCGATATCTATTCTGTCGGCGAGGCCAAAAAAGAGCTTGTCCGCCTTTTTAAGGAAAGGGGGATATTAAAATGATAAAGGATATTACGATAGGACAGTTTTTCCCGGGTAACTCGATAATTCATCGGCTTGACCCGAGAATGAAGCTTGTGCTTACGTTTATTTATATAATCGCTATTTTCATTTGCAAAAACTTCCTCGCTATGGGAACGATGCTCCTGTTTTTGCTTATAACTTTATTGCTTTCCAAAATCTCGTTAAAGTTAATAGCAAAAAGCATAAAGCCCGTTTTTATCATAGTTTTGATAACCTCCGTTTTGCAGATAGTTTATAACAGCAAGGGTATTACGCTTGTCGAATTGGGCAGGCTTCATATCACAACGGGCGGAATTTTCACCGCGCTTTTTACAACGGTCAGAATAGTTGCGCTTGTAGTCGCAAGCTCGCTGCTTACCTACACAACCTCGCCAACGCTTTTGACCGACGCTATAGAAAGGCTTTTTTCGCCGTTAAAGCTTGTCAAAATCAACGTCCATTCCATTGCTATGATGATGACCATAGCTTTAAGATTTATTCCCACGCTCATTGACGAGGTCGATAAGATAATGTCGGCGCAGAAATCAAGGGGCGCAGACCTTGAAAGCGGGAATATAGTGCAAAGGGGAAAGGCGCTTGTTCCGATTTTCGTACCGCTTTTTATAAATTCCTTTTCAAGAGCCTATGAGCTTGCCTTCGCTATGGAATGCAGATGCTATAAGGGCGGCGAGGGCAGAACCAGATTAAAGGAAATGAAGCTTGCGGCAAGGGATTACATTGCGCTTTTGACGCTGATTGCCTGCTGTGCGGTTATCATATTGTCAAACAGGCTTATAACGGCGCCCGAGCAGTACAGAAATATACTTGATTCGTTTTTGCGTTTTGTGCTTTAAATCGGTGGCAATATATGAAAAATTATCTGTTTGAAATAATGTATGACGGCAGCGCATATCACGGCTGGCAGGTGCAGGAAAACGCCGTAACCGTTCAGCAAAAAATACAGGATTCGATAGAGCGCATTTTCGGCGTGCGTTACGCAGTTACGGGCTGCAGCAGGACGGACAGCGGAGTACATGCAAATATGTTCTGTTTTAATATGAGAACGCCCGACGCGCTTGACTGCGCTAAAACGGTCAGGTCTTTAAATGCTGTACTGCCGCAGGATATTTCGGTTCTCTCCTGCCGCGAGGTCAGCGAGGATTTTCACGCAAGGTACGACTGCGTTTCAAAGCAGTACGTTTATCTTATATGGAATTCCGAGTCAAGAAATCCATTTTACGTTAACAGGGCGCTTCATTATCCCTACAGCCTTGATATAGATATGTTAAATATTCAGGCGAGGGATTTTCTCGGGACGCATGATTTTTCGGCGTTTTGCGCGTCAAATTCGAGCGTTGAGGATAAAACCCGAACCGTTATGAGCATAGGCTTTGAAAAAAGCGGAAATTTGGTTAAGCTCTGTATCGAGGCAGACGGATTTTTATACAATATGGTAAGGATTATAACAGGCACGTTGCTTGATATAAATTCGGGAAAAATACAAAGGGGTAAAATTCCCGAAATATTGGAAAGCGGGAACAGAATTTTCGCAGGCAAAACGGTTCCCGCCTGCGGCTTGTATCTCAATAAGGTTAATCATAAAAATAACGGTGGCAAGGTATGAAGGAAGAAAACAAAAAAACGTCCGTAAGCGGTAATAAAGGCAAGAAAAAATCGAATAAAAGGCCGGGCAAAAAAAATGCTTCTGTTTCCGCAATAATTACGCCCTTGGCGAAAATAATTCTTATTGTTGCGGTAATACTTATTTTGCTTTTTATTGCCGCCGACAGGTTCGGGAACATCAGTTTTTCAAGCGTCGGCGATTATTTCGGCGGCTTGGTTTCGGGTATGGAAAACGGCGGGGGTTATCCCTATTACTTTGAAAGCAATACTCCCGAAAACGTCATGAAAATAGGAAATGATTTTCTCGTTGTCGAGAAAGACAAGGTTTTTGTATTGGATTCAACGGCAAAGAAGATTCTTGAAAGCGAACACGCTTACGCTGTACCTCTGGCTCAAAGCAAAAATTCAAGGGCGGTTATCTTCGACGCCGGCGGAGATTCTTACAAGGTCGTTTCAAAAACAAAGGTGCTTTATGAGAAAAAACTCGACAGCAGGATTATTACCGCTTCTCTCGGCAAGGACGGAAGCGTTGCGCTCGGAGTCAGGGGAACTTCGGCTATGTCGAGGCTTTTGGTTTTCAACAAAAACCAAAAAACCGTTTTCGATTGGCAATGCGCCAAGGAAAATATAATTTCAACCGCCGTTTCGGACAACGGTAAGTACGCCGCAGTTTCAATAGTCGGCGCGGAGAACGGAGAACTTTATTCAAAGGTTTTGTTCTTTGACTTTGATTATTCCGAACCGCTGTATGAATACGATTTCGGCGAAAAAATTGTCTCTCGCGTCAGCTTTGTAAACGGCGGCAAAA
Source organism: uncultured Clostridia bacterium (assembly GCA_947630835.1). Taxonomy (GTDB): domain Bacteria; phylum Bacillota; class Clostridia; order Oscillospirales; family Acutalibacteraceae; genus Fimenecus. The sequence continues at coordinate 5,196 of CANRIZ010000033.1, read as the reverse complement.
TAATGGCAAGCGGCGAAAAGGTATTGAGCTTCATTAAAGGCGAAAAGAATAAAGACGATATAGATCTGTCTTTAAACACCCTGTCGCGCATCTATACGAACGATGACAATACGACGATTGTCGCTCTTTCAAAATACGGAAGCTCAAGCGTGAAAATCTTAAAAGGATATTCCAAAAACGGCAAGGAGCTGTTTTCAACCGAAATTAATTCCAACGTCAGAAGCGTATCCTGTTCGGGAGGATATATAAGCGTTTTAACCGACCGACAGTTGCTCTGCTATAACAAAAGGGGCAAGAACGTAGGTTCTTCGGACGTGCCGAACGACGGAATTTCCTGCTTCAATAGCGGAAGCAGCACATATGTGTTCACAACCGGAGCTTTGGAAAAATACAAAAGCTTCGGAAATAACGAAAAACCAAAGAGTACCGAAAAAACACAAACGGAGAAAACAAAGGCCGAAAAATAATTTTGTTATTAAAATGGTTGCTTGTTATTCATAGTTTTGATACAATTTAATTGTATAATATTTCTAAGGAGGTATTTGTTATGGGAATTGTTTTGGATTTGATTTTGGCAGTGATTATTATTTTAATTGTTGCCGTGTCAGCTAAAAGAGGCGTAATTACCGCCGCGGCCGGGCTGTTGGCTTTTGCGGCTGCAGTTATAGTTTCGTCTTGCTCGGCAAAACCTGTTGCCGAATTTGCGTACCAAACGTTTTTGTCCAAGCCCGTTCAAGAGGGCATACAGGAAAAGATACCTTCGGATGTCACTTTGAATTTTGCACAGAAAGCGCAGGTGGTTATGGACAACATACCTAATTTTGCAAAGGATTACGCAGAAAAAGCGGGTTTGGATATTTCCGCTTTGTCCCTGCAGATTTCAAAAGCGGGTATTAAAAACAATGCGGAGCTTGCAAATAACCTTGAAAAGGAAATAGTCAAGCCCGTTACCGTTTTGGTATTAAAGAACGTCTTGTTCTTTGTATTGACCGTTTTGCTTGCAATTATTTTTAAATTAATTGCAAAAGCGATTAGTCAGGGAATTAAGGAGCTTCCCGTAGTCGGCACGGCGGACGCCGTGATTGGGGCTGTTTTAGGGTTTTTTGAGGGCGCGGCGGTCGTTTTCGTTATCTGTTGTTTGCTCTCTTGTTTAAAGCCCCAAATTAAACAGCCGGATATTGCTCGGGCGGTAAACGATTCTGAATTTGTCGGCTTTGCTGAGAAATTCAGCCCTACGGAGGCTATAACCTCGGTTGAATCGCTATTCACAAATTAAATTATTAAAATTAAATTATATTGAAGGTGTTTTTTATGGAAGAAAAAGTCAGTCTTAAAGAAAATCTGCACACAATTTTTGACGGTTGTATGACCGTGCCGAATTTGCTGTCCGTTATCAGAATTTGTCTTATACCGGTTTTTGCGGTTGTATATATTAAAGGCTATATATGGTGGTCAATACTTATACTTGCGGTTTCCGGTCTTTCGGATTTCTTTGACGGGAAAATCGCAAGAAAGTTCAACCAGGTTTCAAACCTCGGAAAATTGCTTGACCCCATAGCGGATAAGCTGACTGTTTTTGCAATAGCCATTGTGCTTTTTATAAAATTCAAAAACGCCCAAAGCGTATCAATGCAGGCGTTTGCGTGGGTATTTTTGCTCTTTATTGCAAAAGATATAATTATGCTTGTCGGCGGTTCGGTAATAATTGCAATGGGTATGCGTCCGACCCCTGCCGAAATATACGGCAAAGTGGCGACATTCGTTTTCTACGCCGTTATGCTCGTCATATTGGCGTTCGGACCCGAGGTAGGGGCAATAAGCGGCATAAACCCTGCATATACTTTACCTGAAAAGGTAATGTTCGTGCTTGTCGTAATTGCAGTTATTTTAACGTTCGTAGCTCTTATCAGTTATATTCCGGGAGCGGCTAAGCAGATTTTAGGTAAGGATAAAAAAGAAAAGTAATAAACTATTTAGCGAGGATTTCAGCAAATGAAAAATATGCTTTGCAGCAGATGCCACAAAAACCCTGCTGTGTTCTTTATTTCAAAGGTTGACGGCGACAAAACCACAAACGAAGGCCTTTGTATTCAATGCGCAATGGAGCTTAATATCGGTCCCGTTAAGCAGATTATGGAGAGTATGGGCATTACCGAGGACGAGATGGAAGAAGTTTCCGAGCAGATGAAACAAATAATGGAAAGCGACGGCGAGGACGGGTTCCAGCCGGGCGGAGCTATGCCGCTTTCTTTTTTGCAGGGAATGTTCGGCAATAAGCCCGAGGACGGCGAAGCGGAAACGGATACTGCCGGCTCTACCGAAACCAAAGACGAACCAAAGGGCAGGAAGAAGAAAAAGGGCGAAAAGAATAAAAAGAGAAAGTACCTTAACCTTTACTGTACGGATTTAACTCAGAGAGCAAAGGAAGGCAAGCTTGACAATATAATCGGCAGGGAAAAGGAAATAGCCCGTACCGAGCAGATACTTTGCCGCAGAACCAAAAACAACCCCTGCCTTATAGGCGAACCGGGCGTAGGCAAAACCGCTATTGCGGAGGGGCTTGCAATTAAAATTGCCAACGGGGACGTACCCGCAAAGCTTGCAAACAAGGAAATACATTTGCTTGATTTAACCGCCCTTGTCGCAGGCACTCAGTTCAGAGGTCAGTTTGAGTCGAGAATTAAGGGCCTTATCGAGGAGGTAAAGGCGGAGGGGAATATAATACTGTTTATCGACGAGGTGCATAATCTTGTCGGAACGGGCGACGCCGAGGGTACCATGAACGCCGCAAATATCCTTAAACCCGCGCTTTCAAGGGGCGAAATACAGGTAATCGGCGCAACCACCTTCAACGAGTACCGCAAAAATATTGAAAAGGACGCCGCCCTCGAAAGAAGATTCCAGCCCGTAAAGGTTGAAGAACCCTCTATAGCGGACTCCTATAAAATGCTGTTGGGCATTAAAAAATATTATGAGGATTTCCACAAGGTCCGGATTGCCGACAACCTTGTTTTTAAGGCGGTAACTCTTTCCGAAAGATATATTACGGACAGATTTTTGCCCGATAAGGCTATAGACCTTTTGGACGAAGCCTGCACCTGCGCGAATTTGAGAAATAAGTCCATAAGCGAATATGAAATGCTGCTTGACGATATTTCATCGCTTAAAGAGGAGGAAGACGAGATTTCCTCGGAAACAGGCGAAGAGATTGACTACGAAAGGCTCGCTCAAATCAGGGCGGAGCTTCTCAACGCCGAAAACAAGCTTCCCGCCGTCAAAGAAAAGGCAAGCGACAATAAGGTGCTTGAATCGGATCTCGCAACGGTAATCAATCTTTGGACGGGGATACCTGCCTCAAAAGTCGTTGAAGGCGATTTAAAACGCCTTTCAGGGCTTGAAGCGAGGCTCAAGGAGCATTTGATAGGTCAGGACGAGGCGGTAGACCTTGTTTCAGCCGCTATCAAGCGCAGCAGAGTACAGCTTTCGCTTCAAAAAAGACCTGCCTCGTTTATCTTTGTAGGCCCTACGGGCGTGGGTAAAACCGAGCTTGTAAAAAGGCTTTCCATGGAGCTTTTCGACACTCCCGAAACTATGATTAGATTTGATATGTCCGAATTTATGGAAAAACATTCGGTTTCAAGGCTTATCGGTTCGCCTCCCGGATATGTCGGCTATGACGAGGCGGGGCAGTTGACCGAAAAGGTCAGAAGAAAACCCTATTCGATCATACTTTTCGATGAAATTGAAAAAGCGCATCCCGACGTTATGAATATACTTTTGCAAATCCTTGACGAGGGCAAAACGAACGACGCCCATGGCAGGAGCGTAAGCTTTGCAAACACTGTAATCATTATGACGTCGAATGCCGGAAGCGACAGAAAAGCAAACGCCCTCGGCTTCGGCAAGGATAGGGGCGAGGTCAAGAAGGAGACGGCAATCAAGGCGCTTAACGAGTTTTTGCGTCCCGAATTTATCGGCAGGGTCGATGAAATAGTCGTCTTTAACGAATTGACCGAGGAAAATTACGAAAAAATTGCCGGCCTGATGTTGTCCGAGCTTGGCGAATCGCTGAAGGACAGGGGTATTACGCTCGAGTACGCGGACGGCGTTACGAAGCTGCTTGTGTCAAAAATGAGCGGCGATACCAGAGGCGCAAGGGATTTGCGTAATGTTATAAGGCGAAATGTTGAAGACAAAATTTCTTCATATATAGTAGATAACTGTGACGACGTTATAACAAAGGTAACGCTCACGGGAAAGGACAACGAAATAGTTTTAGGCGTTGAATAATGGATAATATCAGATTAAATAAAAACAGCAGGGTTTTGGATATGGTATTGGTATCTGTGTTTGCGGTGCTTATCGCATTGTGCTCGTGGATAACAATACCCATGGCCGTCCCGTTTACCATGCAAACCTTCGGCGTTTTCTGCGCTCTGGGTGTTCTCGGCGGCAAAAGGGGAACGCTCTCTGTAATAATATACATTCTTTTGGGCGCAGTCGGTTTACCCGTTTTTTCGGGCTTTAAGGGCGGAGTTTCCGCGCTTTTCGGGGTAACCGGCGGTTACATAGCGGGGTTTGTGTTTACCGCGTTGAGCTATTGGCTTATCACCAAAATTTTCGGCGCGAAAAAGATAGTAGAAATTATTGCTATGTCAATAGGGCTTATTTTGTGCTATGCGTTCGGCACGGTATGGTTTGTATCGGTTTATTCAAAAACAAACGGCGCAATCGGGGCTTTGCAAGCGCTTTCAATGTGCGTTTTTCCCTTTATAATTCCCGACGCGGCAAAAATTGCGCTTGCGGTTTTTGTCAGTTCCGCGGTTCGTGAAAAATTAAGAATAAAAGGCTGATATGACAGGCTTTAAAAGCCTACAAAATATCAAATTTCACTTGACAATCATAAAGATATTTGATAATATATTCTCCGTTGAATAAATGCGGGTGTAGTTCAATGGTTAGAATCCCAGCCTTCCAAGCTGGTCGTGTGGGTTCGATTCCCATCACCCGCTCCAAAAATCGGCCTACTCATATGAGTTCGGCCGATTTTGCTTTTTCACTGTTCTAAACGTCATTTGTTAATTACAGATTTTCGCGGCGGAATGTCCGCTTTGCGTGTAAATTAAAACCTGCTAAGTAAAGTCAATAGGTAAATTAAAGAAAAACAGATAAAAAAGAGTATAACAAATAAAGCCG
>CANRIZ010000032.1 GCA_947630835.1 uncultured Clostridia bacterium | reverse complement strand
GCTGCGTTACAGGATATTGGTTTGATGCCTTTTTGTGCCTTGTAGCGCAGCGGAAAGGAATGGTCATATTTATGAATAAAAAAATCATTTTAGCTTGCGTTTTGCTTGTTTTGGAGGTTCTGATTTTCGCCTCTTGCGGAAAAAAGGATAAGGACGGCAAAAATACAACCGCTTCTTCCACATCGCCGGAGATTTCAACCGACTCCGAGGGCAACAGATTCGTTACAAACGGCGAAGGCGTTAAAATTCCCGTAACTACGAGTAAGGACGGCGGTGTTGAGCTCGTCGGCGACCTTATTACGAAAACCGCCGAGCAGCTTTCAAAGGAGCAGGAGCAAATCGAGAACAAAAAAACCTCCGCTTTGTCAAAAACCGAAAAGGCCGCGGAAAAAACCACAAAGGCGTCGTCATCGGGCGGGATGGTTATAGGAGGCGGCGACCCGGCTTCAGATGATGAAAATGCGGCGGTAATCGACTGGAGATAAAAAATCCTTGACAAAATAAATATTTTTTAGTATAATAACACCCTGTAAAGCGATTAACTTTACAGGGCGCGTTTGTTGTATTTTGTTATTTTTTATTATCGAAAGAAGGATTCTTTTGGCTAATGACGTCAGAATAACAATTCTATATGACTTTTACGGCGAAATGCTCACTGAAAAACAAAGGGATTTTCTCAATTATTATTATAACGACGATTTATCCCTTGCCGAAATTGCCGAAAACGAGGGCATTACAAGGCAGGGCGTGCGCGACGCTATTAAGCGCGCCGAGGCGCAGCTTTACGATATGGAAAACAAGCTCGGCTTTGTTGAAAAGTTTGAAAAAATCGAAAACCGTATGAATGAGATTATTGATTGCGCGGATATGATAAACGCTTACAACCTTGACCACGACCTTTCAAGGGAAGTAAACGAGTCAACCGTTAGGATTAAATCCCTGGCGCTGTCGGTTATTGAGTAAAGGGGTATTGTAAATGGCATTTGAGAGCTTGTCCGACAGATTGGAGTCGGCGTTCAAACGATTAAGGGGCAAGGGCAGCCTTAACGAATCCGATGTTAAAGAGGCTATGCGCGAGGTTAGGCTCGCTTTGTTGGAAGCGGACGTTAACTACAAGGTAGCCAAGGATTTCACACAAAAGGTTACCGAGAGGGCTATAGGCTCGCAGGTTATGGAAAGCCTTACGCCCGCCCAGACAGTTATAAAAATAGTAAACGAAGAGCTTACCGACCTTATGGGTACAACCCAAACAAGGCTCGCTTATGCGGCGCACCCGCCTACCGTCGTTATGATGTGCGGGCTTCAGGGTTCGGGTAAAACTACCCACTGCGCCAAAATCGCTTTAAAGCTGAAAAAGGAAAATCACAGACCTTTGCTTGTAGCCTGCGACGTTTACCGTCCCGCGGCAATAAAGCAGCTGCAGGTAGTCGGCGAACAGGTTGACGTACCCGTGTTCGAAATGGGGCAGGGCGATCCCGTTGAAATTTCAAGAAAAGCCGTTTCCTTTGCAAAGGATAAGGGATACGATTATGTTATTATAGATACCGCCGGCCGTCTGCATATAGACCGCGAGCTTATGGAGGAATTACAGAACGTCAAGGCGGAGGTTCACCCGCACGAAATACTCCTTGTGGTAGACGCTATGACCGGTCAGGACGCCGTTACGGTAGCGAGCACCTTTGACGAAACTCTCGGTATCGACGGTATGGTGCTTACCAAAATGGACGGCGACACAAGGGGCGGCGCGGCGCTTTCCGCAAGGGCCGTTACCGGAAAACCGATTAAATTTGTCGGTACGGGTGAAAAGTTAGACGAGCTCGACTACTTTTATCCCGACAGAATGGCGTCGAGGATACTCGGTATGGGCGACGTGCTTTCCCTTATAGAAAAGGCGGAAACCGCTCTTGACGAAAAAAAGGCGGCGGAGCTTGAAGCAAAAATCCGAAAAAACAAATTCGATTTAAACGATTTGCTCGAACAAATGCAGCAGGTTAAAAAAATGGGCTCTATGAAGGATTTGCTTTCAATGCTTCCGGGCGTTGGCAGCAAGCTCAGGGACGTTGAGGTTGACGACAGACAGCTTGATAAAATTCAGGCTATCATATCCTCCATGACTCCCAAGGAAAGAGCTTATCCCGACATTATTAACCCGTCAAGAAAAAGGCGTATCGCCGCAGGCTGCGGTATGCAGGTTGAGGACGTAAACCGCCTTTTGGCGCAATTCCGGCAAATGCAAAAAATGATGAAGCAATTTAATTCAAAGGGTATGCGTAAAAAACTTTCGAGGTTTAACTTCGGCGGTATGAACGGCGGATTCCCGATGTAACGGCTATCAAACACTTTTTAAGTGGTTGTAAATATTATTTAATATATTTTGGAGGAAATCAAAATGGCAGTAAAAATCAGACTTCGCAGAATGGGCGCAAAAAAAGCTCCCTTCTACCGTGTAATCGTTGCGGATTCAAGATCGCCCCGCGACGGCAGATGTATTGAGGAAATCGGTACGTTCGATCCTATGAAGAACCCCGCCGAGGTAAAAATCGACGCCGAAAAAGCGCAGCAGTGGATTAAAAACGGCGCTCAGCCTACAGATACCGTAAAAGCGCTTCTCAAGCAGAACGGCATTATTAAATAATAGGAGGTCTTTTAGATGAAAGAGCTTCTTGAAACAATTGCAAAGGGCCTTGTTGAAAATCCCGATAAAGTTTCCGTCACGGTTGACGAACCCGACGAAGCGGGCGTTACCGTGTACCATCTCCACGTTGACGAGAGCGAAATGGGAAGAATTATCGGCAGGCAGGGAAGAATTGCAAAGGCAATCAGAACTGTTGTTAAGGCCCGCGCAACAAAAGACGGCGAAAAAGTTAAAATTGATATTGATTAAGCAATTTGGGCAGACGGTCGGTCTGCCTTTTTGCAATCGTTTTTCACTATGATAAAAGAATACCTTGAACTCGGTCAAATCGTATCTACGCACGGCATAAAGGGCGAAATGCGTTTTAATCCGTGGTGCGACAGTCCCGAATTTGTAAAAAAAATAAGAACCGTTTATTTTGATAAAAACGGCGAAAAAAGCGCGGCTGTGGATTCTGCAAGACCTCACGGCAATATAGTTATACTCAAATTGCGCGGGATTGATACCGTAGAGCAGGCGCAGGAATGCCGCAATACCGTTTTGTATATCAGGCGGGGGGACGCAAAGCTCCCCGAAAACACTTGGTTTATCAACGACCTTTTGGGCTGTACCGTTAGGCAGTTTGATTCCGACAGGGTTTACGGCAAAATTACGGATATACAGAAGTATCCCGCAAACGACGTTTGGACCGTCAGCTCCGGGGACGGCAAAGAAACGCTTGTGCCGGCTGTAAAGGACGTAATCATAAGCGCGGATATTGAAAACGAAACCGTATATATCAACGCCTTAAAGGGCTTGTTCGACGGGGAGGAGAGCGTCAGGGAAGATGAGAATTGACATTTTGACGCTTTTTCCGGAAATGTGCGAAAGCGTGCTTAAAGAGAGTATTATCGGCAGGGCAAGGGAGAAAGGTCTTGTCGAAATAAATGCGGTTAATATCAGGGATTATACCGAGGATAAGCATAACAGGGTGGACGACGCAACCTACGGCGGCGGTATGGGTATGATTATGCAGAACCAGCCGATTTACGACTGTTATTTAGATGTGTGCAAAAAGCACAAAACCAAGCCCCGCCTGATTTATATGTCCCCGCAGGGCAAAACTCTTACTCAGCAAAAGGTAAAAGAGCTGTCGCTGCTTGACGGCATTGTAATCCTTTGCGGCCACTATGAGGGGATAGACGAGAGGGTAATAGAGGAAATAGCGGACGAGGAAATCTCCGTAGGCGATTATGTGCTTACCGGCGGGGAGCTTCCCGCGCTTATTTTGGCGGATTCAATTTCAAGAATGATTGACGGCGTGCTTCCCAACGACGAGGCAAAGGAGCTCGAAAGCCACTATAACGGCCTGCTTGAATATCCGCAGTACACAAGGCCTCCCGTTTGGCGCGGCAGAGAGGTTCCCGAGGTGCTTTTGTCCGGCAACCACGGAAAAATCGAAAAGTGGAGAAGGGAACAGTCGTTAAAGCGCACCTATCTGCGAAGGCCGGAAATGCTTGAAACCGCGCCCCTTACAAAAGAGGACAGGGAATATTTAAAAAAGCTTGAAGAAACGGAAAACGAAACGGAGTAATTCTTAAATTTACTTACAACTATTGACAAATTAATATTTATCTGCTACAATGTCGGTAACAGTTAGGTATTGCCGACACTGTTGCATTTCGATTACTTAAACGAAAAAAGTCTTGAGAACCAACCTCAAGGCTTTTTTCTTGCTCTCATTTCCGTTTAACCGCCGTTTTTACAGAGTTTTAATATTTATCGCCGAAAAATCAAAATAAATTATTGCCATTAAAACTATTAAGTGCTAAAATAATATAAATATAAAATGGGAGGAAATGCAAATGCAGATGACTTTTCGCTGGTTCGGCGCAGATAAAGATACCGTAACACTTGAGCAAATAAGGCAAATACCCAATGTTACCGGCGTTGTTCCGGCGCTTCATTATCTTCCTGCGGGCGAGGCTTGGAGCGAAGAAGACATTTTCAAAATGAAAAAAGAAATTGAAGCCGCGGGCCTTACAATGGAATGTATTGAGAGTGTAAACGTTCATGAGGATATCAAAATAGGGCTTGATACAAGGGAAAAATACATAGAAAATTATAAAACGAGCATAAGGAACCTTGCCAAAGCGGGCGTTAAGGTTATATGCTATAATTTTATGCCCGTTTTTGACTGGACAAGAACCGACCTTGCCATGAATATGGGCGACGGGGCTACTTGCCTTTCATATGACGGCGTTCAGATTGAGGGCAAAAGCCCGGAGGATATGTTTAAGGAAATCGACGACAATTCAAACGGCTACGCCATGCCCGGCTGGGAAACGGAAAGAATGCCGGAAATTAAGGAATTGTTTGAAAAATACAAAAACGTTACCGCAGACGACCTTTGGAATAATTTAAAATATTTTCTCGAAGCGATTATGCCCGTCTGCGAGGAATGCGACGTAAAAATGGCTATACACCCGGACGACCCGCCATGGGATATTTTCGGCTTGCCGAGAATTATCAAGGACAGGGACAGCCTTAAAAAACTGCTTGATATGGTTCCTTCAAAATATAACGGTCTTACATTTTGCACAGGCTCGTTGGGCGCAAGCGCTGAAAACGACCTGCCCGCTATGATTAGGGAGTTCGGAGACAGAATTTACTTTGCCCATTTGAGGAACGTCAAGGTTATTGACAATCACTTTAACGAAACGGCGCATGAGTCCGACGCAGGCTCGCTTGATATGTACGAAATAGTAAAGGCTTTGCAGGAAACGGGTTTTGACGGATATATCCGCCCCGACCACGGCAGAATGATTTGGGGCGAGGTTGCCCGTCCCGGCTACGGACTTTACGACAGAGCTTTGGGCGCGGCATATATTAACGGACTTTGGGAAGCCGTAAAAAAGAATAAGGAGCGCGGTTGATATGACGCATGAGAATTTAAAAGGCAGGGTAGCCGTTGTTACCGGAGGCGGCGGAGTCCTTTGCGGGGATTTTGCAAAGGCGCTCGCACGTCAGGGAGTAAAGGTTGCGGTGCTTGATTTAAACGAGGCGGCGGCGCAAAAGGTTGCCGATGAAATTACGGCGCAGGGCGGCACGGCAATAGCCGTTGCCTGCAACGTGCTTGAAACCGAAAGTATGCGTAAGGCGAGGGAAACCGTCAACGAAAAGCTCGGTACCTGCGATATACTTTTAAACGGAGCCGGCGGAAACAATCCCAAGGGCACAACCACAAAGGAAACGCTTGAGGCGGTTGACCTTATTGAGAAAAATGATGATATAAAAACCTTCTTTGACCTTGATCCCCAGGGCATATCTTTTGTTTTTAATCTCAACTTTTTGGGAACGCTTATTCCAACGCAGGTTTTTGCGGCGGATATGGCGAAAAAGAAAAACACCTGTATTGTTATGATAACCTCCATGAACGCATACCGTCCGCTTACAAAAATTCCGGCATATTCGGCGGCAAAGGCGGCGGTAAAGAATTTCACCGAGTTTATGGCGGTTCATTTTGCCGAGGTAGGCATCAGGGTAAATGCAATAGCGCCCGGCTTTTTCTCGACTAATCAGAACAAAACCCTGCTTTGGAACGAGGACGGAACGCCGACGGCAAGAACGGGCAAAATCCTTGCCGCAACGCCTATGAAAAGGTTTGGCGAGCCCGAGGAGCTTGAGGGCTCTCTGCTTTTCCTGTGCGACGAGGCGTATTCAAGCTTTATAACGGGTACCACTATTGCCGTCGACGGCGGCTTCAGCGCGTATTCGGGAGTATAAGGAGTATATTATGTGGTGGTCTTTTATAGTTGCCGGAATATTTATTTTAATTGCCGTAGTTTTTATAATTAAATTTTTTATCGACAGCAATAAGGCTAAAAAGAAGGCGGAAAACGCCGAGGAAAATACTGCGGATATCACAGTAAAGCCCGGTAAAAATTCCGTATTCGACGCAAACGCCAAAAGGGATTTGATTATAGCGTTTGTATGTATGGCGTTGTGCGAAATTTTCATTTTGATAGGCAATAAGATTTAGAAAGGAAAATATAAATGGACTTAAAATTAAGAGATAAAAACGAGTGCGCGTTTGATATGATTTCACTCGGCGAAATTATGCTGCGCCTTGACCCGGGCGACGGCAGAATAAAAACCGCCCGTTCCTTCAGAGCTTGGGAGGGCGGCGGCGAGTACAATGTTGCCAGAGGGCTTCGCCGCTGCTTCGGTCTTAAAACCGCCGCGGTTACTGCGCTTGCGGATAATGAAGTGGGCAGGCTTGTCGAGGATTTTATGCTCCAGGGCGGCGTCGACACTTCGCTTATTAAATGGGTTAAATATGACGGAATAGGCAGAAGCGTCCGCAACGGCATTAACTTTACCGAAAGGGGCTACGGCATAAGGGGCGCGGTCGGAGTTTCCGACAGGGGAAACACCGCCGTTTCCCAGCTCAAGGCGGGCGACATCGACTGGGATTATATCTTCGGCGCTTTGGGAGTCCGCTGGCTTCACACGGGCGGAATTTTTGCGGCTCTTTCCGAGACAACCTCACAGGTCGTTATTGAAGCCGTTAAAGCCGCCAAAAAGTACGGCACGGTCGTTTCCTATGACCTTAACTACCGTCCCTCGCTTTGGAACGACATCGGCGGCAAGGCAAAGGCTCAGCAGGTAAACAAAGAAATTGCCAAGTACATTGACGTTATGATAGGCAACGAGGAGGACTTCACCGCTTGCCTCGGCTTTGAAATAGAGGGCAATGACGAAAACCTTAAATCCCTTAATATCGAGGGCTACAAAAAGATGCTCGGCGAGGTTTGCAGGGCTTATCCCAATTTTAAGCTTATAGCAACCACTCTGCGTACCGTTAAAACGGCTACGGTAAACGACTGGAGCGCTATCTGCTATGCGGACGGCAGGGTTTACAACGGCCTTTCGTTGCCCGGGCTTGAAATTTACGACCGTGTAGGCGGCGGCGACAGCTTTGCTTCGGGGCTTATTTACGGGCTTATCACAACGGGCGACCCGCAGACCGCCGTAAATTACGGCGTGGCTCACGGCGCGCTTGCCATGACAACCCCCGGCGACACCTCGATGGCTTCTCTTAAAGAGGTTGAAAAGATAGTTTCCGGCGCAGGCGCAAGGGTTGACAGATAAAATATTATTTTCGTTTGGGAGATACATAAAATGGACGGCATACACAGACTTGACCCCTCCGATTTTAAAAAATGCTCCGAAATTTGGGATATGAAAAAACAAAAGGAGCTTGCAAAACAGTTTTACGGAGAAATCGTCAGCGGTGTGCGTGAAACATTCGTGCTTGAACGCAGAGGAAAATTCATCGGTGAAATAAGCGTTGTTTATGAAAACGGCGATGCGGACTATACCGTTCCCTTAAAGCGTGTGTATTTTTCAAGACTTATTGTTAAAAAGGAACTCAGGCATCAGGGCATTGGTAAAAAGCTATGCGAATATTTGATAAAATATGTAACGGAGAAAGGCTATAACGAGATGTCAATCGGCGTGGATATCTACAATTTTCCTGCGATATGCCTTTATCAAAAAATGGGCTTTGACAAAATTATTTTCGTCGGCGAGGACGGCGGCGGTAAATATTTTAAACTGTTAAAAACAATCTGATTTTGGAGATGTTAATATGGACAAAGAAAAAATTATTACAAAAATTCAGGACTGCGGTATAGTTGCGGTCGTAAGGGCTGAATCCGTAGATAAGGCGATACGCATTACGGACGCCTGTATCGAGGGCGGAGTGGCCGCTATTGAGCTTACATTTACCGTTCCGCATGCGGATAAGGTTATCGAGGAGCTTTCAAAACGCTACACTCCCGAGCAGATTATTTTGGGGGCGGGTACTGTACTCGACGCCGCAACCGCAAGAATTGCCATGCTTTCCGGCGCAGAATACATAGTAAGTCCTGCGCTCGACCTTGACACGCTTCACCTTTGCAACCGCTACAGAGTTCCCATGATGCCCGGTATTATGACCGTAACAGAGGGACTTACCGCTATGGAGAACGGGGCGGATATTTTAAAGGTGTTCCCGGCGGATCTCTTCGGGCCTAAAATAATCAAGGACATCAGAGGGCCGATACCCTATGCAAAAATTATGCCCACGGGCGGCGTAGACGCCGACAACGTAGGCGAATGGATAAAGGCGGGCGCAGTCGCTGTAGGCGCAGGTTCGTCGCTTACGGCGGGCGCAAAGACCGGAGATTACAAAAAAATTACCGAAACGGGCAAACGCTTTGTCGAGAACATCAGAGCCGCACGTGAAGAACTCGGTATTTTATAATTTTATACATAGATAAGGAGAAGTATAATGGAAAAAACAGTTTTGGTCGAAACCTCCGCACGCCATGTGCATGTTACAAAGGAGGCTCTTGAAATTCTTTTCGGCGAGGGCTATGAGCTTACAAAGAAAAAGGACCTTTCACAGCCCGGGCAGTTTGCCTGTGAGGAAAGGGTACAGGTAATCGGTGAAAAATCATCATTCCCGGCAGTTTCGATACTCGGCCCGGTAAGGAACGCCTGTCAGGTTGAAATTTCGGCTTCCGACGCCCGTTCCATAGGCGTTAAAGCCCCCGTAAGAGAATCGGGCGACATTGAGGGCAGCGGAGCCTGCAAGATTGTAGGGCCCAAGGGCGAGATTGAACTCAAAGAGGGCGTAATCGTTGCAAAACGTCATATTCATATGACCCCCGAGGACGCCGAAAAGTACGGGCTTAAAGATAAGCAGGTCGTTTCCGTTAAAATAGATTCGGCGGAGCGCTCGCTTGTGTTTGCGGATACGGTTGTCCGTGTAAGCCCGAAATTTGCGCTTGCTATGCACATCGATACCGACGAGTCAAACGCGGTTCTTGCGCCCGCAGGCACTTTGGGAATTATACTCGACTGAAAAAAGCATAAAAATTTAAGGGCGTGTGAAAACGCCCTTTAGTTTTGCCCGAACAGGCTTTTGCGCGGCAAAGAAAAAACGCTCACTTTTTAGTGAGCGTAAATTCATTCAGCAATTAAGTTAAGCTCTTGTAACCTTGCCCGAACGAAGGCAACGAGTGCAAGCATAAACCCTTTTAGGAGAGCCGTTTACGATTGCCCTGACTCTTTTCACATTGGGCTTCCAAGTTCTGTTAGAACGTCTGTGTGAGTGAGAAACTTTAATGCCGAAAGCAACATCTTTTCCGCAAAAATCACATTTTGCCATAGTGCATAGGCACCTCCTTTTTCAGTAACAGCAAATATTTTACCAAAGTTATTAATAAATTGCAAGCCTTTTTACTAAAAAAAACGTTTATTTTTAAAATATTGGCGAAAAAATCAAAAAAGCTGTGAAAATACTGAAAAAAGCCTTGCATTTTGTTTAGTTTTAATATATAATTATAAAAACGAACATTTGTACGATTGAGAGGTATTCGATATGGCAAAAGCAAGCGGTTCAAAAGGCAGCGTAAATTCAAAAAATGAAAATAAACAGAAGGCTCTTGAAATAGCGCTTTCTCAAATAGAAAAGAAATACGGCGACGGCGCTATTATGCGCTTGGGCGAAAGCAGTACCTTAAACGTAGAGGCTCTTTCCACGGGTTCTATCGCGCTTGACCTTGCAACCGGTATAGGCGGCTTCCCGAAGGGCAGGATAATAGAAATTTACGGCCCGGAGTCCTCGGGCAAAACTACGCTTGCGCTTCACGCGGTAGCGGAGGCTCAGAAAAACGGCGGCGAGGCGGCGTTTGTTGACGCAGAGCATGCTCTCGACCCGATTTATGCGGCAAATTTGGGCGTGGACGTCGATTCGCTTCTCGTTTCCCAGCCCGACGACGGCGAACAGGCGCTTGAAATTGTCGACGCGCTTGCCCGTTCTGGGGCTTTGGATATAATTGTAGTCGACTCCGTTGCGGCGCTTGTTCCCAAATCGGAAATCGACGGCGAAATGGGCGACAGCCACGTCGGCGCACATGCAAGGCTTATGTCGCAGGCTATGCGTAAGCTTGCGGGCGTTATCTCAAAATCGGACACAATAATCATATTTATAAATCAGCTTAGGGAAAAGGTCGGCGTAATGTTCGGCAACCCCGAAACCACAACCGGCGGCAGAGCGCTTAAATTTTACGCTTCAATGCGCCTCGACGTCCGTAAGTCCGAGGCTCTCAAGGGCGCGGACGGCGAGTTCATAGGCTCTCACACAAAGGTTAAGGTGGTTAAAAACAAGGTGGCTCCGCCATTTAAAACGGCAGAGTTTGATATTATGTTCGGCGAGGGAATTTCACATTACGGCGAGCTTGTAGATATTGCGGTAAATAACGAAATTATCAAAAAGAGCGGCGCATGGTTCTCCTACGGCGAGTCAAGAATAGCTCAGGGCAGGGAGAACGCAAAGCAGTACCTTAAAGACAATCCCGAAATTGCCGACGAGGTCGAGGCGAAAATCAGGGAGAAATTCGCCGAGCAAAAGGAGGAGGCAAAGGCGGACGAACTCTCCGACGAGGTTATTTCATACAAACCGGTTAAGACCACCAAGGACGCCGCAAGGGCGAAGATAGACGTAATTGTGGATGACGACGAATAATGAAATTAAGCGTTAAGCCGGGTAAGGCGGGGAAAATCCATATTTACGTTGACGACGAATACCGCTTTACCTGCGACAGCGATTACTGGTATTCCGAAAAATGGCGAAAATTCAACGAAATTGACGAACAGGAGTTAATCGAGCTTGAAAACTCGGTTAACTCCCGCCGTGCGTTTTTAAAGGGCGTAAGCCTTTTAAACCGCAGACCGCATTCCAAAAAAGAGCTTATTTTAAAGCTTTCGCAAGCTTATCCGCGAAGCGCCGCAGAGCAGGCGGCGGACAGGCTTGAGGAGCTTTTGCTTATCGACGATGAAAAATTTGCCCAAAGCTACGCTCAAGAGCTTTACCGCAGAAAAAATTTCGCCCCCAAAAGGATTGAAACGGAGCTTAAAGTTAGGGGAATTGACAGCGAAATCGCAAAAAATGCCGTAAATTCACTTGACAAAGATGATTTAAATCGTATTATATTATTGTTAAATTCCAAATACGCAAATAAGCTTTCGGATGAAAAGGCGGTCAACAGAACTATAAACGCCCTTATCCGTATGGGCTACGATTATTACGATATTAAAAAGGCAATCGCCTTAGTAAAAAAAGACATTGACAGCGAGGAATACTATGAGTAAAAAAATCGGTATGATATCCCTGGGATGCCCCAAAAATCAGATAGACGCCGAAATTATGCTTGCCGCCGCCGCGGAACGCGGCTTCGAGATTACCGACAGCGTGGACGGCGCGGACGCGGTTATTATTAACACCTGCGGCTTTATCGAGGATGCAAAAAAGGAAGCTATTGAGAATATACTTGATATGGCGGAGCTTAAAAAAGAAGGCATTATCGGCAAAATAATCGTCACCGGCTGCCTTGCCGAGCGCTATAAGGAGGAGATACTCTCCGAAATGCCGGAGGTGGACGCGGTTGTAGGTCTCGGCTCAAACAAGGATATTGCCGAGATATGCGAGCGTGTAATATCGGGCGATCGGGTTGAAAGCTTCGGCGAAAAGACCTGTCTTCCTCTCGACAACGAAAGGATGCTGACCACGCCCGGGTATTTTGCGTACATAAAAATTGCGGAAGGCTGTTCAAATCACTGTACTTATTGCGCCATTCCGAGCATTCGCGGCGAGTTTAGGAGCCGCAAACCCGACGACATTTTAAAAGAGGCTCAGGAGCTTGTAAATTCGGGCGTTAAGGAGCTTATAGTCGTAGCGCAGGATACAAGCCGCTACGGCGAAGATCTTTTCGGCAAATCCGCTTTGCCGGCGCTTCTGACCTCGCTTAACAAAATAGAGGGGCTTGAGTGGATAAGGGTTTTGTATTGCTATCCCGAAAGAATAACCGACGACCTGCTCGACGCCTTTAAAAACAACGATAAGGTTTTGAATTATTTTGACATTCCTCTTCAGCACGCGGACGCAGAGGTTTTAAAGCGAATGAACCGCAAGGGCGACAAGGAAAGTCTGCTTGCGCTTATCGATAAAATCAGACGAAAATTACCCGACGCCGTAATAAGAACAACGCTTATAACGGGCTTTCCCGGTGAAACCGAGGAAAATTTTGAAACCCTTTCCGATTTTGTGGAAAAAGCTCGGTTTGACAGGCTCGGCTGCTTCGCTTACTCCAAGGAGGAGGGAACTCCCGCGGCGGAGCTTCCCGACCAGATTGACGAGCAGACCAAAAAAGAGCGCGGCGAAATAATTATGGAGCAGCAGTACAGAATTTTTGAAAAGCTCAACGAAAAAAATATCGGCAAAATCTACCGTACCGTCGTAGAGGGCTACGACGCATATACCGACACCTACTACGGCAGAACCTGGCGCGACGCGCCCGAAATTGACGGCAGCGTTAATTTCACCTGCGGTTACGAATTAAACGAGGGCGATTTTGTGGACGTTCAGATTATGGGTACAAACGAATACGATTTAATCGGAGAGGTAGTATGAAGCTGAATACGCCCAACAAGCTCACCATAGCAAGAATTATCATAACCCCGCTGTTTCTTGCGGTTGTCCTGTTAAAGGCGCTTCCTCACAGGTTCTTAATTGCGGCTCTGATTTTTTCCGCCGCCGCAATAACCGACGCTGTTGACGGCAAGCTTGCAAGGAAAAATAATCAGATAACCAATTTCGGCAAGCTTCTTGACCCCATTGCCGACAAGGTGCTTACAACCTCGGCTCTGCTTGCTTTTATGACTATGGGTCTTTGCAATATTTGGATAGTAATGATAGTGCTTACAAGGGAGTTTACCATAGCGTCAATAAGAATGATCGCGGCGTCGAACGGCGTTGTAATTCCGGCAAATATTTGGGGCAAGCTTAAAACCGTCAGTCAAATGACCTTTACCATTGTCATTATGCTGCTTTGCGAAATAGAATATATTATAACGGACGTTTTAAATTCCGATATACTCAAAAAATTGCCGGAAGCTCTATCTGTCCCCGTAATTTCAAATTTCCTTTTGTGGATTACGGCTGCTCTTACCGTCGTTTCGGGCATAATTTATATTAAAGACAGCAAAAATGTTATAGATTATTCAAAATAGTAGTGCAATTTTTAAAAATATATGTTAAAATATATTTATTAAGTAAATCTAAATGCTTTGATTAAGAAGAGTAGCGTTTTATTTCCTTTTTAGAGAACGGGCGCCGCAGGCTGTAAGCGCCCCAAAGGAGCAAAATGTGAAGTGCGCTTATGAGCAGGCGGGGGGAAAACAGTATCCCTGCACGGCAGACTCCGTTAGAGGTCGCAGAGTTATAAATTGAAGTGGAACCGCGATTATTCGCCTTCTAAAGTCCCCTTAGGGGCTTTGGGGGCGTTTTTTGTTTTGGAGATGACGCAATGTTTGAACAACTTAAAGAGGATATTTTAACCGTAAAAGAACGTGACCCGGCGGCAAAATCCAATGCTGAAATACTTTTCCTTTACCCGGGGCTAAAAGCAATAAGAATGCACCGCAGGGCGAATTGGTTTTGGAATCACAACCATAAGTTTATCGCCCGTGCAATTTCGCAGAGGGCGGTAAAGAAAACCGGCATTGAAATTCACCCTGCCGCAAAGATTGGAAAAAGATTTTTCATAGACCACGGCACTGGGGTTGTAATAGGCGAAACTACCGAAATCGGCGACGACGTAACGATTTATCAGGGCGTTACGCTCGGCGGAACGGGCAAGGACGTCGGCAAACGCCACCCCACTATCGGAAACGGCGTTATGATAGGCTCGGGCGCAAAGGTTTTGGGGCCCTTTAAGGTCGGCGACAATACCAATATAGCCGCAGGCGCGGTCGTGCTCGATGAAATTCCGCCCGATTCAACCGCCGTCGGCGTTCCCGCAAGGGTGGTTAAGCAGGGCGGCAAACGGGTTGACAAGTTGGACCAGGTTCATATTCCAGACCCCGTTTCGCAGGAGCTTTGCAAAATGTCGCTTAGAATAGAACGCCTTGAAAAGGAATTGCAGGAATATAAAAATAAGGAGAATAAGCATGAGAATTTATAATACCCTTACAAGAAGAAAAGAGGAGCTTAAAACGGTCAACGAGGGCGAGGTTAAGATGTACGCCTGCGGCCCTACCGTGTATAATTTTATTCATATAGGCAACGCAAGACCGCTGTGCGTGTTCGATACTCTGCGCCGTTATCTCGAATACAGGGGGTACAAGGTTAATTTCGTACAGAACTTTACCGATATCGACGACAAAATTATAAAAAGGGCGATAGAGGAAAATTCGGATTACAAAACCGTTTCCGAAAAATATATCGAGGAATTTTGGAAGGATGCAAACGGCTTGAATTTCCGCAGAGCCACGGTTCACCCCAAGGCTACGGAAAATATCGACGAAATCATCGGCATAATCGGCACGCTCGTTGAAAAGGGCTACGCATATCCCGTCGAAAACGGCGACGTCTATTTCAGCCCGAAAAAATTTGAGCAGTACGGCAAGCTTTCGCATCAGCCGCTTGAGGATTTGGAGGCCGGCGCGAGAATAAATATAGGCGAGCTCAAAAAAGAGCCTATGGATTTTGCGCTTTGGAAAGGCGCAAAGCCGGGCGAGCCGTATTGGGATTCCCCCTGGGGCAAGGGCAGACCGGGCTGGCATATCGAGTGTTCCGCCATGGTAAGGCGTTATCTCGGCAAAACGATAGATATTCATTGCGGAGGTCAGGATTTGATTTTCCCGCACCACGAAAACGAAATTGCACAGTCCGAGTGCTGTAACGGTGTACCCTTCGCAAATTACTGGATGCATAACGGATATATCAATGTTGACAACGTAAAGATGTCAAAATCGTTGGGCAATTTCTTTACCGTGCGTGACGTTGCGGAAAAATACGGCTACGAGCCCATACGTTACCTGATGATTTCTTCCCATTACAGAAGCCCAATTAATTACAGCACCGACATCATAGAACAGTGCAGGGCGTCCCTGCAAAGGCTTTATACCTGCCGTAACAGCCTTGATTTTGCGCTTAAAAACGCTTCGGATACTCTGCCCGAAAATGCAGATGAAATTAAAAAACAGCTTTCTTCAAGGCGGGAGCAGTTTATAGAGGCTATGGACGACGATCTCAACACGGCCGACGGCATTGCGGCGGTATTCGAGCTTGTTAAGGATATAAACGTAAGCGTATTAAATTCTGATTCCAAAGAGCTTGCGGAATATGCCGCAGAGCTTTTTGACGAGCTTACCGAGGTTCTCGGGCTTGTATATAACAGGGATAAGGGAAATCTTGACGAGGAAATAGAAAAGCTTATAGAAACCCGTCAGCAGGCGAGGAAAGAGAAAAACTGGGCAAAAGCCGATGAAATTCGAGATGAACTGAAAGCACGGGGCATAATATTGGAGGATACCCCGCAGGGCGTTAAATGGCATAGGGAATAATATGCTTGTCCGTTAAAAGCATAGCTTTCATTTTATACAAGGAGGAAATTTATGAACGTATTAAACAGAGCCGCAATCAAGCAGGAGGCAAGGGGACTTTTAAGCGTTGACAACAAGTGGTTTAAAATGTTTTTCGCCGTGTTGTTGTATTACATTTTAAGCGACTTTTCCTATGTTACCAACCTGTTCGGCATTGACGACAGCTCGGCAAAAATCACCGTTTCCTTTGGCGTAAGCTTGCTTTCGCTTGTCGCATTGCCCTTCGGCGCCGCCGTTGCGGGTTATTTCCTTAATTGGTTAAGGGGCTTTAATCCCGACGCAAAATCCCTGTATAAAGAGGGATTAGACAATTTCGGCTCATATTTTGCCGGAAGATTTATAACAAGAGTTACCATATTTCTCTGGTCGCTCTTATTTGTAATTCCCGGTATAATCAAGGCGTTTGAGTATTCGCAGGTAGATTATATTTTGCACGATAACAGTAAGCTGAAAGCGTCTCAGGCAAAGCGTATGAGCTCTATAATGACAAACGGCTACAAATCGGAGCTGTTTATCCTTGAACTCAGCTTTATCGGCTGGGAGATAGCGGGCGTTTGCACGCTGGGATTAGTGTATATTTATGCGCTCCCGTATATGGAAACGGTCAGGGCGATGTATTATGAAAACCTTAAATCCAACGCTATAGAAAAAGGTCTTATAGCTCCCGAAGCGTTTATGTCGGAGCCGCCGATTTATAATGATTTTCAGTTGGAACAGGATCCCCAAAGTCCCTACGATATAGCGCAAAGCTATTCTCGTCAGGTTGACGTTGAGCCCGATAATTTCGCCGAAAACGAGGCTCCCGAAGCTTTTGAAGAAAAAAACGATGCCGAACGGTTTTCGGAAAATTTGCAGGCGGAAGAACCCGAAAAAGCAGATGAAAACGATACCGCGGACAACGGCGAAAATAATTTATAAAAAATTGTTTGAAATCTGTTGACAAGTAATTTTTACTGTGATATTATTTTACCGATAAGAAAACCTGTGACTAAGAGTAGTAACCTTAAACGAAGCTTTCAGAGAGCCGCCGAGGGTGCAAAGGCGGCAGGGGAGTTTATGGCGAATGGACTTATGAGGGCGGTCGAAAGCGCTTTTCGCGCAAGTAGCAACCGACGGCTTGTATCCGTTACAGTACAGCTCATATGTTCGTATGAGGCGGAGCGGGCGAATTTTTCGTCAACTTGGGTGGTACCGCAGGTTATATTTCCTGTCCCAATTTTGGGGCAGGATTTTTTATTTTTAAGGAGACGATATATGAAAAATTTAAAAAGACGATGGCGAGGCTTAATTGCTTAAAAACAAAAAAATTCAACAAATAAAACCTGCTAAGTAAAGTCAATAGGTAAATTAAAGAAAAACAGATAAAAAAGAGTATAACAAATAAAGCCGA
>CANRIZ010000031.1 GCA_947630835.1 uncultured Clostridia bacterium | reverse complement strand
ACCGATTTTAAAATTGCTCCCAAAGCGGCGGCGTAAGGCGAGGAATATGATGTTCCCGAAAATCTGGCATAACGATTACCGGGAATCGCTGTCGCTATATCTTCTCCCGGGGCGGAAATATCCGAATTCGGAGTCAGGCTATTTATGAATGTAGTCGTATTGTTAAAATCAGTTGCAGATACGGCAATACATTCCGGTATATTTGCCGGCATAAGATATGAATCTAACATTCCGTAATTGCCTACAGGAGCAAATACAGGAATGTTTTTAGAATAAGCTTTCAAAATACATTCTGTAATCATTGAAGAATCGCTTGATGAAGCAAGACTTATATTGATAATGTCACTTTGCTTCTCAATGGCCTCAAGAAGACCGGCACAGATTGTAGTAACAGTCAAATCATCATTGTTATTGCTGACTTTATATACTGCAACTTTTACATTTTTTGGTGAATTATTTATAATAATGCTACTGACAGTCGTTCCGTGATAAAACATCTCTGAATCCATTTCATCATCTGCATTTCCTGAAGATGTAGCGTTAAAATATGTTCGTTTCACCCGACCTTCAAAAATTTCATGATTGTAGTCTATGCCCGTGTCCACAACACCTACAACGATTTCTTTCATTGAAATGTCCGATTTTGCCAAGTAATCCTGCAATCTTTTTGACTGTGTTCTGTCACGGCTCCGGTCATTTAAAAACTCGTCTTTTGATATAATATCCGGATTTTCCGGAGTACCTTCATATCCGCAATAGGTACAAACTTCATCGGGAGTAAGTTCCGTAATGTTTTTTTCGCTCTGCAACTGCTCATATGCCGCCATAGCCTTTTCGGAATTTTCATATTGCAATATATGAAAATTCTCAAATCCGCTTATATCTTCTAATGCGCCGTTTTTATTGAATTTACCGTTAGCACGGACAATCAATCTGGCGGTTTGGAAATCCTGTAAGGTGTATTCAGATGTGTCGTTATCCGTTGTTTCATCTGTTGCATTTCCGGCAGAAAATGTCTGAATCTGCGCAGTTTCGTCATTTTCGGGAACGACAAAATTCTTGTCTTTGTCATATTCTCTTGCAAGCTCCGTAATACCGTCAATGAAACCGTTTATATCGTTTGACGCATCGATTTTATTTCCCTGTGCTGCCGCAGGAGTAAACCCTGCAACCGTACCGGATACAATAAAAACTACCGACAATAGAACGCTTATAAATTTTTTCATAATAATTTCTCCTTTACAGCCTAATTTTTACTCCGAAATTTTGCAAGCATTATGGCAGACACCGATAACGCGGCGGTAATTATTCAGAACAACAATTCATATTCTTTAACTTTGAATCAAAGCAACAAGCTGCAAAACAGAATATATTGCCCGAAAGAAAAAAGAACAGATATGCTTTTAAATACCATTGAAATTTTTGGATATTGTATCTGTAATTTCTATATAAATGTTAATATAATTACAAACGCAATGCAAGAAAGGACAATAATATTTTCCCTTTCATATATATAACAATTAAAATACATCAAATTGTTTCAAAATAATAAAAAAATTTTTTAATAAGCTGTATTTTATCTAATGTATGCTGAACGACGCCTGAATTTGACAATCTTCACAAAATACATTATGATTTAATAAAAATAAAAATTTAATTAATGGATGGGTACTATTAAAGAGGAGCGCTAAATGCTTAGTTTTTATTTGGCTTTGGTTGACGAAGAGGATCAATCAAAATTTAAAGAAATATATTATGCTTACCGCAAGCAGATGTTCTTTTTGGCGAAAAGTATTTTAAACAATAAAATGGACGCCGAGGACGCCGTTCATGAGGTGTTCCTGAACATTGCGGTCAAGCATATGAAAACCGTAAAGAATATAACGTCAGAAGATGATTTAAGAAATTACATACTTAAGGCAACAAAAAACACTGCGTTAAACATATTAAAAAAGAAAAACAAGACAGTTTCGCTCGATACAGATTTTAATCCCGATTCTGTTTTGGAAAAAATAAATGACAATTCTTTTAAAGATAGTATTTGCGAACAGGTTAACTACGATTCCCTTGTAGACGCCGTATCAAGCTTAGATGAAAAATACCGCGATGTGATTTACTTCCATTATGTGGTAGGGCTGACTTTACAGGAAACGGCAACGCTGCTCAACAGAAAATTTGCAACAGTAAATACACAGATAGCGCGAGGCAAAAAGATTCTGCTTGAAGCTTTAAAAACGGGAGGTAATACAGATGGCAATAACTGAAAGCGAATTTGACAGAGCGTTTCGGGAAGTTGTCGCATCGGAATTTAAAGATATTCCTTTAAACGAAGAAGAAATTGACTGTACTTTCTCTAAAAAATTTGAAAGAAAGATGGACAAGCTTATACGAACCGAGAAAAAAGTATATTGGCGTTTTGTCAATACAACGTATAAGAAAGCCGTTATTGCCGCTGTTGTCATTACGCTTCTGCTTACAGCTGCGCTCAGCGTAAGCGCTGTCAGAAAATCAATAGTTAATTTCATTACCGAAATATATGAAACGTTTGTTTCATTTGATATTGACGGCAAAGGAACAAATGAAATTTTGCACGAATATAAGTTTTCTTCTGTTCCCGACGGTTTTACAGAAACAAATGCTTTAAAAAATCCCGCGGCAATCGAGCATGAGTATACTAATGATATCGGAGAAAAAATTGAGTTAACCCAGGGCGTCACAGACGGGTTTGCATTACGTATTGACAACGAACACGGCACGCTCAGCGAAATAACCGTTAAAGGCTTTACAGTGTATGTTTATGTTCATGAGTCTAATACATTTACATCGGCGCAATGGACAACCGAAGACGGCTATGCTATGACGCTCAATTACGAGGGCAAAACCGATATAGACGCAATGATTGCTTTAATTGAAAGCATTGAATAGTATTTTTATAGCGAAAAACTCTCCGCTTGGGACTGCGCAAGTCCTTACGGGGAGTTTTTTGTTTTATGCAAATTTTATCTGCGTTTACCGAAAAAACTTAGATAATTTTGCATGACAAGTGTTGAATTTGGCTTTTTCATTAGAATTACACTCTTGTGCTTCAAATGATTGATGACATACTTGAGCTTTTTGTAATACGGGAAATCAAAACGGACAAAAAATCCCCCCGAGAATTATGCTTCTCGGGGGTGATACGCGTAAAGTTATTTCATATCTCTGTCAATTTCGCTTCTGTCCAATACGGACAAATTCTCATGCGGATAGCTGCACAAAACGCTGTCCAAGTATTGTATTCCGCAAAAATACGGGCATATCGAGGTGTTTTTTACGGCGCATTTATGTTCGGAGGTATTATCGGCAACATTCCACGGGCAAGCGGTATTGCCGAAGTCCGCATTGCTGAAATCTATATCCATATTTGAGCCCATTAATTTATTAATTCTGCTGTCCACGGTAAACCTCCCACGCTTTCAAACAATCTCCCCTGCTATTTTTGGTTGCGGTAGAACACAAGACAAATTATGCCCAAAATGCAAGGAACCACCGAATACCCCGCGCTTACCTGTCCGTGATTTATAATGACATATGCCGCGCCGATAAAGGTTAAAATCGAAAATATAATTGCTAAAATAAACGCTGCTTTTTTCATAGCCGGCCTCCCGAACGCTGATTTTTGAATAAGTTATTTTTGTAAATCCCTATTTTTTCAATATAACTTGAGTACAGTATAGCATAAGCTTTTGAAAATTTCTACCCTTATGCTTTATATTCTTTGCATATAAGCAAGTTCCCTTGAAGAGGGCGATTTCTCTTTAAAGGGTTGTTCAGCAAACAGGAATTTGACTTAAAGATTGCATAAATCCTCTCCACCAGCGCCGCTTCCGGCGAAAATCAGATTTCCAAATAATATTTGTCGGAGACTCTCCTGAACCCAAATTTCTCATAAATATGCATCGCGTCCGGGGTGTTTGTCGTCAATGTAATTTCGTGAAAGCGCACTTGCTTTGCAAAATCCAACATATATCTGATCACTTCTTGCTGATACCCCTTGCCCCTGTACGCCGGTTTGGTATAAACACTCACAACGCAACCGTGCCTTCCGTTGTCCCCCGTGCATGCGGTTATTTGCGGCAGTTCTCCCAATTCTTCAAGTCCGCACATCGCAATCGGTTTCCCATCGAGATACATCAGTGCGAAATACAGCGATTGATTCAGGTGTTCTTTGACATGATTTTTCGTGATTTCATAGAACGGCTCCGAATACACGGAAAAATCCTGATTAGATGTGAATGTCCAGTCCTCGATTTGCATTGCGACCCTCAATTCGACGATGTCATCGATGTCCGCTTTCTTTGCGATTCGGATTTTTTTCATATGTTCATCTCCAAATACCGATTTTTCGCTCTGATTCGCTTTTCGGCAAACCGGATTTTGTGCTTGATTATATATTTTCAAAGATATTTACAATCAAGTGTTTACTGTTGAAGCTATCAGACAGTCCTTTTCGGGCAACAATTAAATTGATTAAAATAAGGCACACCACCGCAGCCATATTTATTAAGTTAATCCAATTAAAGTGCATAGTTATCTCAAATAGATACCGCCTTGCAGACTTTCTTCAATGCAGTATTAAAAAACCCCGTTATTGTATTTGTTTTGAACAGCAACAATAAAACCTATCCCTATACCTAAGATGATAATTAATGTTGCAACTGCAACCAAAGCAATTCTTTCATCGGAACCTCCGAACAAGCCGATTAATCCACTTAGAAAGGGAGCCGCCGCAACGACAAGAAATGCTTTCCCAAATGCTTTTCCATAAGCCGCATCGTCTGTAACCCTTGTTTGGTGATAGGAGTGTATCAAATTTGTTTTACCTCTGTAAATTGCTATGCTGACTGCCAGCAAGAGCGCCGCCACAAAAAACATTGTTAAAGAAAAAAACAACATATAAATCACTCCTATATTTATTTCTAAAAATGGGCGACTTCACAAGGGAATCGCCAGTTCAAATAAGGTTAATTACTTAATATTTAAATACATTGAAAGTAATAATATCTGTATTGCATTTTAGTCTTGTAAAGATTTCATCGTCGGGAACAAAATAACATCTCTGATAGCCGGGGAATCGGTTAAGAGCATAACCAGTCTGTCTATGCCGTAGCCTATGCCTCCTGTGGGCGGCATACCGAGTTCAAGCGCATAGAGGAAATCCTCGTCGGTGCGGTTTGCCTCTTCATCGCCCTGTGCAAGCAGAGCTTCCTGCGCCTTAAAGCGTTCCCTTTGGTCTATGGGGTCGTTGAGCTCCGAATAGGCGTTGCACATTTCCCAGCCGTTTATATACAGTTCAAACCTTTCAACCCGGTCGGGTCTTTGCGGCTTTTTCTTTGTAAGCGGTGAAATCTCGATGGGGTGATCCATAATAAAGGTGGGCTGAATTAAATGCTCCTCAACATATTCCTCAAAGAAAAGGTTAAGGATATCGCCCTTTGTGTGCCTGTCCTCAAATTCGATATTATGTTCCTTTGCAAGCTTCTTTGCCTCTTCGCTGTCCGCAACATTATCAAAATCAATGCCGGCGTACTTCTTAACGGCGTCGGTCATTGTGAGCCTTTCAAATGGCTTTCCGAGGTCGATTGTATTCTCGCCGTAAGTGATTTGAGTTGTGGAGCAAACCTCGTTTGCAAGGTAACGGAACATATTTTCCGTTAAATCCATCATTCCGTGATAGTCGGTATATGCCTGGTAAAGCTCCATAAGCGTAAATTCGGGATTGTGCTTTGTGTCAAGCCCCTCGTTCCTGAACACCCTGCCTATTTCATATACCCTTTCAAGTCCGCCGACAATAAGCCTCTTTAAATAGAGCTCAAGGGATATACGCAGTTTAACATCTTCGTTAAGCGCATTGTAATGCGTTTCAAAGGGTCTTGCCGCCGCTCCGCCGGCATTTGAAACAAGCATGGGCGTTTCAACCTCCATAAAGCCCTGAGAGTCAAGGTAACGGCGTATACTGCTTATTATGCGGGAGCGCTTAATAAAGGTTTCCTTTACCTCGCCGTTCATTATCAGGTCAATATATCTTTGGCGGTAACGGGTATCGGTATTTGTAAGGCCGTGGTACTTTTCGGGGAGAACCTGTAAGCTTTTTGAAAGCAAGGTAAGCTGTGAAGCGTGAATTGATATTTCACCCGTTTTTGTCTTAAATACCTCGCCCTTAATGCCGATAATATCGCCTATATCGGTCTTTTTAAAGGCCTTGTATTCTTCCTCGCCTATACAGTCCCTTGCGACATAGGATTGAATATTTCCCTTCAAATCCTGAATATTGCAAAAAGACGCCTTACCCATAATTCGCTTGGACATCATTCTGCCCGCAACGCAGACGGTTTTGCCCTCGAGAGAGTCGAAATTTTCCTTAATATCCATGCTGTGATGAGTTACGTCGTATTTTGTTATTTCAAAGGGGTCGTTGCCGCTTTCCTGAAGCTCTTTAAGCTTGTCCAATCTTATCTTGCGTAATTCGTTTATATCCTGCTCAACGGGCGCGCCGTTGCTGTTATTTACCTGAGCCATTAAAATCACTTCCGTTATTAAAAATTAAGGGCGGAAAACCCGCCCGAGTTATTATTTTGAAATAGAGACAATTTTGTAATTGAGGACTCCCGCAGGCGCTTCAACGGCAACCTTGTCCCCTACCTTGTGTCCCAAAAGAGCCTTACCGACCGGACATTCATCGGAAATCATACCCTCGTCTGGATTTGACTGCGCAAAGCCGACGATTTTGTATTCAAATTTTTCTTTTTTGGTATTTTGGATTGTAACCTTAGAGCCGATATGAACAACCTCGTTGCCTATGGCGGAATCGTCAAAAACTTTGGCGTTTTTAATCATATTTTCAATTTCGCTGATTCTCGCCTCAAGCTTTGCCTGGTCGCTCATAGCCTCGTCGTATTCGGAGTTTTCCGAAAGGTCGCCGTAGCTTCTTGCAACTTTAATTTTTTCGGCGGCTTCTTTCCTGCCTACCGTTTTTAATTGTTCAAGTTCGTCCTGTAATTGTTTAAGGCCTTCCGCCGTCAATAAAGTTTCCTGCAACATAATGTGAAAACTCCTTTCAGTTTTGCTTTTTCACGAATAAATATTATAGTTTAAAAACGCCCTGTTGTCAATACATTTAGCCCCTTTTCCTCAGTTTCCGATTCACAAAAAGAGCTGTAGCATAAGCTGCCAAGCTTTTTTACCGAGCAAAGCTCATAAAGAGCGGAGGCAAAGCTTAATTTATCGGTCTGCCCGGGCGTCAGCGCTTCGTATTCCCGCGGTAGATTGAACGTGGCGCCGGTAATTTTTTTGTAGGAATCACCGCGCTTTTCTATTATGCAATTCTCCTCGGGCAGCACGGTAAAATCGCAGTTAAATTCAAGGCTTTCGCTTTTTCTTATAATCAGCGAAGCGCCGTAACGCTCGAAAATATCTTCC
Source organism: uncultured Clostridia bacterium (assembly GCA_947630835.1). Lineage (GTDB taxonomy): Bacteria > Bacillota > Clostridia > Oscillospirales > Acutalibacteraceae > Fimenecus. The sequence continues at coordinate 13,279 of CANRIZ010000031.1, read as the reverse complement.
GCAAGCCGACTGTAAGCATAATCGTTATCCGTAAAAACGACAATTACCGAAGCAAGCTCAACAAAGCTTTCGGCAAACGTACAAAATCGGGCGTTTTTGTCCGCTAAGGCTATGCTGTATTTGCTTTTATCGTAACGCCTTGATTTAAGTATTTTTTCGGCGCTGTTTAAAAGCATAATCGAGGGAAAAACTACCGGCTTATATTTTTTTACATAAGCGTTATCGGGTATTTCAATATCGCCGCAAGGCAAAATATACCTCGAACACGGGCCGAGAATTTCCGCAAGCTTTTCAAAATCTTTGCCGCACTGCCTTTTGCTTATTTCAAGATACAGAAAAGGAGCGGCGGACAAGATATTAATACGTTCGGGCTTTGGAATTTCGGGATTGAAAAGCCATTTTAAAAATGCGCCTATGCCCTTTTCGTCCTCTTTGATTTTTACTGCGCAAAACATAAAAACACACCTCGCATATTATTATGCGAGATGTTGATTTTTAATGTTATTCTTCGCCCGTAAGCAACGAGTAAGCTTTTTTGTACTGCCCGTCCTCGCTTTGCTTTAAAACAGCGAGCTTTGCGTTTTGCTCGGCGGTAAGCTCCACAGTATAATCGGGCGTTAAGCCCTTATTGTTGTACGATCCGCTGACATAAGGTATAACCTCCGCAAAGGTAAGCATCAGCGCGCCGCCGTTACTGAGGCTGTATGCCCTTTGAGCCGTGGCGTTGCCGGCGGTCTTTGTTCCGACAAGCTTAGACTTGCCGTAATCTCTTAAATCGCAGGCAAAAAGCTCCGCAGGTCCGGAGGTTTCGGAATTTACAAGCGTCATCATCTGCATTGAAACGCTGTCGGCGTCCGCAGTAAAGGTATCGAGGACGTTGCCCTCCTTATCCTTTAAGGTGGCGAGAGCGCCCGTACCTTCGCTTGTGACCGGAACAAGCACGTCAAGGGTTTCCGCCGCATATTCAACAGTTCCGCCGCTTGTGCCTCTCACGTCAAAGATAAGCGATACCACGTCCTTTTTGGACATATCGTCAATAGCGTTTTTAAGGTAATCCGCGGTTTTTGCGTTAAACTCGGTTATTTTGATATAACCCGTATTGCCGTTTATACTGCTGAAAACGCTGCGATCGGTATATCCCTTAACTATGGCTTCCGTTTTTTCCTTGCCGTCATGGATAAATCTAAGCTTAACGGAGGAAAGCTTGTCCCCGCTCAATTTTGCAATAAGCTCGTTGTAATTTCCGGCGGTAACTTTTTCCTCGTCGATTTCGATAATCTTATCGCCCTTTGAAATTCCGCCCTGCGCCGCAGGTGAATTTTCGGAAACCTCCGCGGCGTATATAGTATTTTCGGAAGCGTCATAAAAAGCGATAATGCCCGTTCCCACATTCTGACCCGCAATCCGTGTGCGGTAAGCCTCGTATTCGCTCGCGGTCATATAGTAGCTGAGCCTGTCGCCGAGGCCGTTTGCGTAGCCGTCGGCAATTTCGGAATTTAAAAGACTTTCGTTTACGGTTCCGAAATACTCAGACCTTACAATATCGTCAATCTCCGAAACGGAAGAATACATCTGAGCGCGGTTGGGCAAATCCTTAATAAGATTATTGTAAGTACGCATTGAAACGGACATGGTAACCGCAACGGTAACCGCTATTGCGATAAACAGAACGGCAAAAAACAGCCCCAATGAAATTTTTTTATTCATATAGTTGTCCTTAATTTATTAAGGTAAGTTAAAATACGGTTCGGGGTTTACGCGAGAGCCGTTAATCCACACCTCGAAATGAAGATGGGCGCCGAAGGAATTACCGGTGTTTCCGGCATAAGCTATAACCTGACCCTGCTGAACTTGCTGACCGGGAGAAACTATCATTCTGCTGCAATGAGCATATCTCGTATATACGCCGTTGCCGTGATTTATGTAGACGTTATTGCCCCAGCTGTAATGGTATTCGGCAGAATAAACCGTACCCGAAGCGGCTGCCCTGATTTCCTTACCCATTGTAGAGCCCGAACCGCTTGTACAAAGGTCAACGCCCTTATGGCCGTTATGACCGTAATGCTGTGAAACGTAGACGTTGCCGTATTGCAGCGGGCAAATCATACCTCTGCCCGAAACGGGATAACTGCCTATGTTTGAAGTTCCGCCGCCTGCCCCCAATGAGCCGGAGCCCGCCGACATTCCGCCCGTTTTGGCTACGTCGTATGCAGCCTGCTCGGCTCTGATTTTTTCCTGCTGAGCCCTGTATTCGGCGGAAGAGCTGTCAAGCTTTGCCAAAATACTGTTGATTGACTGAACCTTTGATTCGATTTGGCTCTGCTTTTGGTCAAGGGAATTTCTTGCCTCTACCTGCTCCGTCTTAACCGCCTGAATTTCATTTCTCTGAACCTCGATGGCGGATTTTTTCTCCTCCTGCTGCTTTTTCTTAACGTCAAGGGAAGCGACAAGGTCGTTGAGTTCGTCTATATCGCCCTCAAGCCCGTCAATAAGGTTCTGGTCATGCCTTGCAACAGAGCTTAAAAGCTCAAGCCTTGTTAAAAACGATTCATAATCGGAGGCTCCCATAAGCATTTCAAGCGTTGAAGTCTCGCCCGCCATATACGACGCCCTGAGCCTCTCTTTAAGCAAATCGTAAGCCTCGTCAATCTGCTTATTAAGACCGTCAATTTCGGTATTGGTCTGAGCTATTTCGCCGTTAAGAGCGTTGATTTCATCGTTATATTTGTTGATGGTGGCGTTCTTTTCATCAATTTGCTTGTCCAAGGATGAAATTTTTTCGTTGTAAATATCAATCTGCTGTTGAAGATTTTGAACCTCGGAATTAAGCTGTTCACGGGTTTTCTTGTTGTTTGAAGCGCTTGAGTTGTTGGCGTCTATTTTATCCTCAAGAGCGTCTATTTCCGCCTGAAAATCCCTCTCGGCGCTTGCGCCTACAGACATTACCGAAAACAGCAATATCAAAACCATTAAAACCGAAATGTTCTTAATCAAAAAGGAATAACCAAACTTATTCATTGTTTACAATACTCCTTTGCTCTTTAAGATATTTATTCATGGAGAACATACTTCCTATTGTACCCGTAAGCATACCTATAACGGCAAAAACGCCGAAAAGGAAAAGGAAATAGTCCTTAAAATCAACAAGCTCGATTTTAAGCATTGCTACGACAGAAGCAAAAGTATATGCCGCAAGCTCGTATATTCCCCAAAGCAGGAATACCGAAATAATGCTCGCTATAAGCCCGAGCAAAACGCCCTCTATCATAAAAGGCCATCTTATAAACCCGTTGGTTGCGCCGACGGCTTTCATAATATTGATTTCAAGCTTTCGTGAAAACATTGTAATTCTTATTGTGTTTGAAATTATAAACAACGCAACAAGGAAAAGCATGGTAACTATACCGACGCTTGCTATGGTGACCGCTTTTCTCACCGCAACAAGCTTTGAAGCAAGGTCGCTGTTTTCCCTGACGTTTAGAATATGGTCAAGCGACTTTAATTGATTTACGGTCTGCTCGAACAGCGAAAGGTCCTTAATCGTTACCCTGTAAGCGTCGGGAAGCGGGCTTTCCTCAAAACCTTTAAACAATGCCGAGTCGCCGCCCATGGTTTGAATTTGCTTTTCAAAAGCGTCCTCCTTGGGCACGAAAACACATTCGTCGACATTGGGCATATTTTTTATCTGCACGCCCACTTCCGAGGTTTCAAGCTCGCTTGCGCCGTCCTCGATATATACCAAAACCACGTTTTGAGATTCAACGTTGTCAAGCACCGAGGTAAGGTTGAAATACAGCATAGAGCCTATACCTATAATTATAAGACAAGCCATAAGAACGGTTATTGACGCCAAAGACATAAGCCTGTTAACCCAAAGGTTGCGAAAGCCCTCATGCGTCAGATATTTTAATGAATTACTCCTCATTGTCGTTGCCTCCGTTCTCGGTTTCGTTTCCGTAATTGCTTATAAAATCCTCGACCTCGGCGTCAACATTAGGCTGGATATAGAAATCGCTCATTTTATTCTCGTCCACTTTAATTTCCTGAGTCATTACGTCCCTGATTTTTTCTTTTCTTTCCTCGTCCTCGGAAGAAATCAATTCGTCAAAATCATAGTAAATATCGTCGGAAGCCTGATGCCTTTCCACGCTGTGTACGGGAGCGGGTTCGCTTTTTTCAAATTTTGCGTAATCGTCAGAAAGCTCGTCCGTATCGAGAGTATCGGAAACGACCGTACCCTGATCTATGGTAATAACCCTGTGATGGAAGTGGCGTACAAGGTTATGCTCATGCGTAACCATAACGACCGTTGTGCCGTTTGCGTTGATATGGTTTAACAAATCAACTATTTCATATGACATTTCGGGGTCGATGTTTCCGGTAGGCTCGTCCGCAATTATAAGGCCGGCGTTATTGACAAGAGCGCGCGCCAAAGCAACCCTCTGCTGTTCGCCGCCGGACAGCTGTGTCGGAAGATGCCTTGCCTTTGACGAAAGACCGACAAGGCTCAAAATATACGGTACTCTTTTTCTTATTTCCTTTTCCTTTGTGCCGATAACCCTCATGGCAAATGCGACATTGTCAAACACAGTCATTGTGGGGATAAGCCTGAAATCCTGGAAAACCACGCCCAAAGTTCTGCGAAACAACGGTATCTGCTTTTTCTTCATCAAATTAAGGTTATATCCGTTAATAATAACAGTACCCTTATTAGGCACTTCCTCACGCATCATTATTTTTAAGAACGTGCTTTTTCCCGCACCGGAAGCGCCGACAATAAAAACAAATTCACCGTCTTCGATTCTTATATTTACATTTCTTAACGCTTCGGTTCCGTTATCATAAGTTTTTGAAACATTATCAAATTCAATCACTCAACCCAACCTCGCTTTCAAGATTTAAACCGATTTAAAGATATGTTCAAACTAACCCTTTTATCGTTAGATTATATCACAAAAAGCCCTTTTTGTTAATGTAATTAACTAAAAGTTAATAATATTCGTAATTATAGACAAAATACTTGGTTTAATTTATGCATCATACACAAAACGGTGTCGAAATTTTTGTTAATTTCAACACCGTTCATTTATGTTTGGAATTAATACTTTATGGGATTGGAAGCAAGATATTTCTTAACCATAAGCGCTACTTTGAACACTATTGCGTCGTCAAATTCGCGAAGGTCAAGCCCCGTCAGCTTCTTAATTTTTTCAAGCCTGTAAACCAAAGTGTTTCTGTGAACGAAAAGCTTTCTCGAGGTTTCGGAAACGTTAAGGTTATTCTCAAAGAATTTCTGTATAGTAAACAAGGTTTCCTGGTCAAGGCTTTCGATAGAACCCTTTTTGAATATTTCCCTTAAAAACATTTCGCAAAGAGTAGTCGGGAGCTGATAAATAAGCCTTGCAATTCCGAGATTATCATAACTGACTATGGTTTTTTCAATGTCAAACACCTTGCCGACCTCAAGAGATACCTGAGCCTCCCTGAAGCTTCTTGCAAGGTCCTTGATATTTTCGACTATCGTGCCTATACCGACAAGTACGTGCGAATAGAACTCAACCCCGAGGCTGTCGGCAACGGAACGGGCAAGCTTTTCGAGGACCTTGGCGTCCGCGGTATTGCTTATCTCTTTAATAAGGGCAATATCGGACTCGTTAATATTAACTACAAAGTCCTTGTTTTTATCCGGGAAAAGCCCCTGAATAACGTCAAACGCCGAAGCGTCGGTTTTTTCCGTAATCCTGATTAAGAAAACAACTCTTGAAACGTCGTTGTTAAATCTAAGCTCGCGGGCTTTGAGGTATATGTCGCCGGGAAGTATATTATCAAGTATAACGTTCTTGATAAAATTGCCCCTGTCGTATTTTTCATCGTAATATTGCTTTATGCTTGAAAGGGAAACCGAGAGCAGCGAAGTATAGCTTTCCGCAAGCTCATCCTCGCCCGAAACGAAAACCGCGTATTCGGAATTCATATGAGCGCCGAAAGCCCTGTATGTATAGCCGCCGAATTTTAACATTCCGGTAGCCGTGGTGAAAACGGAAGCGACCTCCGGCGAAAGCACCTCACCGATTTTGCCAAGCTCGCTGCTTGAGATAACCGTACCTGTTTCGTCTATAACACCAATGGTTCTGTCTATAGAATCCGTCATCTGATGCACTATACCCTGAAACAACCTGTTTGACATAAAAAGCCTCCAAAATTAATATATGCAAATTGAACAATTTTATTATTATCTATTTTACACAATCTTTTACAAATTTGCAAGTAAATTATTTATATTTTTGAAATTTTTATTTGCAATTTATACAAAAATGAAAATATTTTTTGTTTAAAGAGCATTTTCAAAAGTAATACTTGCACAATTCGACTTTAAAATTATTGTTAAAATGACTATAGGGCAAGCGGAGTTTCACCCCTCCGCGCCGCATACGGAGCATACGGTATAACCGTTGTTTATGTATTCGTCAAATTGCGACTGCGATATAAAGCGTTTGTTTTTCTCGGACATTTTTAACGCCGACGCACAGTCGGGAGAATGTATCTTTTTGCTGTTTACGTTTACTACATAATCGTATGAAGCTTCGCCGCCGTTATTAACCCGAGCCGAATTTTCCGCCCCGACTTCCGATTGCCGATTGCTTTGTGAAGCAAAGCCTTCCGCGTCGGTTAAATTTTCCCGCATATTTTGCTTATAATCAATTTGACCTTCGGCGCCGCCTACGGTACTGCCGCCATCAGCCCAGTTAATCTCGACGCTTTTTGTTAAGCCCTCCTCTATATTTTTGATATTATTGTTAAGCCTGATTTGGTTTAACAATACCAAGCCGGACATAATCATAATGGCAACGCAGGCATAAAGGGTTGCCGTTTTTCTTCTTTGCTCGTCTTCCATACTCAATCCTCAATTATGTATCCCATACAGTAACTGCAAAAGCTGTAGCCGTTATCAAGAAGCTGCTGAGCTTCGCCGTCGCTTATGCTCATTTTGTTTTCATCCTTTATCTTTGCCGCATACGGACAGCTCCTGCTGTGCAATTTTTTGGAATTTTTGCTGTAAACAAATACCGAGTCAAGCTGTTTCGGCGCTTCTTCTTCATAGCTTTCCTGACTGCCGCTTTCCTTTTGGGAATTATTCGCCTTAGTCTGCCCGCCGCTTGCCTTAGGCACGGCTGTGTTATAGCCGCTTTTCTTCGTGCTTTTTACGGTTGTTGCCGTTTCGGTTGTAGGCTGAACGGTTGTACTGATTTCCCGAACCGTGATTTCGGAAGCGGGCTCCGCCGAATTTACGTCTTCCGTCTTAAACTCTTGTGCGGCGGCGGAAACGTATTCGCTGACTTGGTTGATGTTTTCAAGCGTTTTAACGCTGTTTCCGATATTGTACTGCATATATCCCGTAACCGCAAGGCAAACGACGCTTACGGATATGGCGGCATAGGTTAAAATATCAATCTTATTAAATTTGCCCATAGAACTTTCACACCCTGTTTTTATATATCCTGCAAAAGCGTTATTTTATTACCGTCTCTTGAAATTCTTTTGCCGCTTTCGAGTTTATCAAAAACCCTGTAAAGACTTGACCTGCTGACGTTTAATCTTTCGGAAAGCTCGGTCATTTTCAAATTCAGAATAACCGTGTTCCCCTTTGCCTCAGACATTAAATAGGAAAGCAGCTTTTCCTCCGCCGTATGAGAGGTGTACGCCTCCATTTTCATATTCAGCGAAGCGATATTTTGAGAAAGATAAAAAATATATTTTTTCGCAAAATAAGAGCTTTTTGAAATAAGCGCGTCTATTCCGGCTTTTTCAACAAAAACCGCCTTACATTCCGACAGCGCCGAAATACTGTTCGTATAACGTGCGTAATTTGAATAGACAAAATCCGCCGCAAAAACGTCTCCGACTTTCAGCTTGCCCAATACTACGTTGCTGTTTTTTATCTGCGCAGTTCCCCTGCCGATTATTCCGAGCCGCTTTTCGCCGCTTTTGTCGGGAAAAACAATTCCGCCGCTTTTAAAGCTTTTTTCGCTGCAATATCTTACGGCAAAATCCAAAAGCTCCCTGTCGTCCATATTGGAAAACAACGGAACGTTTTTGAGCGTCACAATAATGTTCTTAACGCTTGTTTTTATCATTATTAAACCGTCTTTCCTAAAAAATGTCTTAAATGATACACATTGATTTTACCACATATCGGCAATTCAGTCAATCCCGACCTGAATTAATTTAAAAAAAGTAAAATAGTATTGCTAAATAATTGCAAACGACGATTATTTATGATAGAATGTTTGTTATCAAAAAACCTTTTCGGAGGACGTTATGGAATATTCAATAATTAACGACAATTACAGAAATTTCGATGTCTTTGAAATCAACAAATTAAAACCCAGGGCGTATGCTATACCGTTCAAGAGTCTTCGTTCCCTGAAGGCTTCAACCTGCCTTACCGAACGCTATAAAAGCGACTCTGTAACCGTGCTTTCGGGAGAATGGGATTTTAAATATTACGACAAAATGAGCATTTTGCCGAACCGATTTGACACAAGCAGGATTCAATTCGGCAAGGTCAAGGTTCCCTCTACCTGGCAGCGCACGGGTTATCAGCCCCCGGTTTATCTTAACACAAGATATGAATTCGAGCTTTATCCACCGGAGCTTCCCGAGGATTTTGCCGTAGGCGTTTACAGAAAAACCTTTGAGCTTGAAAGCGTGAAGGATAAAAACTTTATAATCTCTTTCCTCGGCGTTGCCTCCTGCCTCGATTTATATTTAAACGGCGAATTTATAGGCTACAGCGAAGGCTCGCACAACACGGCTGAATTTGACATCAGCGAAAACGTTAAAAAGGGCGAAAACGAGCTTGTTGCGGTTGTTCGCAAATGGTGTACCGGCACTTACCTCGAATGTCAGGATATGTTCCGTGAAAACGGTATTTTCAGGGACGTTTTACTGTATGAATACGGCGAGGTTTACATAAACGATTTTGAAATAAAAACAAAAAGAGTCGGCGGCTCAAGCTACGACCTTAACGTATGCGTAAACGCAGTCGGAAAATACAACGGTTACAAAATCAAATGCGAGCTTTACGACGGTAAAAAGCTTATCGCAAGCGACGAACAGCCCGCCTTTGACGACGTTGATTTTATGTTCGGCAACCTTAACGTTAAGGAGTGGAACGCGGAAATCCCCTCTGTATACGAGATGTATATTTCCTTGATAAAGGATTCAAAAACCGTCAGCGTTATAAGGAACTACACCGGCTTTAAAACGGTTGAGATTTTCGGCGAAGTTTTCAGGTTTAACAATAAAGCCATAAAATTCAAGGGCGTAAACCATCACGACACCAACCCGAAAAACGGATATGTTATGACCGCAGACGAAATTGAAACCGATTTAAAGCTTATGAAGCAGTTTAACGTAAACGCCATAAGAACCTCGCATTATCCGCCCGACCCTATGCTCCTGACCCTTGCGGATATTATGGGCTTTTATATAGTTGACGAAGCGGATATTGAGGCGCACGGCTGCGGAAGCATAGGTCCGAACTCCTTACACAAGCCCAATCTTTTAAGCAACGATTTAAAATGGGCAAACAGGTATATGGACAGGGTTTGCCGTATGTATTACCGCGACAGAAACCATCCTTCCATAACGATGTGGTCGCTCGGCAACGAATCGGGCGGTTACAGCTGTCAGGACGTTTGCTATATGTTCTTAAACGGCATTTGCCCGGAAATTCCCGTGCATTACGAAGGCGCCATAAGGACTAAACGCGTAGGTTACGACGTAATTTCCGAAATGTACACAAGCTCCGAGCTTTGCGAAAAAACCGGCAAGCATACAAGAGGCAAAAAGTATATAGGCAGACCGCTTTTCCTGTGCGAATACTGCCACGCTATGGGCGTAGGGCCCGGTTGCCTTGAAGATTACTGGAAAATCTTTTACAAATACGAAAACCTTATGGGCGGCTGTATTTGGGAATGGGCGGATCATGCCGCTTGGCACGATTTAAGCGATAAAAACAACAAATACAAGTTTGAATACACCTACGGCGGGGATCATAACGAGAGAAAGCACGACAGCAACTTCTGCGTTGACGGCCTTATGTACCCGGACAGAACTCCTCACACGGGCGCATACGAAATGAAGGCGATTTACCGCCCGGTAATTTGTGAAAGAGTTGATGACAACCATTACAATTTTACCAACACAAACCGTTTCAGAAGCACCGATTACATCACGTTTGAGTGGGAGCTTTGCAAGGACGGCGCCGCGGTTCGCTCGGGCAGCTTTAAAAAGGAAATACTCCCCTGCCGCACGGAGTTTGTCGCAATCCCCGCAGAGCCGGAGGATGACGGCGCGGATTATCAGCTTAATATTTATTACAAGGACGAAAGCGGTTTTGAAATCGCAAGCGAGCAGATTGTACTGCGAGATGTTCCGAGCGAATTTATCGTTTCCTCGGAAAAACCGCTTACCGTTATGGAGTCAAACGACAGCATAGGTATTGCGTACTCCGGCGGAAAAATCGTATTTTCCAAAGCAAGCGGCGAATTATTAAGCTATACCGCCGGCGAAACGGAGCTTATCAATCCCAATCCCGCCGACGGCGCAAAGGGCTTTCTGCCCAATGTTTTCAGAGCGCCCATTGACAACGATACGCACGGCTGGTCAACAAAATGGAACAAAAAGCGCCTTGAAAAGGCTAAGCCTGTGTTTAAGGATATTTCGTATGAGAAACGCGACGCAAACGTAACGGTCGCAGTCAAATACGGCATAGTATCGGAAAAAACAAAGCTTTACGAAAGCGTAATAAAATACATAATTTATTCCGACGGCACCGTTGAAATCACCGCTTCGCTTTCAAGGCACGCATTTTCAGATAAGGATATACCGAGATTCGGTCTTACGGTTGAGCTTCCCGAAAAATTCAAAAATGCCGAATACTACGGCAGAGGTCCGAAAGAAAATGTTTGCGACTTTAACCGTCAGGCAAAAACGGGCGTTTACAAAGCTGCTGTCGGGGAAATGCACGAGCCTTACATTATGCCGCAGGATAACGGAAACCACGGCGGAGTAAAATATCTTAGCCTGACCGACGACGAGGGCAAGGGAATTATGATTTTGGGCGCGCCGAAATTCAGCTTCAGCGTTCACAATTACACCCAAGCGTCACTTGTTAAGGCTCAGCACAGGGAAGATCTTTGCGACGAGCATACAACCTTCCTCAGCATAGACGGATTTTACAGAGGCGTAGGCTCGAACAGCTGCGGTCCGGACACCTTACCGCAGTACAGGTTTACGTTTGACGGCGAAATTAAATTCAAGTTTGTCGTAAAGCCCGTTGTATAAGCGAAAATTTAAAAAACACATAACAAAAAACTCGAGCCGTAAAAGGTTCGAGTTTTTATTTTCGGCGAACGGTTAAAATCGCAACGGAAATTAAAAGTAACAATAGGCTTTACATTGTTACATTTCCTTTATTTTTGATACTATATCGTTATACTGTTTGGATAACGAATCCGAATAAAACGCAAGCTGATTGTCCTCAACTTCCCACTTCCCCTTATTTTTAACAAGGAAATTGACGGTTTCTTCTTCGTTTTCTATCAGAGCTTTAACATCGTTTAAGTTTTTAACTATTTCATCTCTGGCAGATTTCATTTCGGATAAATTGTCTCCGAGAACATACCGCTTATAAATATCCTTATAATAATCGTCCAACTCAATATCCTTTATGTAGGACATAGCGACTTTCTCTGTAAGGTAATCGGAAATATCGGTCAAAACCTTTTCAAGCGATGACTTGGATTCGCCCAATTTCTTTTTGGTTTCGGTAAAATCAGGACCGTCTTTTTTGATATTTTCAATGCTTATAGCATTCGTTAAGGTTTCATCGTTTATCAATTCGTCAAACTGCTTCATACAGTCTACAAAGTCCGCGGAATAATCCTTAACCGCTTTTTCAACCTTTGCATAATCATCCGTAGTGACAACGGCGGATAAATGCTTGTCCAAAGCCTCGTAATCAAGAGGATAGGTGTTTAACAAGGTATATAACGAATCTATTTCATTATTCAACTGTTCCTCTTTTTTGAGGTCGGACGCGACATTAAAAACTATTGCCGCAATAATCGCAACCGCCACGACGGCAACGACAATAATTATAGGTTTTGCCTTTGATTTCTTTTTCATATGCTTCTCCTCCTTGCTTCGCCGATAAAATTACTATATCACAAAAAGGGAGGAAAGTAAATTATTAAAAATTCAATTTGCGCCTTTGTAAGACGAATTAATGTTGTAAATCGTAACAGCTTGTCTGCCCATGGAGTCGTAGCTTTTTTCGAGCTTGCTTTTTTCAACCTTTGTTATCTCTTCGCTCTTTAAAGGGTCGGCAATGTAATAAAAGTTCTTATCCTGCCCCGTCAAAAGCACGGCATGGGTTTTGTTTGAATAGGTATAGGTTTTCTTTTTGTCATAGCTGTACCATTGGGAAAAGCCTTCCGCCTCGCCGTAATCGTTAATTACCCATATTACAACGGGATAATTATACAGCAATTCGTTTATCGGTTTTTGGTTTAAGCTCTGAACATACAGGTTTTTTATGTTTTTATCGTAAAGTATTCTGCTAACGGCGCTTTCAATTACCGGCTCGTAACAGCCCCAGCCGTGTTCCTTGCTTGCGGGGTCGCCGGCATAGTAAAGCGACGGGTCGGGTCCGAAGCGTGAGCCGTCCTTTTGGTAAATATCCTTTTTCGGCAGATATTTTTCTATAAATTCTTTTAAGGTAATTTCAACTCCGTAATAATTTAAGAGCATAGTTGCGCTTGCCGCCTCACAACCGTTAGGATAATCGGGCAGTTGATTAACCTTTTTAACCTTTTTGATTATTTCGGCGTCCGAAAACGAAAATCCGCCGTTAGCGGCATAGCTTAAATTACCGTCTTTATCGTCGGCGGCATATTTAAATTCGCTTAACTTTTTCTCGTTCTCCTTGGCGTTTTTCGTTATAATTATTTGGTTTAAAAGATAGTCGTCCGACAGCGAATAGGCTACCGAATTTTTTACTCTTTTGTTAGTCCTGTATAAGTAAATATTCAAAAGTCCCGAAGCGCCCAAACCAATTACAAGCACGGCGATTAATAAAATATTTAATTTCTTCGCAGTTTCACTTTTTATCTTTTTCACAGCGCTTCTCCTTTTTTGGTACAATATTTGCATAGTCTACAACTTGCAACAGTTGGTATACAGACTATGCTTATTTTAGTTATAATAAGAA
>CANRIZ010000030.1 GCA_947630835.1 uncultured Clostridia bacterium | reverse complement strand
AGCGAAAGGCTTTACAGCGTAAAAATTAAGGTAATTTTTAAATTAAAAAACGCCCGTCCGACGAGCGTTTTAATTTTATGTTCAATTTTTTTCGCCGTCGTTTATAACGGCAAGGTCGGGACTTTCCGCCGCGTCGCCGTCCACCGGCAAGGGATTAAGCGTAAATATCCTGAAAGCATGCTCTTGATTTTTTATAAGTATATCCGTTTGCTCGCCGCCGAATTCGCCGTCAAGGGTAAAAGGAGTCGGGTCGTCAAACATAAAACGTATATTCTTGCAATGCCTGAACACTACCATATCGTTGTGCGTTATATCCTTGGAAATAACGGATTTTGCAAGCTTCATTAACTCCTTCGGGCTCCTGAACATCTTAACAAGCAACAGCTCGTGGTACCCGTCGTCAAATCTTACCCCGATATTGTGCAAAATCGGAAGCCCGCCCACGCTGTAGGAATTTGACGCTTCGGCGTAAAAGTAATCGCCTTCAAAGCTTTCACCGTCCGCTTCCACACGGGCGTGGTAGCCCTTCATTTTGAAAAATTCCTTTACCGCCATAAGGTAGTAAGCGCTTTTGCCGAACATATTTTTAAGCTTTATGCTTGCGCTGTAGGATATGGCGGTGAAGTTGCCGAAGCCGGCTACATATATAAACGAAGTATCGCCGAATTTGCCCACGTCGACATAATGAGGTTCGCCGCTGATTACCGCCTCCGCCGCTTCCTCCGGCTTGTCGGAAATACCCAGGGAATGGGCAAAATCGTTTGTCGAACCCATCGGTATATAACCTATCGGGATATCCTTATTCAGTGTATTAATGCCGCCTACGGTTTCTTTAAGCGTTCCGTCCCCCCCGACGCAGACTATTAAATCAAAGGTCGAGCCGTGTTTAACGGTAATGTCGTAAGCGTTTTCGTCAATTTTGGTATATACCGCCTTAATGTCAAAGCCTGCGGCGGAAAATTTGTTTATAAGCATTTGGGCGTATTTGCCGCCCTGCTTTTTACCCGAAACGGGGTTAATAATCAAGAGCATTCTCTTGCCGTCGGTCTGTGCCATAGAGTAATCCTCCGGTATGTATCAAAATTTTATTTTTTCTTCAATATAACCAAGGAGCTCCGAAACAGGTATTCTGACCTGCCGCATAGTGTCCCTGTCGCGAACGGTAACGCAATTATCCGCCGGTGTGTTTTCGTCGCCTACGGTTTCAAAATCAACCGTAATGCAAAGCGGCGTTCCTATTTCGTCCTGACGGCGATACCTTTTGCCTATGGAGCCTGCGTCGTCGTATTCAACGTTAAAATGCTTTGAAAGCTCCGTGTATATTTCCTCCGCTTTTTCGCCGAGCTTCTTTGAAAGCGGAAGCACCGCCGCCTTTACCGGCGCAATAGCCGGGTGGAAGTGCATAACAACCCTTGAGTCGTTCTTTTCCCCGTCCACCGTTTCCTCGTCGTAAGCCTCGCAAAGCAGCGCCAAGAACAGGCGTTCAACGCCCAGCGACGGTTCGATAACGTAGGGAACGTATTTTTCATTTGTAACCGGGTCAAAATATTCAAGCGATTTTCCGCTTGTTTTGATATGCTGAGTTAAATCGTAATCGGTTCTGTCCGCAACGCCCCAAAGCTCGCCCCAACCGAACGGGAACAGGTATTCAAAATCCGTAGTCGCCTTTGAATAGAAGCAAAGCTCCTCGGGGTCGTGATCCCTGAGCCTTAAATTTTCGGGATTGATATTGAGCGAATACAGCCAATCACGGCAGAAAGCGCGCCAATAATCAAACCATTCAAGGTCAGTGCCGGGCTTGCAGAAAAATTCAAGCTCCATTTGCTCAAATTCACGCACTCTGAAAATGAATTTGCCGGGAGTGATTTCATTTCTGAAAGACTTGCCGACCTGCGCGATACCGAACGGTACTTTGCGCCTCGTTGTTCTCTGTACGTTTTGGAAATTCACAAAAATGCCCTGAGCAGTTTCCGGGCGCAGGTATATCTCCGAGGTGGAATCCTCGGTTACGCCCTGAAAGGTCTTAAACATAAGGTTAAACTGCCTAATGTCGGTAAAATTGTGCTTGCCGCAGTTGGGGCAGGGGATATTTTTTTCCTCAATGTATGCGCTGAGCTGTTCGTTAGTCCAGCCCGCTGTGTTTGTGCCGTCAAATTCCTCAATAAGGTTGTCCGCACGGTGACGGGTTTTGCACTCGCAGCAGTCCATAAGCGGGTCGGAAAATCCGCCGAGATGACCGGAAGCCACCCAGGTTTGCGGGTTCATCAAGATAGCGCAGTCCAACCCGACGTTATATTTGTTTTCCTGAATGAATTTCTTGCGCCACGCCTTTTTTATGTTTTCTTTCAGCTCAACGCCGAGAGGGCCGTAGTCCCAAGTATTGGCGAGCCCGCCGTAAATTTCGCTGCCCGGAAAAACAAAACCCCTCGTCTTGCTTAAAGCAACAAGCTTGTCAAGGGATTTCTCAGTATTTTTAAGCATATCTATCATCCTTAGTTTTATTTTCCTACTTAAAAATTATTATATAATAATTTATGCGTAAAGTCAAGGCGGCGGGGGTATGTTGCCGTTTGCAAAAAGTCAACATACTTCACTGCCCGAGGGCAAATTCTTCTTGATTATATATACCGTATTTGATAAAATATAGCCGAGAAATCATTTGGGAGGATATTACCGTGATTGAATTAAAACAGATTTTTATGTCAAACATTCCCGCGGCGGTTGCGGTTATAGGATTGGTGGGGTACTTTTTCGGTATGGCGATAGTGTTTATCGCAAAACCCCTCAAAAATGCCGAGAGCTTTTCAATTAAACCCGTTGACAATGCCGGAAAAACGGAAATCAGGGTCTATTACGGGGGCATTTCCTTTGCGTTGGGCGCATTTTTGCTCTACCTTACGCTTGCGCTTAAAACTCCCGTGTATTCGCTTGCGGGCGGGCTTTTCTTCTCGACCACCGTTTTTGTCACGAGGAGTATTTTCCTTTGCGTGGATAAGGGCTGGAAATGTCCGTACACGAAGCTGGCAATCCCCGCCGAGGGCTTGTTTGTGATTGCGCTTTGGACTTGCTTCGTGCTGTCAAAGAAGCTGTATTGAAAGCCCTGTTTTTAAAGTTTTCGTCAAAAGGGGAACGCTATGAAACCTGCGGATATTAAAAAAGTTAAAATTACCGATTCGTTTTGGGGACGTCTTCAGGAGCTTGTACGCAGTGAGATGATTCCGTATCAGTGGAAGGCTCTCAACGATGAGATTGACTCGGCGGCAAAAAGCTATTGCATACATAATTTCAGGGCGGCCGCAAGGCTCAACGAAAAACGCAGGGAGCTTGGGGAGGATTTTAAGCAAGCGAAATTTTCCGACCCGGGCTTTGAGGTATGGCCTTGTGACGGCGAACAGCCGCAGCCCGATAAATTTTACGGTTTTCTGTTTCAGGATACCGATTTATACAAGTGGATTGAGGCCGCCGCGTATTCGCTGGCGACGCGTCCCGACCCCGGGCTTGAAGCTACTGTAGACGAAGCCGTAAAGCTCATTGCTTCGGCGCAGCACCCTTGCGGATATTTGGACACTTATTATCTGCTCTGCGGTATGGACGCCGCCTTTACAAATTTACAATCGAATCACGAGCTGTATTGCCTCGGGCATCTTATCGAGGCGGCTTGCGCATATTATGAAGCCGCAGGCAAGGACGGGCTGCTTACCGTTGCCCGCCGTTATGCGGATTATGTTTACGAAAGAATGGGCCCCGAGGGCGATATACCCGGGTATCCGGGGCATGAAATTGCCGAAATGGCTCTTGCAAGGCTATATAACGTAACCGGAGAGAAGAAATATTTGGAGCTTGCGAAGCTTTTTATCGACAGACGAGGGCAATCCCCGAATTACTTTGACGAGGAGCGGCGTGCCGAGGCTCGGCGTTTGGGAAGGCAATACCGGCAATCTCCCGATTTAAACCGTTACGCTTACCATCAGGCTCATATGCCGGTGCGGGAGCAGAAAGAGGCTGTGGGTCATGCGGTAAGGGCGGTTTATTTGTATTCGGGAATGGCGGACGTAGGCGCTCTTACCGACGACGAAACGCTGAAAAAGGCTTGCGTCGAGCTTTGGCGCAGTATTACGAGAGAAAAAATGTATATAACCGGAGGAATAGGCGGCACTTGCGTGGGCGAGGCGTTTTCCTATCCGTTTGATTTGCCCAACGATTCCGCATATGCCGAAACCTGCGCTGCGGTGGGGCTTGTGTTCTTTGCAAGGCGTATGCTTGAAATTTCGCCCTGCGGAGAATATGCCGACGTAATGGAACAGGCGCTTTACAACTGCGTGCTTTCCGGTATGTCGCAGGACGGCAAAAGCTTTTTTTATGTAAATCCCCTTGAAACCGTACCCGAAGCTTGCCGAAAAGACTCCCGCCTCGGGCATGTAAAGAGTCGGCGCCAAAAATGGTTCGGCTGCGCCTGCTGCCCTCCGAATTTGGCAAGGCTTATAGAATCCGTAGCTTCCTATGCAATTACCGAGGATAAAAACACGGTGTGGCTCAATCTCTTTATGGGCTGTGAATTTACCAAGGAGGTGGACGGCGTTTCGCTCAAATTAAGCGTTGAAACGGATATGCCGTTTGACGGCGGCGTTAAGCTTAAAATAACCGCGCCGAGCGCAGCTTACGCTTCGTTTGCGATAAGAATACCGCATTGGACGGACAAGGATTTGATTGAAATTTCCCTACCGGACGGCAAAATTCAAAAAGAAAAGGACGGCTATCTGTATATTTCCGGCATTTGGGAGGGTGAGGAAGAAATAAGACTGAGCCTGCCTATGCCCGTTCGTATTATGACAGCCGACAAGAGAGTGAGAGAATGTCTCGGCAAGGCGGCGGTTATGAGAGGGCCTTTGGTTTATTGCGCCGAGGGCGAGGAGCTTGCGCTGTACCGCCTGAACACGGAGAAAAAAATAAGCCCCGAACAGGGCGAGATATGCGGAAATCCCATAACGCTCCTGAATGCAGGCTTTAAAAAGCTTTCTTCAAATTCTGCGGGACTTTATACGGAATACCGCAAGCCCGAGGAAACCGAGGAAAATTTACGGCTTATCCCCTATTTTGCCTGGAATAATTCGGGCGAAAAGGAAATGCGCGTTTGGTTTAGGGTATAACAAACTTGGATTAAGGTATGACATATTTGAATTCATAGAACATTTAACGGAGAAATGATATGAATACTCATGTTTTTATTGTAAACGAGCAAACATTTAAATATCACTTGGAATACATGTTCGCCGGCACAGGTGCGGGGGATAAAAAAACGCCTTTTTTATATAATCCCTGCGTTCGGTATAACGCCTCCGCCGAACGTAATTTGGTAGGGATGATAGCCGATATTTCAAGAATACAAATTGGAGATAATATAATTTTTTATTTGCAAGCGTCCAATGATAAGCAGGGAAGGTTCTTTGGGGTTTTTAAGGCAAAATCAAAGGCTTTCTTTGATGAAAACGATAATAATAATTACTTGAAAAACGAGCTGGGAAAGGGCTTGTCATATCGCATACTTATTGAACCCTCCGATTACGGCGTATATAAAAAGGGCGTAACGGAACACGAATACCTGGATTCCCTGGAGGGCAAGAGCAATCCGTTTGAACTGTGCTGGAGCTTAATTTACAGAAAGCTAAAGGGAAATCGCGGCTGTACAATGATTACCGATTTTGAATTTTGCGATCTGTTATCAAAATTGCAAAGAAAAAGCGAGCGCCTTCCGATATCCGACGGCTATACATATGACTCTTTGCTGAATGAAATCTCGGAAAGCGGCAGCGAACCGAATTATACGGGCAGGCAAAATTCTCTGTCGATTACAAACAGACTGTTATATAAAGCAAACAGGAATAATGCGTTTGAAACGCATTTGCAGGCGTTTATTTTACAGAATATACATTCGTTAGATTTATTGGACTTTCCGGAAAGCGACATTTGGATAGGCAACGAGGTTTCTTGCGGAGTAGGTATGCAGCGAATAGACATATTAATAAAGCAGGACAACATTGATAATATTTGCTTTAAGGTTATTGAGCTTAAAGACGAGAAGCCTACGGAAAATATTGTCGATTATCAGCTTAATTGGTATATCAAATGGTTGTTTGATTATATTATACCCAACTATAACGGGAAGCCGATAACTATTTCCCCTTGCATTATAGCTGCCAAAACGACCGATGAGAAAATAATTAAGCATATTGCCGAAAAAGAGTTTAACAATCCTTATTCATACACGTTTATTGATTCTACGGAGTATTACGCTTTTGATATAAGCGAAGAACGCATTTGTTTTGAGAGAGTTTTATAACATATGTAAATTAAAGGTAAAGTGATACAGCTCACTTTACCTTTTTAAATACAAAAATATATTCATGCTTAAATATGTAGAAATCGCTTGCCAACGCTCGATAACGCCATATTCCCTGTTTGTTTGATTTGCCTTTTGTTTCTCCGAAATTCTTGACCAAAACAGCCTTCAACAGCAATCCCTTTTCAATCATTAAATTCATACAGTAAAAGCCGAGAGGAATCACCTGACTGTTGGCATATTTATCTCCTATAACCACAGCGCAATATCTGTTTTTTTCCAAAACGGCCGTTGCGTTGTCAACCACTTTGCCAAAGGAGTCCAAAAAGTCGTTTATACTGCCGCAATTTGATAAATCATTGGGGCTTTCGGAAAACTTAATTATATCCCAGTACGGAGGATGCAATATAACAAATTGAACCTTATCTGTGTTTATGGAATTTAATACCGCATTTAAATCATATGTTTGACTGTCGCCAACTATTATTTTCGTCTTTACGTCATTGTTTTTCTCTGTGACAATTCTGTCATAAGCCTCCTTGGCAACATCGAGTTGGAGCTCAATCCCAATTGAATTGCGTCCCATTCGCTGCGCCTCGATAACCGAAGTGCCGCTGCCCATAAACGGATCCAAAATCCAATCACCTTTTTTGGTATATCTTGAAAACAATTGATGCGGAATTTGAGGAACGAAGTTGCCATGATAGCTTCCGCTGTGCGCGCCGCTATTATCCCGTTTATCTATTATCCATAAAGAATCGGTTTCAATATCCGTATATTCCCGCCATTTGGATAAATCCAAATCATTATATTTGCCCATTTTAACGCTCCTTAATTAAACAGTGTAAATACTCGACTGTTTCGCTGCCGGAAATATTACGGTTTTCGTCTTTATCCGCCTTAAAGCGTTTGTAAGACTGCGTAAAACATTTATAAGCGCCGTATTTCGACATTATCTTTTTTATCGCGTCGATATCCATTAATCCTTCGTTGTTGTAGCTCAAAAAAATATATTTGAATTTTGCGTTTGCAATTAAATTTTCAAATTCGCTTGCCAATGTTCTTTTAGAGCAGTATTTGCTTTTTTGACCATTTGAATCCCGAAGTCCGGTTTTTCCTTTCAATACGGGGTTATCATATCGCGCTATGGTTTCAAGAACATGATAATTTGCGCAATACTGCCTTGAGTTGTACGGAGGATCAAGATATAAAACGTCGCCATGGACTTTCGCTATCAGCTCGTTTATATCTTCGTTGTAAACTTTCCCTTTGGGGCCTTCTATGCGGGGCAGCAGCTCCAATTTGAATTGCTTTTGAGCCGATTTCTTTATATGCTTGAGAAAAGCCCCGTAAACCGACGCGGTATTTGCATACTTGTCTATTGAATTGATAAGCCCCGCCAAAAGCGCAAAATAAATCTCTTCGGATATCTTGTTTTGATTATATAATTCTTCTATTTTGATTCTTATTGCGTCGCACCTTTTGCCGTTTTCATCGGTAAAATAATTTCTGCCGCAATTTGAACCCGCACAATAATTCTTATAAACAAATCCCTCTGTCCCGCTTAAAGAATTCAATTCGTTAATCAATGAAGCGTTTGCATTTTCGCTGCCTTCAATACAGTATTTATTTATAACATAACTGTAGTATTGAATGTCGTTTGAGATGACATAGCAGCCTTCTTTTCTGTAACTTGCCCCTACAACGCCGGTTCCGGCAAACAAGTCGGCAAATATAAACCCGTCGCCCGAAGCATAGCCTGTGACCTCGGATATTGTTTTGTGGATAAAATCAAGAAGCGAATATTTGGATCCGATATAATTCATGACTTTTTCACCTCGTCAATATGCTCAATAATATCGGAAATATCACATGAAAAATAAGAACACAGCCTGTCGAGTATTTCCATCGACACCCTCTCGTTTCTTCCCATTTTATCCATGGTGGATTTCGAGATATTGGTTCTCTCCATCAGCTGCTTTTTGCTCATTTCCTTGTCAATAAGCAGCTTCCATAACGGTTTATATGTAAATGACAAAGCAATCACTCCTTAATGTGTTGTAATTATACCATAAAAGTATTGTAAATGCAATACTTTTATAATTACAAGTCAATAGGTTATGCCTGTAGTCCGAGTATATACGGCAGTTCGGAAAATTTATTTGGTCGACGTTCAAATAATTTGATAAGCTCTGTAATGTCGGCGGGAATAAACCATGCGGATAATCTAATAGAATAGGGCTGCTTGGCGTGTAATGTTGGCTTGTCAATGATGTGTTACAATATGCCAAAGGTTTAAGCTGACAGGTATCGGTATCGCCTGATAAACGAGAAAGACCTTGTCCTTTAGAAAAGCAGAATATATTGAAAGGGATTTTCGCCGTTTTAATATGATATAACAACAAAAAGAGCCGTCGGATTACAAAAAACCGACAGCTCTTTTTTTAATTATCTAAAAGCGTTGCCAAACTGTTGACACAAGGAATTTTTCACTCGCAGAAACACCTTTTGGGAGGTTTACACAATATTTTAAAAAGTTTTCTGTAAATCCTGCTTGTGCTGTTCATTAATGATAGTTTTGCAGTTGATTGCCGTTTTCATCAACGGCAAAACTATCGTTGCCGTTCCCTCTTACCTACTAAAATCTCCGCCGAAAGGAACAAATTTAGATAATACAGCTTTAATTTTTCCTAATTTCTACGAATTAAATACATCTTAACCTCGTGAGGTTTCATTATTTCGGTAATATCAGAAAGCGTGATTTGCTCTTCCTTCGGTTTGGAATTTGCCTTTAATATGTCGATCTCATTTTGAGTAGGATATTCGGGCGCATTTAACCTTAACCAATTATGATATGCACAAGTGCTTTCATCAAGAGTGTAGACTGTCCCGGTATATGTTCCGTCAAGGGTTATATTTATTTCGATGTTTTTCAGATTAAACACAGCGTCTCTTTCGGTATCATTCAGTCTTTTTCTGTCTCCGTTTGCGAATTCATCGGTATAATAACAATAATTCCATATGATGATTCTATATTCATCATTTTGCTTTGTTATAATGAAATTATCTGTGATTTCTATTATATTATCACCTAATTTGTTAAGCAGCCAATATGCCCAATAGGAGGACTTTTTTATACCTTCGGCATTAATTAATCCGAAACCGCCGTGGAACGGAAGCTTTCCGGGCCCGTTTTCTTCAAATATATCTGTAAATGTCCAAAAGCCCAAACTATCTGCTTTCCCAAAATTTTGGGTTATATTATACAAAATGAACGGCGTCATAAAGGGTGTATCGTGAATTAAATCTCTCGGACTTGGTGAGGAGTTCCATTCTGTCAAATGAATTTCGGCATTCGGGTAGGGTGAATTGTCAACAATATTTTTGATATTATCAAGGAACTCTATGCAAATCTCCTTGCTGATATATCCCATATGCTCTGCGCCTTCTTCATCAAGTGCCCAGCAGGTAGGATAAGGGTGAGCAGAAAAGAAATCAACGGGCAATTTTTTGCTGTCGCAAAAATCTATAAACGCTTTCAGATAGCCTAAACCCTCTCTGAAATCTGCTCCGCTTGTTGAAGGACCGCCAACACGATAATCCTTGCAAATTGATTTTACAGCGTCAACAGATACCTCATAAAGCCTGAAATATTCTTCTTGCGTTCCTCTGAAAAATGAACCTAAATTCGGCTCATTCCAGACCTCGAAATACCAGGTTTTAACCTCGTTAGCACCATATCTCTCCGTTAAATGCTTAACGGTTTCATTCACAAGGTAATGCCACTTATCATAATCGGTCGGAGGGCATCCGTTAGCCTGCCACCAAAAAACTGTGTTTTTTACAGTTGCAATTTTACAGGGCATGAAGCCGAGTTCAACAAACGGCTTTATATTGACAGATAAAAGAAAATCAAACAGTTTGTCTATGTAGCCAAACCATAAAACAGGCTTACCGTTTTTGTCCTCGTCATAGACTGCCATATCATCGTGAAACAATCCGTGAAAGCGTATATACTCAAAGCCTATTTCGCTTTGCAATTCTCTTAACTGCTCCTGAAAATCAGCACGCAGTCCTTCCGTCGCTCTGCCGAATGTTATGCATTTTTTGTAATATTTATTGTTAATCATAGTATATTCTCTTTTTAGAATTTAAACGGTAATTCGTCGGGATAAGGAAGATTTGCGGGTCGGTTATATGCAATATCCTTAACTCCTAAATATCCGAATACCTCCGAGAGTATTTTGCCGTAATGGCCGAACGCAACCGCACCGTGATGCGGATAACGCTTTGCAATAAGCACATTTCGGTAAAATCTGCCCATTTCGGGTATGGCAAAAACGCCTATGCCGCCGAATGATTTTGTGCGAACATCAAGCACTTCACCCTGCGCAATATACGAACGCAACGTTCCTTTGCTGTCGCACTGCAATCTGAAAAACGTAATATCGCCCGGGGCAATGTCCCCTTCAAGCGTGCCGCGGCTTATGTCCGGTTCGCTGCCTGCGGGTTCAAGAACTCTGTGCTGAATAAGCTGATATTTTATCGCTCTGCCGTCGCACATTTTACAGCTCGGCGTGTTGCCGCAATGGAAGCCCATAAATGTGTCCGTCAGTTTATAATCGGTTGACGGCTTAATGTATTTTTCATACATATCTTTCGGAACAGAGTTGTTGATGTCGAGAATCGTAAGCGCGTCAAGACTTGCGCAAGCGCCTATGTATTCGCTCAAAGCGCCGTAAATATCAACCTCGCAGGCAACGGGAATACCCTTTGAGGCAAGACGGGAATTAACATAGCAAGGTTCAAAACCGAACTGACTCGGAAACGCGGGCCAGCACTTGTTTGCAAAAGCGACATATTTTCGGCTGCCCTTATGACGTTCTCCCCAATCGAGCAATGTCAGCTCATACTGCGCCATTCTTTCGTTAAGGTCGGGGTAGAAATTCCCGTCTCCCATTTCCTCCGCCATTTCTTTCATAACAGCGGGGATTCTCGGATCCCCCTTATGCTCTTTATAGGAAGCAAGCAAATCCAGTTCGCTGTTTTCCTCAATCTCTACGCCCAATTCATAAAGTCCCTTTATGGGCGCATTGCATGCAAAGAAGTCCTGCGGCCTTGGACCGAAGGTGATTATTTTAAGATTTTTAACGCCAATAACGGCTCTTGCAATCGGGACAAAATTCTTTATCATATCTGCGATTTCGTCCGCCGTACCTACGGGATAATCGGGTATATAGGCGTTAAGATGACGCATGCCCAAATTGTATGAGCAGTTGAGCATACCGCAGTATGCGTCGCCCCTGCCGTTTATCAAGTCGTTTTCGCTTTCCTCGGCGGCGGCAACAAACATACAAGGCCCGTCAAAATTCTTTGCAATAAGGGTTTCGGGCGTTTCGGGGCCGAAGTTGCCCAAAAAGATGACAAGAGCGTTACAGCCCGCCCGGTTCACGTCTTCAACCGCCTTTTGCATGTCAATTTCATTTTCAACCGTGACGGGACATTCGTAAAGCTCTCCGTTATAAGCCTCTACAATAGCTTTGCGGCGTTTTTCGCTTAATTCAATGGGAAAACAGTCGCGTGATACGGCAACAATGCCGAGTTTAACATTCGGGATATTCATTTAATTTTCCTCCTTATAAAAATCCTTTAACGCAGGATATAATTTTTTAAATTTTTTGTATTTGCCGTTATAAATCTTAACAAGCTCTTCATCGGGCTCAACCGTATATAAAATATCGTTTTTAACCTGTGGGTTAAGTCCCGCAGCCTGTGCCGCAAGTATTGCTCCGCCGAGCGCAGGGCCCTCGTTATTGATAACGCTTATCTCCGTTGCAAGAACATTTGAAAGAATTTCCATCCAAAGCCTGCTTTTTGTGCCGCCGCCGCAAACGGTAGCTTTTTTCACACCGTTCTGTATAAGACTTACGCAGTCCTTAATCGCAAAAGAGACTCCCTCAAAAAGCGCGGTCTGCAAATCCGTTCTTTCGGTATTGAGCGACAAACCTATAAAAGCGCCCCGAATATGGGAATCGTTATGCGGACATCTTTCGCCGGAAAGATAAGGCATAAAATAAATCTGCTTGCTCGCCTCGGCGGCGTTCAGCCCGACTGTATTCTTACCGTAATCATCCGTATTAAAAATATTTTCCACAAGCCATTTGTTTGCGCTTGCGGCAGAAAGAATACAGCCCATTAAATGATATTTTCCGTTTGCATGGCAGAAAGAATGGAGCGCAGGATTATCTGTTTTTACATAATTTTCGGTCGGAACAAAAACGGTTCCGCTTGTGCCGAGCGAAATATTGCATTGACCGTCATAAACGGTATTCGTTCCGATTGCCGCAGCGGCATTATCCCCTGCGCCTGCGCAAACCGTTATGTTTCCGCCGAGTCCGAGTTCGGGTTTAACTCTGCCTATAGGCTCTCTGCTTTCGTAAACGGTTGGCAGCATATCCTTTGATATATTGCAAAGCTCAAGCATTTCATAGCGCCAACGGCGTTTTTCAACGTCAAACAGCAGAGTTCCCGAAGCGTCGCTGACATCTGTTGCAAGAACGCCGGTGAGCATAAAATTTATGTAATCCTTCGGTAAGCATATTTTGGCGCACTTTGCGAAATTTTCGGGTTCGTTTTCCTTTACCCAAAGGATTTTAGTTGCGGTAAAGCCCGCAAAAGCAATATTGCCCGTTAATTTTTGCAGGTTTTCTTTGCCGATTGTGTTGTTGAGAAAATCGGTCTGCTTACCTGTTCTCGCGTCGTTCCAGAGAATAGCCGGACGAATAACATTATAATTTTCGTCAAGCATAACAAGTCCGTGCATCTGACCTCCGACGCCGATACCTGCAATGCCGCCGGTGTTATCCGAAGTTAATTCGCAAAGTCCCTCTTTAACGGCGTTCCACCAATCGGCGGGATTTTGCTCGCTTTTGCCGTCTTCGGAAAAGTCAAGCGGATATGCTTTTGATACCTGCTTTATGATATTCATTTTTTCGTCGGTCAGAATCATTTTTACAGACGATGTACCCAAATCAATTCCTATGAAGTTCATTATATCACTTTGTCCTTTGATTTTAATGATTATTTATAGCTTTTTATTAATCTGTTATATTCTTCATCGGTTATATGGAGCATTGAGCCGTGGCGCGGGAGCAGATGATTAAGAGAAAAATCATAAACCCTTTTAAAATGAAGCATATCGGTTGTTTCCTGCATAAAATATCCGCCTGCTTTGAATTGGTCTGCAATCATTACATACTTATCCGTGCCGAGGATTCGGTAAATACAGTTCCCCTCAAGCGCAGTATCGGCAACGGATACTTTATTGTCATCAGGCTCAAAGTATGGCCCGTCGGGTCTGTCCGCAACAGCATAGCAAATTCCTTCTTTTTCGCCGTCGGCCTGATAAAGGCAGTATTTTCCGTCTGCCTCAATAATATCTGCGTCAATGGCACACATATTGCTTTTTGGCTTAAACAGTACATCGGGCTCGGTAGTTAATGCGGAAAAATCTTTTGTATAGGCATACCATGTGATTGTATCAAGCTCATCATCGGCGTTGTGATGAGTCCAATAAATCATATATTCTTTTTTGAATTTATCATATATAATTTGAGGCGCCCAAACCCTGTCAGCCGATTTTGTTTTGGCAAATTGCGAAAAGTCTATAATTCTCTCGTTTGTCCAATTTACAAGGTCGGCGCTGTCCCAAATCACCATGGAGTTGTTGCTGTTCCAGCCGTCATAACATCTCATATCGGTTGCAATAATGTGAAACAAATTATCCTCATCTCTGAAAATAAACGGATCACGACAGCATTTTTTGCCCAAAGTCTGCGTTATTATTTTCTCATTGTTGTTAAGTGCGTTAAAATGGTATCCGTCCTCAGATACCGCAAAATGTACGCTCTCATTTACAGGCTCATTGCCTGTAAAATAGCAAAATAAATATTTTGTAAACATAAGTATTCTATCCATTTGCTAAAAAGAATAATATATTTTCATTTTCAAAACAAGAAATATAAATTTTATTAGCCAAGCGGTTTAATAATAAACTGCAATTTTTCGCCTTTCAGATTATTTTTAACATATTTTTTACTTGGCATAGGTCCGCAGGAATTTGAACCCGTACCTAACATATAGCTGTCAATATGTATCACTGTTGTGTTAAAGCTATCCAAATCTTCCTGATGCTTTGCTTTTGCACATTGATAAGATGTGAAATGATCTGCGCTAAACGAAAAGGTCTTGCCCTGTGCTGTAAATTCCAACCCGATTCCATTCTTGTTAACAATATCAAAATATCGAGTATCATATCGCATAGAACTTTCCTGCGGTTTGATGTACTTTTCCGATAAATCACACACCTTGCATTTATACTTTCCAAGCATTGCGTGTTCCTTGAAATCTGCAAGGCTTTCTCTTTCTCCAAGTCCGAAATATTCAACAGTATCAAATTCTCGGTTCATTTCAAAAGTCAGGGCAAAACGAGGGCAATGAACAATCCTTTTGCTATCTGTACATAAAACATTGGCTTGAATACATCCGTTACCAAAAATGGTATAGGTGATTTTTGCTTTAATCAGATTTTTAACAGAAATGGTGGAAAGCGCATAATTGCTTTCAATAACAACGGCGTTTTCAGTTTGAACAATATTTGAGGATAATAATTGCATACACTCTGTATGCAGCATATACTTATTCCACTCAATATAATTCCTGTCATTATCTAACGGAGCTCGAAACAAGCTGATATTAAATCCGATATTTCCTAAAGGCGATTGGTTCATAAACTCGCAGTCATTTAATTTGTAGCTGACGATCTGACCTGCGTCAGAATCCCAAATAACCTCGCCTTTGTCGAATTCAATAATTGTTCTGTTTTCACTGTGCTTTATGACCGGAGAAATATTCGTTGGCGAAAATGCTTTCAGCGTAGTATCAAGTGTCAACTGTTCACTTGCTGTTTCTTTGCCGTTTTTGTAATATCTTAAAACAATCGCATCATAAGGCTTTTTTATATTCAAAGAAATGGCTTTTGATTGCTGCGGTGCAATGGTCAGTTCAAATTCTCCGCTTTCTTCATTTTCAATGCTGAGTGCTTTCCATTTTACAGTTACTGCCTCACTTTCAAAATAATTTATACACTGAAAGCGTATTTTGTTGCCGTTGAGCAGCTTTGCTCTGATTGGTCTATAACAATTTTTAATTTGTAAAGCACCTGCATGCGGTTTGCGGTCAGGAAAAAACAATCCGTCAATGCAAAAGTTTCCATCGTGGACTTCTTCGTTATGGTCACCGCCGTAAGTATATTTGTACTTACCGTCTTGATGATATACTGCGTGATCTGCAAATTCCCATACGCAGCCACCAAGAATATTGTCTGCTTTCAAAAATGATTTAACATATTCATCTGTTTCGCCTGCCCCAACGCCCATTGCGTGTGCATATTCACAAAGGAAATAAGGTTTACCATAGAATTTTTCTTCTGCACCCTTACCTTTAGCAACTTTTTTCACTAAATCCTGAGGCGGATACATCTGTGAAATAATATCATATGCCCATCTGTCAACTCGGCTTGCACCTTCATAATGGATCGGAATACCTGTTAATTCTTTAAGCCTTTTGTAACAATAATCGTGATTCAGAATTCCGTGCGATTCATTACCAAGTGACCACATCACAATACAAGGATGATTTTTGTCACGAGCATACATTCTATAAGTCCTATCCCAGTAATGCTGCTGCCATTCTTTATTATCCGAACAAGCACCGCTTAAACCAACGGTTCTTGCCACACCGTGGCATTCGATATCTGCCTCGTCAACAACATAAAGTCCATATTCATCACATAAATCAAGGAAAGTGGGATCCGGCGGATAATGCGAGGTACGAACACAATTCATATTATATTCCTTGATAATTCGGATGTCTTTTTCCATATTCTCGACTGTCATATAATACCCTGTCTTGGGATTAGTATCGTGATGATTTACGCCTAAAAGTTTTATCTTCTGATTATTGAAATAATAGGTATTACCTTTAATCACAATATGTTTAAATCCGATTCGCTTTCTGACTACATCATTATTGAATTGAATGATTAAGTCATACAAATATGGCTTTTCTGCGTTCCATTCAGTTACAGCAAGATTTTCAAAACAAATCCTTGCTGTTGTATCGGCAAAGGTCTGTTTTGACTTTCCGTCTATTGATACGGTCAGATTACCTGTACCGATAAGTTCAACTTCAACATCCAAGTTATATGTGCCATTGTGATTATAAACAGTGTTGGTTTTTATATCATAGATAAAGCTATCATCCTGTTCCAGTAAAAGAACATCTCTGAAAATACCATTATTTCGGAACATATCCTGACATTCAAGATATGTTCCGTTGCACCATTTATGAACAACTGCCGCTATTGTATTATTACCGGCTTCCAAAGCATTGGAAATATCAAATTCAGCTGTATTATGACTGCCCTCACTGTAGCCGATATATTCGCCGTTGACAAATAAATCAAGACTGCCGGCAAGACCTAAAAAACTCAGATAATAAGTTTTCTTTTTATTTTGAATATAAAAATCCTTGAGATAAATTGCAACAGGGCAATCCTCCGGAAAATATGGCGGATTAACCTCAAACGGATAGCGTGCGTTGATATAGTAAGGCTTCTCATATCCTGTATACTGCCACATTGACGGCACATAAATTGTATCAAAATCAAATGATGTGCTGTCGATTTCATCCGGCATAGAGGATCGCTTTTCAAAATATTTGAATTTCCATTCTCCGTTTAAGACAGTTACTTTTGACGAGGAATAGCGTTCATTTCTAATATTTGTTTTACAAAGCTCATCATAGGAGGAAAACGGAATGAAATATGACCTTGGCGGCAACACATTATCCTTGAATATGCTTAGTGTTTTATAATTATCTCGTTTAAAGTTATATAACATATAGACACCTATTTCCAAATTTGAGTTTCAGCAATTTCTCCATAACCGTTAATTAATGTTTTATCAGCTAAACAATATTCTGGTTTAGTTTCTTCTTTAACATACATATCATTTGGAATATTCATGACATCACCTCATAGCATAATTTTAATATATAATCTTGAATAAACAAGAAATATATTATAAAATAATAGCAGAAAGTTAAGGTTATAAATATTTTTTATGCCGGCAACGCCCGTTAAAAAATTTTACCGAATAATTGCCGATTGATACGACGGACGCAGATTATACGATTCGATTTCCGCCGTTTATACAACATAAATTTTCCGATATGATTAAATTTTAAGTACTGATTTTAATTTTTCAATACAATTTTATTTTAAGTACAGATTTTAATTTTCTGATACGAATTTATTTTAGTATAGATTTTAGTTTTCCGCTTCATATGCACAAATTTTGAATTTGCCCGCCGCTTTTGCCGAACTTTGCAAATCGGCGCAAGGCAACCGAAAAAACAAAAGGCATTACCGACCGCAAGCCGACAATGCCCTTTTTAGAATTATTGAATTTAGATTTTATTAAGATAATTACATGGCTATAAAAGGGTACATATAATTAATGCGTTTTTCAATCTGCTTTATCCATTACAGCGTTTTTCGCATAATATAAAAATCCGTAAGTTCACGGAACGGCACAAAGCCGTGTTTCTCGTATAACCTGCGTGGGCCCTTATATTGATAAGAAAATTCCTTATCGGTAAACGGATAGGCTTCCATATAAGAAAACCCCTCAGCCTTTGCATCTGCAACAGCTTTTTCGACAACAAGATTTGCAATTCCTCGACCCCGATAATTTGGCGCAATGTCTATACAATATATAATTTTGATTTTGCCCTTTTCTAAAACATCTGTGCGATATTCTTCATTTTCACAAATTGGACGGTAATCGGATTTGTCCCCGACGTTGCACCAACCGATAACACGGGAAGAATCATAGATAAGATACCCGGTCATAGTACCTGCCTGAATCAGCTTTTCCGCCCTTTTTCTGCGCTTTCGCTTTTGCCCCCACAATTTATCGTTTTCCTGTGCGGACAAATGGCTCTCAAGACAGTAGCACCATTTCCATTCGTCATGGTCGGAGAAAGCATCGTTATCAAAAAATCCGAAAAAATCATCAGCATACTCTGCGGATAGCTTTTTAATTATAATATCCACTTTGCGTTCCCCTTTTTGGCTGTGAAAAAAATTCATAACCGATTATTAGATTCATTCCCACTCGCTCCCTGTAAATCAATCTTAAACACTTTTATTTATGAAATTTATCAGAGAGTATCTATATTATTTGAATTATCGGTAAAGCATACGCTATCCGATTTTTTGTTGCCATTCGTTGCCATAACATATTGCATATAAAAGCTTATCTATCCGAATCAATAGCTAAGCTGATAAATGCCACTTGTACTATTTCATTCAAACTACTCGCTTGGTCAATTGCTGATTTTATTGACTCCTTTTCTTCATTAGTCAATTTCCGCTGTCCGTTGTCCAAACACCACTTTGCAAATGCTTTCCATTGCTGCTCTGTCATATACTTGTCCTTTCTAAATTTGAGACTTAATTATTTTGTTATTTGGCTATCACAGTTTGTAAAAATATTTACTGATAAACTGCAACCGGTACAACTATCATAGCTGGTCCCTTTACGACATCTTTAATAATATCGGGGTTATCAATGTTTTTGGGCATCTTTCTTCTTTGATCACGATTAAGGGGGAGTTTTTTATATCATCAAATATTTCATCAAGCTTCACATTCTGTCCTTTGGGGATTTTTCTAATGACTTTGCAAAGCATATAAGATTGACCAACAAAACTATCTTGTTCACATCTAAAATAATTCTCATCCAAATATGCCACCAGTGGATATTTCCCATCGTCAAAATTAAAGACACAAGATATTTCTTTCCCTGACTTCATTTTATCTAAAGCTGAAAAACCATTGATTGCCTCAGTCGCTTCTTTATCGAGAACTTGTTGGTCAGTTATATCTTGTATTAAAGTTGCTAAATCAGCAAATTTTCGAACACTATCGGTAAGTTCCTTTGTTTTTGAAAAACGTGCAGTTACTAAAACTTCAATAAAATCATCACGTTTTAGTTCATTATAAACATCATCAGATAAAAACTCATAATATTTTAATCTCTCGTCGTCATCGCTCGATTGAAGATATTTATAAATTTTATCAAACTTAGCAACATCACTAATTTTGACCGAACGCTTGACTTCTTCTAATTGTTTACCGTTATGAGATCCACCCGCTGAAACGACCTTTAATCCTAAACCACCGTTTATAGCGTTCTCCATACTTGTTGCTATCGCTTGCGATTCTTCATCGTATGTATAGCCATCAATGGCGGAAATATAATCTTCAATTATTTTTGTATTTAAATATAGGAAATTTCTTAACTTCATATACGACATCCTTTCTGTTACTTATTGTATGTAGACTTTTTGTGTTCATTATTATTAAAATATAATATAAGATAAGGGGGATTGCAAGCATGGATATTGTTAAAGTTTTTGGTAGCAATCTAAAAAAATACCGCACCCAGTTAGGACTATCCCAAGAAGCATTTGCTGATAAGTGCGGATTGCACCGCACATATATTAGCGCCATAGAGTGTTACCGTCGTAGTATATCCCTTGAAAATGTGCAGCGTATCGCTGATGCTCTCGGAGTAGAAACATTTAAATTATTTATGGAGGAATAAAGATGCTTAATTATAAACTTGGCACATTGGAAGCCTCTGAAGCCCTAATCAAAGATTTATATATTGATTTAAGAACCAAAGTAAATGAGTGGTCTAAAATCACAAAACAAACGCCTCAAGCCCGTATGGGATATGTTGGGCAGCATCTTGTTAGTGTTGTAACCGGCTATCCCGGCGGAAAATCCGGCGCAAGAGGTTACGATTTGGTTATGGAAGATGGTAAATACGGAGAAATAAAGACTTGCTATCGAGTTGACCAGTTAGGTTCTTGCAAGAAGTGTGGAGCTGTTGTATCAGGCCTTGAACCACAATGCGCTGATTGTGGTTCTATTGAAATTAACCGAAAAGACGACTCCAAATGGCTTATTTCCTTACGCAATGATAAGGAATTTGAAGAAGTTATTGAGCCTGTAAAGTATTACTTCGTTTTATTTGAGTTTGAAGATTTGTCAGACACAACAAATAACAATATCATAGTATCAATATGGGAAGTTGATTCAAAAGAAAAAGGATTTGCCTTTTGTATGATTGATTATTATTTGAATATTCGTGAAAAATCAAAATCTAAAGCACCATTTGATATGTGGCCGCACAAATTCAAATTTTTACTTACGAAACCGACACTTATCTATCAGTCGAAAATTAATTCTGATGGTACTATATATACAACAATTTTTCCGTCATTTGACAATTCAAAAAAGGACAAATTAAGACAACTTGTAATGTATTCTAGCGTAAAAACAATCACTGATACTTCAGTCAAGAATGTAATTCATAGATTTTCTCCGGAAGAAAACGTAAAGTATGCATCAAAACCAGATTGCTTAAAGTTATTGGAAAAAATACGAACAGAAAAAAACATCTCAAATGATGTTTTATGCGATGCTTTTGCCGAAGAAATATACTTACCGTTAATTTCGCCACATAAAGATAGCATCCCTGAAGCAATCAAAAAGCATTATAAAGAACTTCAATGATTGGGCGATCCTCCATAACTGGAAGCTCTTTTTACAATAGACTTAATTGCTTATATTCCAATCGTTCTAAAGATTTGTTGTAATATTCTTGATCTATTTCAAAGCCTATATAGTTACGACTATTTGCAATACAAGCTATAGCTGTTGATCCACCGCCCATAAAAGGATCTAAAACAATGTCGTCCTTATTACTGCTTGCAAGGATCAGTCTTTCAACTACTTTTTGAGGCTTTTGTGTGGGATGATACCTATCTTCATTGTAGAAATTTATATCATCCCATACATCGGTTACTCCAAGCTGAGCATTGTATGTTTGGCTTATTTTCGCATACGGAATATCAAACTGGAGAATGTCTTGCAATTTACACCATAATTCTTCTGTTGGAAGTTGCCTACATACATTTTTCCCAGTGTATATACTCCACATACCACCGCCGTTTGATTTAACGCCTAATCGTTCGTTTATCTCCTTGGCGGACAATCCCAATTCCTTTTGACGTTTTTTCAAAAATTCCTTTGCAAAAGGCTTGGAATCTTTATAGAGGAATAAAATGCTTTCTGTAACATGAGGAAACATTTTATAATTTTTAGTTGCTCTTCCAGATACAGCTTGCATTCCTTTATTCATAATAAGTTGTTGCCGAAGTTCAAGACCGCAATCTTCAAGAATAGGTAAAAGCCGGCTTAACATTTGAAAATAACCAAATATGTAGAAAGAACCGCCTTTTCGTAAAGAACGCGAGGCTTCTGTGATCCATTTTTTAGACCATTCTAAATAATCACTCTCTGTTTTCCATAAGTAATCCCACTTTTCACCAATAACTTTGAAATATGGAGGATCGGCAATTACTAAATCTATGCTTTCATCCGGTATTAACAGATGCATACCCTTAACACAATCTTGATTATATATTTTATTTGCTTCCATCGTTGGTTTCTCCCTCAACAAAGCTCATAACATTTTCAATATTGCAGTTTAATGAAATACATATTTTTTCTAACGACCCTATCGAAATTGGTTCATCTTTTCCCAGTTTAGCCAGTACATTGCTACTAATTCCACAGAGCTCTTTTAAGTTTGTTCGTTTTAGCTTTTTGTCAATAAGCAATTTCCACAGATTATCATAACTTATAGGCATATTGCACCTCCGACTTTACATCATTAATTGTAAATAAAAAATCATGATATGTCAATAAAAATTGCAAAAATCGTGACTTTATTGCAAAAATAGGCAGGAAACATTTATAAAGATCTTTGCCTATAATTTATCATAAATTAGATAATTATTAACGCTCTCAATTGCCGTTTCCTGTGCTACGTTCATTCGCTACACCCAAAGTGTTTGATTTTCGGCTTTGAGCGTTTCTATGACGCCTTGCATTTGGCAAGTTCATTTACCAGCCGGGAAAACAGTTCCTCTGCCTGCCGGTCGATAAAAAAGCTAACAGACGATAACAAAAGTCTGTTAGCTCTTTTTTATGAATAATCTGAAAGTGTTGTCAAATTGTTGTCACGAGAACGTTTTTGGCCTGAAAGAGTTAGGAATAGGGGCTTTCGCAATCACTCCCACTCGACAACTACTAATCAATTTTGTTTAGAGATTATTATTTGTCGTGTATGTAGGTCTTTTG
>CANRIZ010000029.1 GCA_947630835.1 uncultured Clostridia bacterium | reverse complement strand
TTTTGACTGTCCTATGACGGTCTGTTTTAGTGCGCCCTCTTTTGGTATCGTGCTTAAATCACAATGTTTCAACCTTTCACCTTTTCGTATTATATCGCAAACGAGCAGGTACGGAAAAATCCGACCTGCTCAGGTATTTATATGCTTTTATTATTTGCAAAGGCAAAGATTGTCAAGCACAAGACCGTCGTCAACATAATTCTTGCCGATTTCCATCATAGTGCCGTCATCCGCCATCTTGTGAAGCTCTGCGTTTACGGCGTCCCTAAGCTCGGTGTTGCCGAGAAGGAAGCCTATAGCGTACTGCTCGGTAGAAAGCGGCTCGTCAAGTATAACGTAATCGCCTTCGTTATTTTCAATTTGATATTTTGCAACGCCTATATCGGCGGCAATAGCGTCTACCGTGCCCATTTTAAGCTCGGTAAAGCCGAGAGCGTAATCCGCAAGCTCAACGGCGGCGCCGTCCTTAATTGAAGCCTTAAATTCCGCATTGGCGTTAATTGCGTCAACAGCGGAAGAAGCCGCCTGCGCCATAACAGCCTTACCCTTGAGATCCGCCAAGGTCTTGATGCCGGAATCCGCCTTAACAACAATAACGATACTGTTGTCAACATAAGGATCGGACCAGGTGTATTCGTTCTCGCGTCCGGTATATGTAAAGCCGTTCCAAATGCAGTTGATGTTGCCTGCCGCAAGCTCCTTATCCTTTGAGTTCCAGTCGATGGCAATAGCTTCAAAGTCCCAACCGAGACGATTGCAAAGCTCTTTTGCAACGGCAAGGTCAAAGCCGTCGTAAGAACCGTCCTCTGCAACAAAGCCGTAAGGCGGGAACTCGGCGTCAAAGCCTACGATAAGCTTTTGCTTAGCGTTACCGGCGTCCGTTTTTGTGGCGTCGCCTTTTTTTGAAGAACAGGCGGCAAAGCAAGTAACTACCATTACAACCGCCAAAATCAAAGCAAGAATTTTTGACTTTTTCATTGTTTTCCTCCATAAAAGAAAATTGTTTCTTATTTAATACACTTTAACTTGATAAAGTGTTAGCGTGTTAATATAATAGCACTAACTTTTTAGTATGTCAAGAATTTTTTTCAAAAAAATGCCGCTCAATTAAGAACGGCGTTTCTTCAGCGTTTATTCTTTTTGGCGCAATTATCGCAGCACCCGCTGCAGCCCGAACAGTAATCGCCTCTTTTATGCCTTTTGCGGATATAGGCAATCACAGCCCCGACGCAAACGGCTATAGCTGAAATAATCAAAATATCATATACGTTTAAGCTCATATTAAACCGCCTATAAAATGAACCGCAAGCGCGCAAAGCCAAGCGACCGTACATTGCATAACTACAACTCCAAGCGTTTTGATACCGGAATTTAATTCCCTTTTGATTGTTGCTACGGCAGCGACGCAGGGAGTATATAAAAGCGTAAATACAAGGAAGCTGAACGCTGTCAGCGGCGTAAAATAATTTGCCAGCACGTTATTCAGATTAGCAATACTTGTGTTTAATAGCACCGCCATGGTCGAAACGACGGCTTCCTTTGCCGAAAAGCCCGAAATAAGCGACGTAGCGACTCTCCAGTCGTTAAAACCGAGAGGAGTGAATACGGGAGCTATCAATTTGCCGACAAGCGCAAGCAAGCTGTTTTCACTGTTTTCAACTACATTAAGCCTTGTGTCAAAGGTCTGCAAGAACCAAATAGCTATGGTTGCAAGGAAAATAACCGTAAACGCCCTTTGCAGAAAATCCTTCGCCTTGTCCCAAAGCAAAAGGGCAACGCTTTTAGCCGACGGCAGTCTGTAATTGGGAAGCTCCATAACAAACGGAACGGGATTGCCTCTGAATATTGTGCTTTTTAATAAAAGCGCAACCAATATCGAAAGTAGTATTCCCAAAACATACAGACCTATCATAACAAACGCTTTGTATTTCGGGAAAAACGCCGCAGTAAAGACGGCGTAAATGGGTATCTTCGCAGAACAGCTCATATAGGGCGTTAAAAGTATGGTCATCTTCCTGTCACGGTCGGAGGATACGGTTCTCGTAGCCATAATAGCCGGTACGGAACAGCCGAAGCCTATGAGCATGGGAACAAAGCTTCTGCCCGAAAGGCCGATTTTTCTCAAAAGTCTGTCCATAACGAAAGCAACCCTTGCCATATAGCCCGTATCTTCGAGTATGGAAAGGAAAAAGAAAAGAGTTACGATTATGGGCAAAAACGACAAAACACTGCCTACGCCCGCAAAAATTCCGTCTATTACAAGCGAATGAACAACGGGATTTATACCGTAATTTGTAAGCGCAACATCCACGATTCCCGTGAATTTTTCGATTGCCATACTCAATAAATCCGAAAGTCCGGTGCCGATTACGCTGAAAGTAAGATAAAAAATTATGAACATTATAAGCAGAAAGAACGGAATTGCGGTGTACTTTCCCGTAAGAATTTTATCAATTTTTATACTGCGCAAATGTTCCTTGCTTTCGCGGCTTTTTACCACGGAAGAAGCGACAACCTTTTCTATAAACCTGTATCTCATATCGGCAAGAGCCGCGTTTCGGTCAAGCTGTGTTTCAAATTCCATCTCGACTATACAATGCTCCAAAAGCTCAAGCTCGTTTTTGTCAAGCTCCAGCTTTTCGGTGAGGATTTCATCGCCCTCTATAAGCTTTACGGCACAAAACCTCGGGTGAACTCCGACTCTCTGAGCATGGTCCTCAATAAGATGAACCGCCGCGTGAATACAGCGGTGAACGGGAGAGCCGTCCTCGCAAAAATCCCAAACCTCGGGGCCGATTTTATTTTTTGCAACCGCTACCGCCCTGTCTATAAGTTCCGAAACGCCCTCGCCCTTTGAGGCGGTAATCGGAACCACGGGAATTCCGAGCGCTTCTTTCATCTTGTTTATGTCAACCGCTCCGCCGTTCGCGCGGACCTCGTCCATCATATTAAGCGCAAGAACCATGGGAATTCTCAATTCAAGCAGCTGCAAGGTGAGGTAAAGATTCCTCTCAATATTTGTCGCGTCAACTATATTTATTATACAATCGGGTTTCTCGTTGATTATAAAATCCCTTGTAACGATTTCCTCCTGAGTATAGGGTCTTAACGAATATATACCGGGCAAATCCACGACCGAGCAGTTTTTTTGCCCTTTGACTTCTCCCACCTTTTGGTCAACCGTAACGCCGGGGAAGTTGCCCACATGCTGGTTTGAACCTGTTAAGGCGTTAAATAAAGTTGTTTTGCCGCAATTTTGATTTCCCGCAAGCGCAAAAATCATTATTTTCCTTCCTCCGCTATAACTTCTATATTTTTGGCGTCGTCAATTCTTAAGGTAAGCTCGTATCCTCTGATAAGTATTTCGATAGGGTCGCCCATGGGAGCAACCTTTTGTAATGTGACCTTGGTATGGGGAATAAGCCCCATATCAAGCAGTCTGAGCCTTAAAGCCCCCTCGCCGCCGACGGTTTTTATAACGGCGCTTTCGCCTGTTTTCAGTTCGTTCAACGTCATTGAAATTCCCCCGAATTTTATCGATTACGGGTGTAATTTTAGCACCGTAAACCATATATGTCAATCGGCTCAATATTATTATATTAAAACTTCCGAAAATAAGAACAAGCCCGTTAATTTTCGGGTGAAAAATTAACTATATGTTCTTTATATAAATTATAATATTTGTCAAACTCAAACATAATGCTGTCTTTGCTGTGCGAATCGCTTGAAAGCACCAGCTTTCCGCCCCTACCCGCTATATAATCTATGATGCTTTTATCGGGGTAAGCCGCG
Source organism: uncultured Clostridia bacterium (assembly GCA_947630835.1). GTDB lineage: Bacteria > Bacillota > Clostridia > Oscillospirales > Acutalibacteraceae > Fimenecus. The sequence continues at coordinate 19,023 of CANRIZ010000029.1, read as the reverse complement.
CTCCTGTAGCCCCGTGAAATTGCCCCGGTGTTAATTTCAAATGGCTTTTCATACGCCAAAAGCCTGTCCGCCGCCATTTTTGCCAAGGAAAGATATTTTTCGCTTTGCATATCGAAAAGGACGTTGTTTTCGTTAAATTTAGTTATTAAATCAAAGTGACCGATTATATCCGCATTTGTCTTTTCTATAAGCTCGGAAACGGTTTTGTAATACTCCTGTATAAGAGCGTAAATGTCGCCGTCAAAATACTTTGCCGAAGCTTCCTTTAAAATCTCCGCGCTTTCGTCAACGGGAATATAATTTTCACCGATTTTAAGATAATGAACCGAACCTATGGAATAGTCAAAGCAGCCTGTTGGATAATCCGAATAAAAATCCTGCTCTATGCCGCAGAAAATACCGATTTTACCGGCGTATTTTTGCTTTAATTTTTCAATTTCGTCAATATAATTTTTTACCGCGGTCCTTTTAATGCAATAGCTTTCGTCAAAATCCGTAAAGGAGTGGTCGGAAATTCCTATCTTTCTCATTCCAAGCTCTATAGCCTTTAAAACCATATCTTCTGGCGAGCTTTTCCCGTCGCTGAACGTGGAATGAATATGAAAGTCCCCAAAAATCATTTTGTCATTTTCTCCTGCTTAACCTTACGGTCGATTACATGCCGTGAAGCAAGCTCCTTTTGTATATCCTCAAGGCTTATGCCCGCTTCAATCATAAGCACCATAATATGATAGGCAAGGTCGGCAATTTCGTAAATTGTTTCCTTTTTATCCTGCGCCTTTGCGGCGATTATAACCTCCGTACTCTCTTCGCCGACTTTTTTGAGAATTTTATCGAGACCCTTGTCAAAAAGATATGTAGTGTACGAGCCCTCTTTCCTTTCGGTTTTTCTGCCTTTAATCAGATTCATCAAGCCCTCGTATGAAAACTCGTTTAACTTATCGCTTTTAAACACGGGATTTTCAAAACAGCTTTCCGTTCCCAAATGGCAGGCCGGGCCGTCCTTTTCCACCATAACCAAAAGAGCGTCCCTGTCGCAGTCGGCGGTTACGGAAACAATGTGCTGATAATTACCGCTTGTTTCACCCTTTAACCAAAGCTCGTTTCTCGAACGACTCCAAAAGCATGTAAGCTCCTTTTCCAGGGAAATTTTAAGGCTTTCCCTGTTCATATAAGCAAGAGTAAGCACCTTTTTTGAAACTGCGTCAACAACGACGGCGGGAATAAGCCCTTTTTCGTCAAATTTTAATTCGTCAATGTTTATCATAACTACTCCTCATACTCTTGCGGGTATTCCCTCAAGAAGCATTCTTTTCTTTAAATCGCTTATTTTAATTTCCCCGAAATGGAATACCGAAGCCGCAAGCCCGGCGTCAATCCTCGGCAATTTTTTGAAAAGCGTTATAAAATCCTCGATTTTTCCCGCTCCTCCCGAAGCTATCACGGGTACGGACACAGCCTCGCAAACCTTTTCGAGCAATTCCAAATCGAACCCGTTTTTTACGCCGTCGGTATCCATTGAGTTTACAACCACCTCGCCCGCTCCGTTGCCGACGCAGCGCTTAATCCACTCTATAGCCTCCATACCGGTGTTTTCTCTGCCGCCCTTTGCAAAGACTCTGAAACCGCCGTCCGCCCGCTTTATGTCAACCGAAAGCACAACGCATTGGTCGCCGTAAAGCTTGGCGGCATTGTAAACCAAATCGGGGTTTTTTATTGCGCCGGAATTCACGCTGACTTTATCCGCGCCGCAGTTTAAAACTCTGTCGAAGTCGCCGACGCTGTTTATTCCGCCGCCTACTGTAAGCGGTATAAAAACCTTGCTTGCGGTTTCGCAAAGTATATCGGTAAATATTTTTCTGCCGTCCGAGGAAGCGGTAATATCGTAAAAAACAAGCTCGTCCGCACCGTTATCACTGTAAAATTTCGCAAGCTCCACAGGCGAGGAAACGTCCCTAAGCCCCTCAAAATTTACACCCTTTACTACTCTGCCGTTTTTTACGTCAAGGCAGGGTATAATTCTTTTCGTTATCATTTTTCCGCCACCTCAACCGCCTTTTTTAAATCGACGGCGCCCGTGTAATACGCTTTGCCGATTATTGCGCCGTATAAGTTAAGCTTGGAAAGCATTTTGACGTCTTCAAGGCTTGAAACGCCGCCCGAAGCGACAATGCGCATACTGTATTTTTCGCATAAATGCCTGTAGAGTTCGCAATTTGTACCCTTCATCGCTCCGTCCTTTGAAATATCGGTGCAAATTATCGTTTCAACCCCTGTTTGCTGCATTTTTTTACAAAAGTCATCGACGGTATAGGAGGATTTTTCCGTCCAACCCTTAATGGCAACAAAGCCGTCCTTTATATCTATACCGACGGCAATTTTTTCGCCGTACTCTGAAACGGCGCGGTTTAAAAGGCCTTCGTCGGTAACGGCGGCAGTTCCCAGTATCACACGGTCAATACCGGAGTCTATGTATCTTTTTACGGTATTTATATCCCTTATTCCGCCGCCGACCTCGCAGAACAAGCCGCTTGATTTTTTAATGCTTACAACCGTTTCAAAATTGGGAGTTTTGCCCTCTTTTGCGCCCTCCAAATCGACTATATGTATGTACTCTGCGCCGCATTTTTTAAAATCGGAGGCAATTTCAGGCGGATTATCGCTGTAAACAGTCATATTGTTGTAGTCGCCCTTGTACAATCTTACGGCCTTTTTGCCGTATAGGTCAATAGCGGGAAAAATAATCATACAGCCGCCTCCGTTTCGGCAAACGCCTTTAATATTTTTAAACCGACCGAGCCGCTTTTTTCGGGATGAAACTGACAACCGAAAACGTTTCCCCGGCAGACTGCGGCGGTAAGCTCTGCGCAATATTCGGCAGTCGCTATGACCGATTCGTTACAGTCGCAGGCTTGAAAAGAATGAACGAAGTAAACGTAATCGCCGTTTTTTATATATTTAAAAATAGGGCTTTCCTTTTTGAAAATCAAACTGTTCCAACCGATATGGGGTATTTTGTAATTATTGTCCAATACCTCGCTTATGGGTTTAACGCTTCCCTTTATGAGCCCCAGGCCCTCATGCTCGCCGTACTCATAGCTTTTTTCAAACAAAAGCTGCATACCGAGGCATATGCCGAGCAAGGGTTTTCCTCTTTTCGCTTCGTCCTTTATAAGCTCAAAAAGTCCGCTGCTTTTAAGCTTTTCGGCAGCGTCGCCGAAAGCGCCTACCCCGGGCAAAACGATTTTATCGGCTCTCTTTATTTTCTCTGCGTCGCTCGTTACAAAAACATCGTCGCAAACCAAGTTAAGCGAGCTTTTCAGGGAAAAAAGATTGCCTACCCCGTAATCTATAATAGCAGTCATTATAAAACACCCTTTGTAGACATAATTTCATCCTTAAATTCTTCGTCTATGCTCACAGCCTCTTTAAGGCTTCTTGCCGCGGATTTAAACATCCCTTCGATTATATGGTGGCTGTTTGCACCGTTTAGCATAACGATGTGAAGCGTGATATTTGAATTTCTGACAAAGCCCTGCCAAAATTCCTCAACAAGCTCGGTATCAAAATCACCGACCTTTTGCGTGGGTATTTCGGCTTTATAGCAAAGATACGCTCTGCCGGAAATATCAACCGCCGTAAGCACAAGAGCCTCGTCCATGGGGATTACCGTATCGCCGTAGCGTTTAATTCCCGTTTTGTCACCGAGAGCCTGAGAAAAAGCGTTGCCCAAAGCTATTCCTATATCTTCAACCGTATGGTGATAGTCGACGTTTGTATCGCCGCGGCAGGTGATATTCAAATCAAATCTTCCATGCTTTGAAAAAAGCGTAAGCATATGGTCCAAGAACCCGCAGCCGGTATTTACAGAGCTTTCTCCCCTGCCGTCAAGCCCAAGCGAAAGCGCAATTTCCGTTTCCGCGGTTTTTCTTTCTATTTTTGCGGTTCTCATAATATTTCCTCCAAAATTTCACTTACAGCCTTAATAAAGATATCCATCTGTTCGCAATTTCCTATAGTTATCCTGACAAAATCGGATATTCTCTTTTTATCAAAGTGCCGTACAAGTATTCCTCTGTCTTTAAGCCTTAAATATAATTCTTCGCCGCCGAGACGGGCATGCTTTGCGAATATAAAATTGGCAGATGAATCCAAAACGTAAAAACCGAGTTTTTTAAGCTTGTCCGCCGTCTTTATACGGTTTGCAATAATTTTTTCGCAGTTAATTTTAAAATAATCGTCGTCCTCCAAAGCCCCTATGCCTGCCGCCATGGTCATGGAATTGATATTATAAGGGTTTGTGGAATACTTAACCGTATTTAAATCCTTAATAATTTCTTTATTGCCTATGCCGAAGCCGAGCCTTGCGCCCGCCATTGAACGGGATTTTGAAAAGGTCTGCGTTACAAGCAAATTGTCGTATTTTTTTATAAGCTTTACAGCGCTTTCCGCACCGAAATCAACGTACGCCTCATCAACAACAACTACGTTTTTCGGATTGCCGCGGACTATTTTCTCTATTTGCTCTAAGCCGAGCGCTATTCCCGTGGGAGCATTGGGGTTTGCAATAAAAACCGTGCCGTTTACGCCTATATAATCCTCAACATTAACGGTAAAATCGTCGTTTAATCTTATTTCCCTGTACGGCGCATTGTTTACGGCGGCAAAAACAGGGTAAAAGCCATAGGTAATATCGGGAAAAACCGCCGGAGTGTTTTCATCGCAAAACGCCGAAAAAGCAAAATTCAAAATTTCGTCCGAGCCGTTTGTAAAAAGTATTTCCCCGCCGTCGACGCCGTAATAATCGCTTGCCGCCTTTACCAAAGCCGTGCAATCGGGATCGGAATAAAGCTGCAAATTCTTTGCTTTTTCGTTTGCGTATTTTAAAGCAAGCGGCGACGGCAAAAACGGAGACTCGTTGGTATTAAGCTTTATACAGTTTAAGTTCTTCGGCTGTTCACCGGGAACATAAGGTATTAAATCTTTATGCTTTTCGGAAAAGAACCTGCTCATTTTATTCCTCCGCAATGCGAATCAGCGCGCTTTTTGCGTGCGCGGTTAAGCCCTCCGCCTCGGCAAAATACGCTACGTCGTAGGCGGCTTTTGACAAAGCTTCCTTGGTGTAATAGGTGTACTGCGTTTTCTTAACAAAATCGTCTACGGAAAGCGGACTTGAAAACTTAGCCGTTCCGCTCGTAGGCAAGGTATGATTCGGACCCGCAAAGTAATCGCCCAACGCCTCGGGACAGTTTCTGCCCATAAACACGGAGCCAGCGTGACGGATTTTATCAAGGCAGTCAAAGGGATTGTCGACGCAAAGCTCAAGATGCTCGGGCGCTATTTCGTTGGCAATATCTATAGCCTTGTCAAGAGTGTCTGCAATAATTATTTTTCCGTTGTTGTCGATTGAAGCCCTTGCCGTTTCCCTGCGTTCGAGCAAGGGTATCTGCTTTTCAAGCTCCCTGCTAACGTTCTGTGCAAGCTCGTAAGAATCCGTAACCAATACCGCGCTTGCCATCTTGTCGTGTTCCGCCTGAGAAAGCAAATCCGCCGCGGCATATGCCGGGTTTGTTTTTGAATCGGCAACAATTAAAATCTCGCTCGGACCGGCAATCATATCTATTGAAACGCTGCCGAAAACCTGTTTTTTTGCCTCGGCTACAAAAGCGTTTCCCGGTCCCACTATCTTGTCAACCTTGGGTATGGTTTCGGTGCCGTAGGCAAGCGCCGCAATAGCCTGCGCGCCGCCGACCTTATATACCCTGTCGACTCCCGCAACCTTTGCCGCCGCAAGTATTACGGGGTTTACCTTTCCTTCGGAGTTTGGAGGCGTAACCATTATTACCTCCCCGCAGCCGGCGATTTTTGCGGGTATGGAATCCATCAAAACGGTTGAAGGGTAAGCCGCAGTACCGCCCGGAACATACAGCCCCGCTCTGTCAACGGGGATAATCTTCTGCCCGATAACTATACCGTCCTCATCGTTTATAATAAAGCTGTTTCTGACTTGCTTTTCGTGAAATTTTCGTATGTTTGCCGCCGCTTTTTCAAGTATGCTTATAAATTCGGATTCAACGCAATCTACCGCTTCTTCGATTTCCTCTTTTGAAACGGCAAGGGAGTCAAGCTGAGCGCCGTCAAATTTTTTGCAATATTCAAAAAGGGCGTTATCACCGTTTTTCCTGACGTTTTCTATTATTTCGCTCACCGTTTTTTCAACATCCGTTTCGGATTTTGCCCTTGCAAATATATCCTTATTCGCTACTTCGCCGTACTTTAAAATTTTAATCACAATTAATCCTCCGTAGTCTGCTGTGCAAGATTTTTTACCAATGCTTCTATTTCATTGAATTTAAATTTATAGCTCGCTTTATTAGCTATAAACCTTGCGCTTATCGGCGCTATAATTTTAATAACCTTTAAATCGTTTTCTTTAAGCGTGGTTCCTGTTTCGACTATATCCACAATTACGTCCGAGAGCCCCAAAATCGGCGCAATTTCAATCGAACCGTTAAGGTGAATTATATCTATATCCCTGCCCTTTGACAAGTAATAACCCGCCGCTATATTTGAAAACTTGGTTGCAACCCTAAGCGTTTTACTGTTGTCGTCCCTGAAATCCTTTTTAGCCGCGACAGCCATATTGCATTTTCCGATATTTAAATCAAGCAATTCGTAAATATCGGGCTCGTATTCCAAAAGAATGTCCTTGCCCGCAACCCCGATATCCGCCGCTCCTCTTTCTACATATATAGCAACGTCGGAGGGCTTTACCCAAAAGTATCTTACGGAACAATTTTCGTTTTCAAAAATAAGCTTGCGGTTTACTTCCTTTATCGAAGGGCATGGATAACCCGCCTTTTCAAACATATCGTAAACCTTTTCGCCGAGGCGGCCCTTTGGCAGAGCCACATTAAGCATTTGTTTCAATATCGCTCACCTCGCCGTTTTTAATTTTTATAAGCTTTTTGTATCTTATCCCAACCGGCTCGCCGTTTAAAAGCAATACGCTCTCTTTTTCCCTTAAAGCGTCGGCCGTCTTTTTCAAAAATTCAAGGCTTGTATTTTCGTCGTAAGTTATTACCGCGTCAACGTCGTATTTTTCGGGCAAAACGTTGAGATATTCAAGCATATCGAGATAAACGGCAAAGCCTATCGCCCTATCGCTTCGTTTCATTTTTTTCATAAGCGTATCATAGCATCCGCCAGAAAGTACGCTGTTCGGCGCGCCCTCTATAAAGCCTTTAAAAACGATTCCGTTATAATAATTAATATCGTCAACAACGGAAAAATCAATTTTGACGCTTTTTCTGTCGTCGAGCGATGAAATTATATTCTCAAACTCCTTAAGAATATTCTCCGAAACAATACCTTTAAGCAAAATATTCAGCTTTTCAAAGGCGTTGTCGGGATTTCCGTTAATTAAAACAAGCTGTCTTAAAACCTCTGTCTTTTTATCCTCAACATTAAGCTGCGAGCACAATTCGGTAAGGCGGTGAAGATTTTTCTCGCCTATGCAATGCAAAACCTCCGCTCTGTTCTCTTTGGGGATTGCGAGAAAATCAAGCGTTTCGGTTAAAATATCGAGATTTGATACGTCAAGCACATACCTGCTTGAAACCTCCGCAAGACTTTTTAAGGCAAGCGTAAGTACCTCAAAAACCGAAAAGGAGTCGATTTTTCCTATGCACTCCAAGCCGATTTGCATAATCTCCTTAAAATTGCGTGAGCTTTTTGAAACCCTGTACACGTTTTCGTTATAATAGAGCTTCTGTATCGCCTCTTTTGAGCTTGCGGTATTTTTTACTATAGATAAGGTAACGTCGGGCTTCAAAGCCATAAGCTTGCCGTTCGTATCGGTAAAGGCTATAACGCCGTCGGAAACCAGAAATTCTTTGTTTTTGGAATAAAGGTCGTATTCTTCAAACTTGCTCATCTTGTACATTGAATAGCCGTAGCTGTCAAAAAGAGAGCGAAGCGAAAAAATAATTTTTTCGTTTTGTTTTAAAGGAAAATTACCCGTCATTTGCAGTTCCCCTCTTTTTAAGCTTACTTATTGCGTCCGCATACCCTCCGCTGCCGTAATTAAGGCATTTGTTAACCCTGCCTATGGTAGCGGTGCTGACCTCAACCTCCTGCATTATCTTGCTGTAGCTTTTGCCCTCCGACAACAGCACGGCAACATCCAGCCTTTGCGACATATCCAAAAGCTCCTTAATCGTGCAAAGGTCTTCAAAAAAGCTGTAACATTCTTCGGTTGATTCGAGGTTTAATATTGCCTTAAACAGCCTGTCCAAGGATTCAGAATGAATGGTTTTCATATCATCACCGTAAATATAATTTTATCGCTTTACTATGGTAACACGGTGTTGTAATAAAGTCAATAGTTTTTTTAATAGAATTATTATAAATAAACCGAAAACATTGAAATAAGCTTCAATTTAGGTTATACCGGTTTTAACATTAATTTCGGGTTAAGAGGTGGATTATGCCGTACAAAAGCAGAAAAACAGCGAATAAAACAAGCGGTTTTATTCCCGAATATCTTGATATTCTAAATTACAAGAGCTCAAAAATACTTGTAGCATACTTTACCGCAAGCGGTATTACGGGTGGTATGGCGCATAAAATTGCCGACCTCATCAATGCCGATTTATACGAAATCGAGCCGAAATATTGTTACACAAGAGAAGATATTTCATATTGGGAAAGCCGTGCCTGCAGGGCTGCGGCCGAAATGTACGACAAAAGCTGCCGACCCGAGCTTGCGGATTTTGACGAGGAAATCTCCTCTTACGATACGATAGCTCTTTGCTTTCCGATATGGTGCTGCTCCGCTCCCAAAATTATAAACAGCTTTTTGGAAAGCTATGATTTTTCCGGCAAACGGATTGTGCTGTACGCAACCTCCGACAGAGACGGGTTTGAAAAAGCGTGTGAGGATTTAAAAAGCTCGGTTAATGATGATGTCAAGATTTTGCGAGGCGCCGTTAAAATCTGCTGCGAGGACGAAAACGGCGAAATTAAGGAGGTTAAAACAATTATTTACAATTAAATTCCGGTTTATTGACATTATAAAAATATCCGAACAAATGCCAAAAGGTAAATGTTCGGATATTTTGGTGCCGGTGACCGGGGTCGAACCGGTACGGTATCGCTACCACCGGATTTTGAGTCCGGCACGTCTGCCAATTCCATCACACCGGCAAATATTCAATTTAAACAACAAGGATATTATACACTAAAATATCAATTTGTCAACCTAAATTATGCGTCCGATTTATATTATTATGCACATATGCAGGATTTACGGCGCAAAAAAAGCCGCTGCTTAGCGCAACGGCTTTTAGCTTTGTTTAATTATGCTTTATCGGCCGTCTTTCTTTCCTCAACTTCGGCAACCATTTCCGCCTGACGCTTTTCTGTGATTGAATAGAAGAGCATGGGAATAATAGTGCCTACCATACTGATAGCGCCCGAAAGAATAAGCACGTTCCAAAGCGTTGTTTTGCCTTCGGGGGTAATTGCGGGAGTCATTTCCGGGTTAATCTTAGCCCACGAATACGACATAACGCCTACGAAAGCGCCGACCGCCATACCGACCTTGTTAATAAGAGTCTGCATAGCGAAGCAGATGCCCTCGGCCCTCTCGCCTGTTTTCCATTCAAGGTAATCAACGGTATCGCCTATCATAGCGTAGGTGATAATGTTGTTTACGCCCTGCGGAATACCCAAAAGTACCAAGCCTACGGCGCAGACTATAAGCTTCCAAGGTCTGTCATAACCTACGAAGTACATTATGAACATAACAACCGCGCCGAGAATATGAACGTAAATATAAGCCCATTTCTTGGTGAATTTCTTTGTCATCCAAGGAACAAGAACGGAGGCGACAAGTCCTCCGGGAACAACGAGCAAAGTAATTAAGCTGTAAATGCTTTCTTGATTGATAACGTACTTTGCAAAATAAAGACCGCCCGTATATGTATAAACCATCCTTGCGCCGCCGAGTATGCCGGAAAGAACGATAAGAAGAAGCTCTTTATTCTTAAACAATAATTTTATGTTGTGGAAGAATGAAGGCGGAGTATCGGTCGAAGTATAGCGTTCCTTTGTGTTTTTAAAGCCGTAGAAGAACATCGGAATCGCTATAGCGGTAAATACAACGGCGCAGATGAAATAAGTCCATTTAAGTGTGTCCGCATTTTGCTGAATAAACTGCGGCATAACAGTGCCTATATAATTCTTAGCGCCCTCTGCGTCTACGTTAAAGGTTGACATAATGGTAGCTATATCATCGTCGGTATATTTATATTTTGCGGTAACAGCCGAGGTGATAATCGGAACGCCTACGGTTACGATACCTGCACCGAGTGTACAAATAAGACGGGTAACGGTAAGAAGGTTTCCTCTGACTATTGTGTCGTTCGTCATACAGGTTGAAAGTCCCCAGTACGGAACGTCGGCAACCGTGTAAACCATAGACCAAACGACATATACGACTGTGATTATGACAAAGGTTGACATAGTCTTTGCCGGAAGGAAGGGCATAAAGCAAACGATAGTACATACGGCTATCGGTATAGCCATCCATTTAAGATAAGGACGGCACTTACCCCATTTAGTTCTCGTTTTGTCAACTATAGAACCCATAATCGGGTCGTTAAAGGCGTCAAAAATACGGGTACCGAGCATAAGCCAGGCAACCGCCATAGCGCCGGTCATAGTCTTAAACAGCGTTCCCTTTTCCAAACTGCCGAACAAAAGCGCGTCGGTAAGGAAAACGGTAAGATAAGAACCGATAATTGTGCAGATAAGGTTTTGACCGAATCCAGTAACGGCATAAGCGACAGCCTCTTTCGGCTGAAGATTACCGTCGTTCGGGGTGGTTCCGTAAACCTTATGAAGCAAGTCATTGATTTTCATAAAGTAAATCCCCTTTCGTTTATCTTTATAATTATACAATAAATAATTAAAATAGTCAATTTAAATTATTCATTTTTTACAAATTTTTGTTCAAAATTAAAAACGGCTTTGGTTAATAAACGCAAAGCTGTTTTTATATGTATAAATTGCCGACTTAACCAAAATTTTTAATATCCCAAAGTGCCGTTAAGCGATTCGTCGTCGTCAATCCATTTTTTTACGTTGATAATTCTGTAATCGTCAACGGTATCCCTGATAATAACGTGTTCTATTCCCGAATTTATAATAAGGCGCTTGCACATAGAGCAGCTGTTTGCGTCCGGCACATAACTGCCGTCGGGTTCAAGACCGACAAGGTAAAGAGTCCCGCCTATCATATCGTTTCTTGAAGCGCTGATAATCGCGTTTGCCTCCGCATGAACGCTTCTGCAAAGCTCATATCTTTCGCCTCTGGGCACTTTTAACTCGTCACGAATGCAGCGGTTTAAATCGCAGCAGTTTTTCCTGCCCCTCGGAGCTCCCGAATAGCCTGTCGATATCACTTGGTCGTTTTGAACGATAACCGCGCCGTAATATCTTCTCAGGCAAGTGCTTCTGTGTGCTACCGCCTGCGCAAGGTCAAGATAATAATTGATTTTATCTCTTCTTTCCAAGAATGACTCCCCCTTATTATTTTATGTTTATATAGTAACATAAAGCGGCGTTTCATTCAACAATTTAATAAAAATATTTATAAAAAATTGCTTAATCGGCTAAAATATGATATGATTTTTGCGGTGATACGATGCGTTACAGAAAAATTAAAAATTTGAATTCGAGGAGAGACAAATGCGAAAGTCTCAGAATTGATTATTCAATCCCCTCTTTTGACCTGAGAAATACGGAAAAAGCGCAAAGTTATTTTGACTTTGGGGAAATATTCGGAAATTCAAATCCCACAGTTTTGGAAATAGGCTGCGGCAAGGGCAGATTTGCGGTAAGCTATGCCCTTGAAAATCCCGACAAAAACATTATAGGCGTGGAATGTGTGCAGGGCGTTCTTGTTAAAGCCTGCGAAAAAGCCGCCGAAGCTAAGGTAAATAATATTAAATTCCTTGAAATGAACGCGCAATACCTGCCTTTGTTTATTAAAAACTCCTCGGTTTCGGAAATATATCTTAATTTCAGCACCCCTTTTCCAAAATCAAAACAGGAAAAACACCGTCTCACAAGCCCTGGCTTTTTGGAAATATACAAAAAAATCTTAACTCCGGACGGATTTATCGCTCAAAAGACGGACAACAGGGAATTCTTTGAATACTCGTTGAAAAGCTTTGAAAGCAACGGTTTTGTTCTCTCGGCTGTTACCGAGGATTTGCACAACAGCGGCTTTGAGGGCAACATAATCACAGAATACGAGCAAAGGTTTTTATCGGAGGGACTGCCGATTTACAGGCTTGAAGCAAGACTTAAATAAATTTTGATTTCCGAACGGTTATATTTTATCAACTTGCAAAATATTGACTTTTTAATAAAAAAAGCGTATATTTAAAAGACTGAAAGGTTATTTTCTTTTTCGGAGAAAAATATGAAAGTTCTAAAAAGATTTCAAAGCACAATAGTGATGCTTATAAAATTCACGCTGTTTTTTATTTTATTTGCGCTTTTCTTTCTTATTTTCGGAATTGAAAACGCGTGGCTTCTTCATATGTCCAGAACCGCCGCCGTTACGATACTTACTTTTGTATTTTTCGGCACGGCTTCAATGTCTATTTACGGCGGCTACGGTATAGGTATTTACAAAAGCAAGCCCATAATAAGCTCTATGTCCCTTTCTACGGCTTTGACGGATATAGTTACTTATTTGATACTCTGCATAATGAATACCAACGCCGCAAACAACCAAACCTTCAAGCTTGAAAACCTGCACTTGCTTTTGCTTGTGTTTATTTTGCAATTTATTATTATAATCGCCTTCGCTTATTTCGGGAACCACGTTTATTTTACCATAAATTCACCCGAAAGGTGCTGTGTTATTACAACGTCAAAGTATGCGCTTAACAACGTTATGCCGAAAATAAACAAATACAAAAAGCAGTACAATGTTACGGACGCAATTCTTTTTACCGCACCGGATATTTATGATATTATAAACCGCTGCGACACCGTATTTGTTTATGACGTTCCGATTTCTTCGAGAACCGCAATAATAGAATATTGCTACGCAAACAACAAAAATATTTATTACAATTTCGAGATGTCCGATATAGTCGCGCTTCGCGGCAGAACCGCAATTCTTGACGACAAGCCCCTTTACGCCTCGCAGGTAAAAGGGCTTACCGACGAGCAAAAGTTCGTAAAAAGGGCTATGGATATAGTTTTTTCGTCCGTAGGTCTTTTGGTTCTTTCACCGCTATTGCTTATTTGCGCGCTGTTGATTAAGATAGAGGACGGCGGCTCTGTGCTGTTTAAGCAAAAAAGAGCTACTCTTGGCGGAAAAATCTTCAGCGTTTTTAAATTCAGAACTATGAAAGAAGCGGGTTCCGTCAATCGCTCCGTTACGGACGACGACGACAGAATTACCAAAGTAGGAAAGGTTTTGCGGAAATTCCGGCTTGACGAGCTTCCGCAGCTTATAAACATAATAAAGGGCGATATGAGCGTTGTCGGTCCGAGACCGGAAATGATTGAAAACGTTGACGAATACGTTGACAAGCTTCCCGAATTCAGCTACAGACTCAGGGTTAAGGCGGGTCTTACGGGATACGCGCAAATTTCTGGGAAATACAACACCTCCCCCAAAGACAAGCTTGTTTTGGACCTTATGTATATAGAAAAATACAGCCTTTGGTTTGATTTAAAAATTATTTTCCAAACGCTGACGGTATTTTTCAAGGCAAGCGACAGTACCGAGGCTTTCAAAAAAGCTCAGGAAATCGAATTTTTTAAACAAGAGAGCAGCGACGAAGACGATAAAAACAAAACCTGACAAATTGACGGATATTTTGAAAACAAATAACTCAACAGAAAAAAGCAATCCGAGAACGATTATTTCGCTCTCGGATTTTTGTTATGATTTTTTAAGAAGATAAGATCTTGCCCTGAAATCCGCGTCAAGCTCGTTTCCGAACACTTTTACGATTTTTCGGTTTTCAAAATATTTTTCGACGGGCGGATTAGCGCCGTTTTCAAAGGTATGTACCGTTAAAAGCTCTTCACAGCCCGCTTTGCGAAGCACAATCTGATAACCCTCCGGCTTGCTGTAATCTTCAACATTACATTCTATAATCTCCGTAAATCCGTCTTTTATAATGTGTTTTATTTCAGCGTAAAATTTAACGGCTTCAAGCGCAATTTGCCAATTTTCGGCGGGTAAATCGAAAATCTCGCCGCTTATGCAAAGTCTGCCCAAAAAGCCCGAGATAAGGCTGTAGTACGTTCTGTAAATATCGTCGTCGGCACGAAGCACAGCCCATATTTGGCTTTGGCTCGGTTTAATCACTCTGTGCAGGTTTGCGGCGATTATCGGTATGCTTTTACATTCGTGCGCGTCGGAAAAACTCGCCATTGAGCAAAGCTCCATTGTTGAAGGCTCCAGCCTGTGGCCGCCGCTTGCACAGTTTTCTATCACAAGTTCCGGTAATTGCGCTTTAATGCGTTTAAAATAATTTTGGCTTGCAAGCGCATATTGTCTTAGTCCTTCTCCGAGGCTTTCCGCACCGTCGCAGCCGACGCCTATATTTTCGTTATAATCGACCTTTAAATAACCGAAGCCGTTATCCCTTAGAAAGTCGATAACCTTTTTGTCAAGATAATTTACGCAGCGCTTCTTTCGCAAATCGAGAAATCTGTGTTCGGCAACGTTAATCGGAACGCCGAAGCGTGAAAGCAGATAATCGGTTTTTGAATAAATTTCGGAAAGCGCAGCGGCGTTTTCCATTTCAAACCATATGCCGGGAATTAAATCGTATGATTTAATCATATCGCAAACCTTTTTGACGCCTTGCGGAAAAAGCTCTCTGCTCTCGTTCCAGTCGCCTATGGTTTCCCACCAATTTTTGCCCTGTTCCTTGTACCAGCCGCTGTCTATGACAAGATATTTTATGCCGCTGTGCTGTAATTTACGGGCAATTTTTTCAAGCGTTTCAACAGTAGGATTTCCCCAGGAGGTGCAGTATTCGTTGAAAATAACGGGCAAATCCGCGTCCGTGGGAGAAATATCGGGATTTTGCGCTTTAACAAGCTTATCGCAAAGCGTTTCAAGGTCGCCCGCCTGTGCTATAACCGCCTTCGGCGTTGTAAAGCTCTCCCCGGGCTTTATATTTTTGCACCAATGCCCGCAGTCAAAATCCGCAAGCCCGCCCGCAAGCGTAAGGGGTTCTTTGTAACGGAAAAGCTCAATCTGCCAGCTTGACGGGCAGTAAAGCTGAACGCCTGTAAATTCATTTGTTAAGCTGTTTTCCAAAGCCGCGAAAGGGAACCATTTTCTGACGGGCATCGAGCCTGTTTGCCCGAATTTTTCAATCCTTATGCCGTGTCCGCTCCAGGAAGGCTCCATATTGAGCTCGGTAAGCCTTTGGCTTAACAGCTTACCCTCGGCGCTCCAAAACGACGTTACCCTGTGTAAAACGTCGGCGTTTATGTTTTCAAGGCAGAATGATGAAATCATTTCAAGAGTTGCGGTGTAATCGGAATTATTCTCAAAAACGGTGTAGCACTCGTAAACTCCGTTTTTCTTTATGTGATAAGCCGTAATCTTATAGCCGTCGCTTGAATTGTAAACGCTTTTGTCTTCGTCGCGGAAAACCAATTTGCATTTTTGCACGCTTTCGCTCTGCGCCATTGAAATACCGTTTATGAAATGCCCGCCGAAGCCGTCGCCCCGAACCTTGAATTGTATTGCGAAATCCATAATCTTTCTCACTTTTTTAATAATATTTAAAAATATTATAACACAATAATTTTAGCAATCAAATATTATTCCAAAATTGAAATAATCCGTTTAAAATCACCGCTCTCCTTAAACTCCTCGGGCAGATTGTAATGCTGCGTCATAAGCGTTTTCATTCTTTTTTTCATATTCATTTCGCCATACCGGCTTTCTTTTTCGTAAAAACGATATATATTTTTACGTCCTTCGGGGTTTTCGTCGAATTTTTTTGCGTATTCTGCGGCGGTATTAAGATATTTTACCGCCTTTTCCCTATCGCCCGTTTCATAATACAAATACCCCAAGCGGCCGTAATTATAAATCAAGTGTATTCTGTTTTTGCCGTACCCGTCGTCCTTATCCACTGCTTCAAACAAACCGTTAATATGGTTTATGATATTTATTTTAAACTCCGGTGAAAAATTATCGTTATAAAAACAATAGCCGATTATAGTGTTTTGAAGCAGATACAAAAGCTCCTCTATTGCATTTTCCCGAGCTTCGTACCACTTGGGAACGTCGCTGTACATAGCCAGAACATACTCCCTCGAATCCTTCAACGAGGGCAAAGAGTTAATAATATCCAGCGCCGACTGCCTGTCCTTTTCGCTGTGGCCGCAACAGTCGAATTTATACATAAGGTGTTCGCAAATTATGTGCTTTGCCCATATTCTTATGCCGTCGTCGGTACAGTTATTCCGTATTCTATCATAAATCGAAAAAAGCTCTTTTGAGGTTTTGTCGTATTCCGACTGGAACGCGTTGTCCTTTTCCTCTCTCAAAAGCTCCATATACCTGATAAGTATGCGAAAATCGTTTGGAATTTCCTTAACGGCGTTTTGAAACTCAGAAAATACCGCCGCCCTGTCCTTTAAGCCCATATTTTCGTAAAGCTCAAGATAAGCACCGATTTTCCGCTCGTTTTTAAGCTTGTTTGCCCCGAGTAAGCCGTCAATCGAAACTCCGAAATAATCGGCAATATCGGGCAAAAGAGTAATATCGGGAAAGCCCTCTCCCCGTTCCCACTTACTGACAGCCTGAAACGATACGCCGAAAATATTTGCAAGCTCCTGTTGGGTTAAACTTTTCTCTTTACGCAGATTTTTAATTATTTCTCCGAAATTAAGCTCCATTTTTCCGCCTCCGTTTTCTTAATTGAATTTTAATATAAAAACAGCGGCATTACAATAGTCTTAAAGTTGAGAATTTTTCAAGCTTTGGTTGAATTAAATTAAACCAAAGCTTTACCTTTTGTTTAAAACAAAAGCAAAACGTACCCTGTCGGATTTTATATCGCTTTCCGACGGTTTGGGTACGTTCCGCTTTATTTTATTAATTTGTTATTTTACGCAGTTTAAACGAATGTGGGTTAAATTAAAAATTGCGTTTAAAATTTTTGTCGAAGCTCGGGTTAAATGCGTAGAAATTCTTTTCGTTGAGCTTGTCGGTAGCTATTCTCAAGCCCTCGCCGAAGCGCTGATAGTGTACTATCTCTCTTTCTCTTAAAAACTTTATGGGTTCTCTTACGTCGGGGTCGTCAACAAGTCTTAAAATGTTGTCGTAGGTTGTTCTGGCTTTCTGTTCCGCCGCAAGATCTTCATGCAAATCCGTAATTACGTCGCCTTTGCACTGCAAATATGCCGCTGTAAACGGCGCGCCGCTTGCCGCCACGGGATAAACGCCTGTTGTGTGGTCAACAAAGTATTTATCAAAGCCCGATTTTTTAATTTCGTCTACGGATAAGTTTCTGGTAAGCTGGAATATTATTGCGCCTATCATTTCAAGGTGCGACAATTCCTCCGTGCCTATATCGGTAAGCAGGCCTTTAAGCTCCGCGTAGGGCATGGAAAACCTTTGCGAAAGATAGCGAAGCGACGCCGCCAATTCTCCGTCCGGACCGCCGAACTGGCTTATAATCACCTGCGCCGCCTTCGGGTTTGGATTTTTAATATTCACCGGGAACTGTAATTTCTTTTCGTATTGAAACATCAGCACTCACACTCCTTACTAATATCCCACGGCCAGGGGTCGCTCAACCAAGCGTTGCCTTTTGAGTCCGTCTGATTAATCGGGCCGTATTTCTGCTCAAAATCAGCCAAAAGAGCATTGTATTGAGCCATATATTTTTTATATCTTTCCGCCGCCGATTTATCGTTCGGGTGCGTATCAAGGTACATATGAAGCTCCCAAGCCGAAAACTGAACCGCCGAAAGCCTTAATAAATCGTGTTCTCTGTTATTCATCAGCATTTGCCTCCGTAAGCGTAAAAGGGTTTATTCAAATCAACGAATGCCGTGCCGAATTTTAAAGCGTTTTCGGGCGAATACATTGTTGTATCGGTTTGATAAGGTACATAAGCCATGGTAGTAACGGGATTCTTCGGAAGCGGCGTTATGCCCGTATAGACCGTATTATCAACGCAATAAGCGTCTGCCGCTTTGTTTGCGTTGTAATTTGCGAATGTTGTATTATCTGTCAATGTTATCTCTCCTTATATATTTTTGCTCCCCTCAATTTCAGTATATGAATACTCAAATAAAAAGTTAAAGACCGTTCTTTTTGCAAGAACGGCCCTTAATTAACATTATTTGATTATTTTTTCAGCTCAATCGCCTGTTTTGCTTTTTTAACAATGTTTTCCG
Organism: uncultured Clostridia bacterium; assembly: GCA_947630835.1. GTDB lineage: Bacteria > Bacillota > Clostridia > Oscillospirales > Acutalibacteraceae > Fimenecus. Next base: position 546 of record CANRIZ010000029.1, on the reverse strand, counting down.
CGTCAAGCCCGAAAATGTGAAGAAGCTCAACTGCGGGTCCGGATTTTCCGAAAACGTCGTTTACGCCTACTCTGACAACGGGAACGGGCAACGTTTCGCAAACGACCTCGGAAACAGCCGAACCGAGCCCGCCGATTATACTGTGCTCCTCGGCTGTAACGATAGCGCCGGTTTCCCTGGCGGAATTAATAATTATTTCCCTGTCTATCGGCTTAACGGTCGCCATATTGACAACTCTTGCGCAAATGCCCTCCGACTTTAATATTTCGGCGGCGGCAAGGGCTTCGTTAACCATAAGCCCCGACGCAATAACGGTTACGTCCGTACCGTCGCAGAGAATATTACCTTTGCCTATTTCAAACTTATAATTCTCGTCAAAAACTCTCGCAACCGCAAGCCTGCCGAATCTCATATAAACGGGTCCGTCATGCTCGGCCGCCGCAAGTACGCAGGCTCTGGCTTCAATATCGTCCGCAGGATTTAATATAACCATACCCGGTATGGTTCTCATAAGGGCTATATCCTCGCAGCATTGATGGCTTGCGC
>CANRIZ010000028.1 GCA_947630835.1 uncultured Clostridia bacterium | reverse complement strand
TCCTTTGCCGTATCCAGCAAATAATCAGAGGTTTTCAGTCCGTCAACCGCCTGCAAGCCGATGGCCGTTTGCCAAGCTTCACTTTTTTCGGCTCTTTCCGGTTCGCCCTGTCTGATATATTCTTCAAGTTCAAATTGCCAATTCTTGTCCGGCATATTTGCACCTCGTTTCGTAATCAAATTTCTTCCGTCTTAAAGGTCGTATAACCCTCGTAGTAGTAGCTTTGGTCGATGCCTTTCCGATAGACTTCACGGCTGTTTATCTCATCTGTGAGCGCACCTTTCAGCAACACTTTGATTTCCACGTCTTTCATCGGGCTGCGCTCCATTGCGAGCAGATAATCTTCCTTGTCAATCCTGCTCCAATCGACAACCTTGCCGATTTCATTTTTCAAAATTTGGTCAAGCCAAATGCGGGTGCTGCGTCCGTTACCCTCCCGGAACGGGTGGGCGATGTTCATCTCAACGTACTTTTCCACGATCTCGTCGAAGGTTGACTGGGGCATTTTATCAATGTTCTCAAGCGCCGCCTGCAAGTACATTACCGGCGCAAAGCGGAAATTGCCCTTTGCCATATTCACCGTGCGAAGCTTACCGGCGAAGTCGTAAATATCTTCAAACAGGAACTTGTGGATTGCCTGCAAGGTGGAGAATTTACCCACAGGAAGAGAATCAAGGACACCGTTTTCAAATAATTCCACAGCCTTTTTCTTGCTGATACGCTCTTCCTCACGGGCAAGGTCGGCAGAGTTTGTAAGCCTTAATTTATTTTCAAGCGCCATACCGTACCTATAAATCAAATTATTTTTCAACGGAAATATTTGTTTAATTATATCATATTTAGTCAGGGGTTTCAAGGTTTAATAAGGGTTGTAAGGTGTTGCATGGGAAAGCTTTTACGGTTTTACTGTGATCGAAATTTATGTTTTTAGTGCAAGAAGAAAAAAGTAAAAAACGGCAAAGTATCAGCTTTGCCGTTTTTTGGCGGAAGCGGTGGGATTCGAACCCACGAGCCCGTGAAGGCTACCTGATTTCGAGTCAGGCCCGTTATGACCACTTCGATACGCTTCCGTATTTAATTGCAACAGCATATATTTTATCAAAGCATATGGACTTTGTCAAATAAAATATTATATAATTTCAAAATATTATCTCAAAAATTTAAAAAATTCACTTTTTATACTTACAGCGGCTTTATTGTCGGGGTTTTTGACTTATGCCGGATTAAATTTAAGTTTACAATCTAAACCGGCAAAAATAAGTTCGGATTTTGTTGATTTATCAATTTTTCGCTGATATAATAAAACCGTAATTATGCAGAATAAATCTTAATGATTGAGGGGAGAGACGATGAATAACCGTATCATTTCCGATATATCAAATTTTATATTTGTATCCGATGAACCGCAAAATGCCGACGCAATTTTCCTGCCCGGCGGCTCGCATCCCGAACAACCCGAATATGCCGCCGAATTGTATAAGCTGGGCTATGCAAAGTGGCTTATTCCTTCCGGCGGAATTAGCGTAAAAAGAGATAAATGGCCCGGGGTTCGTTCAAAAGCAGACGTTTACAACGGAGATTATAAATCCGACTGTGAATTTTTTACAGATGTTTTTTTGAAAAACGGCATACCGGCCTCTGCAATTATCGGGGAATCTCGGTCCGGTCATACCCGTGATAACGCCTTTTTTTCATGGGAAGCCGTGAACAGGGCGGGTATCGAAATAAAAACTGCGCTGATTGTTTGTAAAGCGTTTCACGCCCGAAGATGTCTTATGCTATACCAAATGGCTTTTCCTAATACGGAAATAAAAGTTTGCCCCGTGCATTGTTATAACATCACAAAAGAAAATTGGTACAAAAGCGAATCGGGAATAGACCGAGTTCTCGGCGAATTGGCTCGGTGCGGTAATCAATTTGTCGGAGATATTAAGCATTACATAGGAGAATAAAAATATGAGTAAAGAGCCCGTTATAGAAACCGAGAGGCTGATTTTACGTCCGCTCACACTTGACGACGCGGAAGCCTGTTTCAGTTGGAACAGCGATGAAAGAGTTACAAAGTATATGTCGTATTCTACAATTACCGATATCAGTCAAACGATTGATTGGATAAAGTCGACTTTTACCGACGAAAGCGAATGGACATGGGCGTTTGTCCTCAAAGAATAAAATAAGGTAACCGGGACGGGGAGCATAGGGCCAAGCGACAAAATGGAGGGCTATTGGGGCATGGGATATAATCTTCATTATGATTATTGGCACAAGGGCTATTGCACCGAAGCTATGCGCGCTATTATTGATTTTGTGCACAAGGAGCTCGGAGTAAATAAGATTTGCTCATACCACGCCGTCGATAATCCGCGCTCGGGCAAAGTTATGGAAAAATGCGGTCTTAAATTTGACCATTACGCAGAATATTCAAAGCTCGACGGCAGTAAAACATTTAAGGCAAAATTTTATAAAATGGAGTTGGAATAAATTTCTGTTTAACGAAAGGAGCGAGTAGTAAAATGGAATTATGGGACGCTTATGATGAAAATTTCAACAAAATCAGCGATATGACATTGATAAGGGGAGAACCGATACCGGAGGGGCTTTTCCATTTGGTTTGCGAAATAATTGTAAAGCATATCGACTCAAGCTATTTGCTTATGCGGCGTGATAAACGCAAACACTTCGGCGGTATGTGGGAAGCCACCGCGGGAGGTTCGGCATTATGCGGCGAAACTCCTTTGGAATGTGCAGTCAGAGAGCTTTGGGAAGAAACCGGAATTAAATCAGACAATTTGATTGAAATAGGGCAAGTGAAAAGCGTCAATACATTTTATGTTGAATTTCTATGTGTAACGAATTGCAAAAAGGACGGTATCATTTTGCAGGACGGCGAAACCATAGCGTATAAATGGGTGAACAGGGACGAACTTATCTCTATGAATGAGAGCGAATTGTTAACAAAACATATACAGAAATTTATTGATGAATTAAAGCCTGAAAAAGAAATCGACTCATATAATTAGTCGCATATTGATTTTGATAAAACAATTAAGAAAGCGACAAACAGGGGGAATCTGGATATATGGAAAACCTCTTATTAATTGTTGACGGAAGCAATCTGCTGTTTCAAATGTTTTTCGGTATGCCCGCAAGAATTGTAAATAAGCAGGGCAAACCGATTCAGGGGACTCTCGGCTTTGTAGGCGCATTGTTGAAAACAATTCGCAAAACAGAGCCCACCCATATAGTAGTCTTATTTGACGGTGAACATAATAACGCAAGATTAAAACTTAACGCCGATTACAAAGCAAATCGACCGGATTACAGTCAAATACCAAGTGAAAAGAATCCATATTCTCAGCTTCCCGATGTTTATGCCTCACTTGATTATCTCGGTATTAAATTTGCGGAAACAGAAATATGCGAAACCGATGATTGGATTGCCGGTTATGCGCTTACATACGGACGGGAAACGGATATAATAATATCATCATTTGACAGTGATTTTTTTCAGCTTATATCCGATAGGGTATCCGTACTTAGGTATAGAGGTGAGCGTTCTGTTATCTGTACGTTGGAGTACATAAAAAATAAATTCGGTATTACGCCTTCTCAATATGCAGATTTTAAATCGCTAATCGGGGACAATTCGGATAATATAACAGGCGCAGACAAAGTCGGACCCAAAACTGCGGCATACTTATTGGAACAATTCGGAACGCTCGACAATATCCTTCTTAACGCAGAAAGAATTGATAAGCCTTCTGTTAAAGACTCTGTTATAAGGAATACGCAGCGACTGAGAAACAATTATAAAATCATTAAATTGGAAAATTCGGCGTCTCTGCCGTTTGCGTTTGAACAACTTGCATATCATTCTATGGGGCTTACAACTAAAGAAGTACTAAAAGCAATAGGATTAACTTGATTTTTGACCTTTCTGTATTGATAAAATAATTTAATTTTCGGTAAGCGGTATAATTTTATGTTTATTTGCAATTTGTGTCCGAGAAAGTGCTCGGTTGAGAGAAAAGAAAACGAATATTCAAAAGGTTTTTGCGGTATGCCATACAATGCGGTTGTTGCAAGGGCGGCTCTGCACTTTTGGGAAGAACCCGTTATCAGCGGCAAAAACGGCAGCGGAGCCGTTTTCTTTTCTGGTTGCACTATGAGGTGCATATTTTGCCAAAACCTTGAAATAAGCCATAAAAAGTACGGTAAAACGGTTTCGCAGTCGGAATTTATCGATATTATCAAAAGGCTTGAGGAGCAGGGGGCGGAAAATATCAACCTTGTAAACCCAACGCATTTTACGGCGTTTATCCGAGACGTATTGGAAAAATACAAGCCCTCCGTTCCCGTCGTTTACAATACCGGAGGCTTTGACAGCGTTGAAAGCGTTAAATCGCTCGAAGGGCTTGTCGACATATACCTGCCGGATATAAAATATTTTGACGGCGAAACGGCGAAAAAATATTCCGCCTGCGAAAATTATTTTGAATTTGCAAGTAAAGCCGTACTCGAAATGAAAAGGCAGGTAAAAACGGACGTTATCGAAAACGGAATTATGAAAAAGGGGCTTATTATCAGGCATCTCGTTTTGCCAAAAAACACCGACCGGTCGATTAAAATACTTAATTGGATAGCCGAAAATTTGCCCAAAAGCACTTATATCAGTTTAATGAGCCAATACACTCCCTGCGGCAGGGTATATAAATACAAGGAACTCAACCGCAAAATAGTTTCCGCCGAATATTCCAAAGTTTTAAACGAGTTTGAGCGTCTCGGCTTTGAAAACGGCTTTATGCAGCAAAGAAATTCGGCAGATACGCAGTTTATTCCGAAATTTGATTTAACAGGTGTTTGACATCTATAAAATTTATGATATACTAAACTAAATAATAAAAGAAAGGTGATATAAATGAGCAAAGAAAACGGATTCGCTTCCGAATTTAAAAAGTTTATTATGAGGGGCAATGTTATTGATTTGGCTGTCGGCGTTATCATAGGCGGAGCTTTTCAGGCGATTGTCAATTCATTGGTAAATGATATTGTTATGCCGGTAATCAGCCTTATCACGGGCGGACTTGACTTTAACAATTGGTTCATTACCTTGGGCGAGGGCGATTTTGCCACCGCCGCGGACGCAGCCGCCGCCGGAGTTGCAACCCTCAATTACGGTACGTTTATAAGCGCTGTTATTAACTTCCTAATTATGGCGTTTGTAATCTTTGTGATAGTTCGTACTATCAACAAGGTAAACGACAGGTTTAAAAAAGAAGAACCTGCGGCAGCTCCCACAACAAAGATTTGCCCTTACTGCAAGTCGGAAATCTCTGTTGACGCTACAAAGTGCCCTCATTGCACATCCGATGTTACAAAGGAAGCTTAACAGATGAAAATCGGATTTATCGGAGCAGGGAATATGGCAGGCGCAATTATCGGCGGAGTTATCGCTTCGGGTTTAATACCTCCCTGCGACATATACGCCTATGATATTTTGGGCGAAAAATTAAATTCACTTGCCGAAAAGACAAAAATCAATTCCTGCGTAAGCGAAGAAGAAGTCATTAATAACTGCGGTGCGGTTGTTTTGGCGGTAAAGCCCAATGTTTTTCAGGAGCTTTTGCCGAGGCTCGGTAAAAGCTTTGAAAAAAACGGAAGCTTGATTATATCCATAGCGGCGGGAAAAAGCATTGATTTTATCGGCGGATTGCTCGGCTATGAGGCTAAAATCGCACGAATTATGCCTAACATAAACGCAACGGTAGGCGAGGCGATAAGCGCATATTGCGTAAACGGACTTGTTTCGGATGAAGAAGCGAAGTTCATAGACGCATTTTGCCGTTCGTTTGGGCGGTCCGTTAGCTTGCCTGAGGAAAAATTCTCTATATTCGGCGTTCTCGGCGGCTGCGCTCCGGCTTACGCTTATATGTTTATCGATTCTCTTGCCCGCGCAGGCGTCAAAAACGGTATGAGTAAGCGGGAAGCCCTTGAAATTGCCGCCCAAACCGTTTTGGGAAGCGCAAAGCAAATTCTTGAAAGCAATACGCACCCTTGGGAACTGATTGACAGGGTTTGCTCTCCCGGCGGTACTACTATAGAGGGCGTTACGGTATTGCAGGAAAACGGTTTTGAATCCGCCGTAAAAAAAGCGGTTGACGCTTCTTTTGAAAAGGATAAAAGGCTTTGATTTTCAGCATATAAAAAAATCCCGAACCGTTAGACGGCTCGGGATTTTTGCTGTTTATTTATCAGTTTGAACCCGCTGAGTTGATATACTGGTTTGTAATTGTCTTTTCAAGGTTTTTGCAGGTCCAGTTAACGGCAAATTCAGATCTTTCGATTTTAGCGTCGCTGCCGCCGGTAACTTCCTTATCAAGGTCTTCAAGCGCCTTGTCCGTTAAGGCTGTTTTGGCGTCGTTTTCACTCTTTGTAAGATTGTTGCTGCCAACAAACAGCATTACATGATAACCGTAATCGGTTTCAACTATATCGGTATCGCCGGGTTTTCTTGCGGAGTCGAAAATCCAATCGTTAAACTCTGTAACCATAGTTCCGGGATATACGTTTTCGTAAAGTCCGCCGTTATCCTTTGAACCGGGGTCTTCGTTGCTCTTTGAGGAAAGCTCGGTGAATTTTTCTACGGTAGGAGTTTTGCGGTACTCGTCAAGAATCTTTTTGGCGTTGTCGTAGTAAGTTTTCTTTTCTTCGTCGGTTAAGGTCTTGGTGTTGCCGCTGTCGTCCGTCGGGAACGCGACAAGTATATGTCTTACGTTAACGCCCTTAACGTCGTCGGTTTTCGGAAGTGAGGAGAGGTATACAACAACATAGCCGCTGTCGTTTTCTATAACCGCTTTGTCTCCCGCTTTTCTGTTTGACTCAAATACCCAGTTTGAAACTTTATCGCCGAAGCTTGTGGTAACGGTTCCTGCGGTTGTACCTTTGAGGTTAACGGTTGAGTCGGAAGCGTTCTCGTCGATGCTCTTTGCGGCGTTAAGCGCCGTTTCGGTATTTCTGACGGATTTAAGCAATTTATCAGCCTTATCCTTGGCGGCGTCCTTTGCTTTTTTCTGCGCCGCATTGATTTGTTCTTCGGTTGCGTCGTCGGAAAGCTTTTCAACATCGGCTTTTACTTCAAACGCGGATATGTCGAAGGTTGCGTAGTCCTTGAGATTGTTTTTCAATTCATCCTTAATTTGCTTGCTTGTGATTGAATCCTGCAAGCTTTCCTGCTTTTTGCTTGCATAATTTTGGGCAAGACATTGCTCCTCGAGTATTTCCCTTACGAGCTTTTCGTTTACGCCCGCGCCGTACTGCTTAGCAAGGAATCTGTTAAGAGAATAGTCGTTGCTTTCGGCGGTTTCTTTCCAGCTTGAAATTTGATCGTCTATAGACTTTTTCTGCTCGTCGGTTAACGTAATGCCGTCTTTCTTGGCAAGATTGCTGTAGGAAACGTATGTCCTTATATAAGACAAGGCGTTTTCCTTAAAAGCGTCCGCCCAAGTGGGATTGTCGTAACCGTCAAGCTCGCCGACGTATTCCTGCTCCATGGGGGATTTAGTGCTGTCGTATCCCGTATACATCAAGCCTGTGCCCGCTCCGTTTTGCGAGTCGTAGTTGGCAGATTGCTGATAAGTATTAAGGTAAGTAAACATATAATAAAAATTATACTTTGCAACCGAAACCTTGGTGCCGTTGATTGTTGTTGCCCTAAGCACTTTCTGCGGAACTCCGAAGAAATTAAGGCAGCCGTATAAAACGCCGAGGCACAAGGCGATAACAATAAGAATGCTTATTACTTTGCCTGCAATATGACCTGCCTTTGCAAGCTGCGGACTCTTTTTTGAATTTTTCTTGGCAGCTTTAGCCATTCTTTTTTTGCGCTCTTCTCTGTAGAGCTCGGCTTGGCTTTTTTCTGTCTGTTTGTTTTCCATATTACGTTTCCGTCCTTTTTTTGTTGGAGTTTCAGTATGACTGAAAGAACATACAGACATATTTTATACTATTTTATTGAAATATACAAGTGCTAAATTTAAAATCGTTGATATTTTACATTCGGTTAATAAAAAGACGGACCGCCAAACCTTGACGATCCGCCCGAATTTTATTTATGCTTATTTCATACTCTCTTCATAAGCCTTGATCATCTTTTTAACCATCTGTCCGCCGACAGAGCCTGCCTGCTTAGATGTAAGATCACCGTTGTAACCCTGCTTAAGATTTACGCCTACTTCGGAAGCCGCCTCCATCTTAAATCTGTTGAGAGCTTCTTTTGCCTCGGGAACTACGTTCTTGTTGGTTGACATTTTACATACACCCCTTTTCTAACTTTTTGCGTTTGCAAAAATATTTTATGTATGTTTTTGCTTTATACTAATGAAAAAAGTTGGAAATTATCTTATAAATCAAAACTTTTTTCAAAAAAAATAAAAAAACTATAGCATTGTCTGACATTATGGTTTATAATATTGTTAAATCAAAGCGGAGGGATATGCTTGTCTTCAAAATATGCTGTTTCACTTGACAAAATAATTAAAAACTTTAATTTTGAGGTTCTGTACCTTCCGGCAGACGCGTCCGAATTATCCGTTACTTCGCCGGATGTTAACAGGCCCGGTCTTTTGCTTGCCGGCAGGGACGACTATTTTGATTCGGACAGGGCGCAGTTTCTCGGTTTTTCCGAAACGGAATTTTTAAAAACCCTGCCGAAACAGGCGCAGTACGACAGCCTGAAACGCCTTGCGGCAAAAAAACCTCCCTTTATTTTGATGACTCGCAGCATTGTTCCGCCCGAAGAGCTTATTGAGCTTGTTAAGGAATATAAAGTACCGCTGTTGAGAACGTCGGATTCTACCTCGGGCTGTATGGCGGCGCTTATAGCTTTTCTCGGTATAGAGCTTGCCGAAAGGGTTACAAGGCACGGCGTTTTCGTAGAGGTTTACGGCGAGGGCGTACTTATAATCGGCGACAGCGGTGTAGGCAAGAGCGAAACCGCTATCGAGCTTATTAAAAGGGGACACAGGCTTATAGCGGACGACGCCGTTGAGATAAGGCGGGTATCCTCCAATACTTTGGTGGGCTCCGCTCCCGACAACATAAGGCATTTTATCGAGCTTAGGGGCATCGGCATCATAAACGCCCGCCGTATTTTCGGTATGGGCGCGGTTAAGCTTTCGGAAAAAATAAATATGGTTATCAGGCTTGAACAGTGGGACCCCGATAAAGTTTACGACCGTATGGGTATAGACAATGAATTTATTAATATTATGGACGTTCAGGTGCCGCTAACCGTTGTTCCCGTTAAACCCGGCAGAAATCTCGCAATCATAATCGAGGTTGCCGCTATGAACAACAGGCAGAAAAAAATGGGCTACAACGCCGCAAGAGAGCTTTTGCATAAGCTCGGAATGAGCGACGACGAGCCGGAGTCCGAAGAAATTGAAATATGGCAAAGCTATTAAGTTTTTAATAAAATAAATATAAACCTGATGGAGGAAATTATGTACAGAGTAGGTGTTGATCTCGGCGGCACTAATATAGTCGCAGGTGTGGTTGACGAGTATTACAGAATTGTCGGAAGGGGCGCTATGAACACGGCCCGCCATCGTTCTGCAAATGAAATTATGGAAGACATAGCCTTGGCTATCATTAAGGCTGTTGAAGACGCCAATATCACGCTTGACGACGTTCTTTCGATAGGAATCGGCACTCCGGGTTCTGTCAACAAAAAATACGGAGTTATCGAATACGCCAACAATCTTGATTTTGACAATGTTCCATGCAGGGATATTCTTCTCAACAAGTTTGACAAACCCATCTATATTGAAAACGACGCCAACTGCGCGGCTCTCGGCGAGGCTGTCGCGGGAGCGGGAAACTGTGTTGACAATTTTGTCGCCATAACTCTCGGAACGGGCGTCGGCACGGGTATAGTGGTTGGCGGAAAAATTCTCAACGGCTGCAACGACGCTGCGGGCGAGATGGGGCATATGGTTATAGTTGCCGACGGCGAACCCTGTACCTGCGGCAGAAAGGGCTGCTGGGAAACTTATTCCTCCGCAACAGCGCTTATAAGAGAAACCAAAAAGGCTATGCTTGAGGACAAAGGCTCTAAAATGTGGGAGCTTGTTGACGGCGATATTGAAAACACAAACGGCAGAACCGCATTTGACGCTATGAGAGCAGGGGACGAAACCGCAAAAAAGATTGTGGACAATTATATTCATTACCTTGCCATAGGCGTTACAAATATAATTAACATATTCCAGCCCGAGGTTCTCTGCATCGGCGGCGGTATAGGCAACGAAAAGGAAAATATACTTGCTCCTTTAAGAGAAATTGTTGAAAAGGAACGTTACAGCGTTCACTGCCTTGATCAGACCAGGATTTGTTCCGCGAGGCTCGGCAACGACGCAGGAGTTATAGGGGCAGCTTTACTTGACGAATAAACCGAGAGGTATATAAGTGTTGAATATTGTTAAGAAAACCGCGCTTGAAATCGGATGTGAATTTTACGAAAACGAGCTTATGTCTAACCGCACAAGCTTCAAAACGGGCGGACCTGCGGAGCTTCTTGTATGCCCCGGCAATATTGACGCTCTTATAGCCGTTCTTAAAGTCTGTAAAGAAAATAAGATTAGGACTTTTATTATCGGAAACGGGAGCAATATTCTTGTTTCCGATAATGGTTTGTCCGGGGTTGTCGTTATGCTCTCGTCAAACTTTTCCGAAATTAAGCTGTTAGATGAGGAAACTGTTTATTGCCAAAGCGGGGCATCTATGACAAAGCTTTGCCGTTTTGCCCTCGAACACTCTCTGAGCGGGCTTGAATTTGCCTTCGGTATTCCCGGAACCGCCGGAGGAGCGGCATATATGAACGCCGGCGCTTACGGCGGTGAAATGAAGGACGTGTTGGTAAAATGCGAGCATATCGACGAAGACCTGAACGTATCCTCGTTTTCGGGCGACGATTTAAAATTAGGCTACAGAAAAAGCGTATATTCTGATTTAAATTTTGTAATTACTTCGCTTACTCTTAAATTAAAAAAGGGCGATTACGCCGAAATTAAGAAAAAGATGGACGAAAATCTTTCAAAGCGCAGAGAAAAACAGCCGCTTGAATATCCCAGCGCGGGCAGTACTTTTAAACGTCCCGAGGGGTATTTTGCCGGCGCGTTGATTCAGGAATGCGGATTAAAGGGCGCTTGCGTCGGCGGCGCGCAGGTAAGCGAAAAGCACGCCGGGTTTATCATTAACAAGAATAATGCAAGTACGTCCGATATATTAAAGCTTATTGAGCTTGTTCGTGACGCCGTCTATAAAAATACCGGCGTTTTATTGGAGACGGAAGTTAAATATTTTGAATAAGGGGAGAAAAAGCTATGGAACTCATTATAGTTACCGGTATGTCCGGCGCAGGAAAATCCAGGGCGGTTGACGCTCTTGAGGATATAGGCTATTATTGCGTTGACAATATGCCTCCCGTTTTAATTCCCACCTTCGTAAGTCTTTGTTTAAATTCAAAAGACGTCCGCGATAAGGTTGCGCTTGTTGCCGATATACGTTTAGGTGCGAAATTTACCGATTTGTTCAGCGTTCTTTCCGATCTCGACAATATGAATGTTAAATACAAAATTCTGTTTATTGACGCCGATAACGACGTTATTATGCGAAGGTATCAGGAAACGAGAAGAAAGCATCCGCTTGCCGATGAGTTTAATACTCCTTCCTTGCTGGAGGCAATAGAGAAAGAGAGAAAATTAACCCTTGCCGCAAGGCAGAGAGCGGATTATATTCTTGACACCTCCGACGTTATGAGCTCGCAGTTTAAGGAAAAAATAGTTAAACTGTTCCTTGATAACGCCTCTAATTCTCTTAAAATTTACAGCATTTCGTTCGGCTTTAAATACGGCGTTCCAAAGGAAGCGGACCTTGTTTTTGACGTTCGCTGTCTTCCGAATCCCTTTTATATTCCCGAGCTTAAAACCCATACCGGACTTGAAGAACCGGTCAGAAATTTTGTTATGAATTATGATTCAGCAAAGGAGCTTGAAATTAAGCTTTACGACCTTATAGATTTTCTTATCCCGTTATACAGGTCCGAGGGCAAAAGCCAGCTTACCATAGCCGTCGGATGTACGGGCGGCAGACACCGTTCGGTTGTTTTTGCCGAGCTTTTAAACAAGCATTTGCTTGAAAAGGGGAACGACGTCAGCGTTTTTCACAGGGATCTCAGAAGGTGAACCGCTGTGTCTTTTTGCTCAAAAGTAAAAGAGGAATTGATTAATATTTCCGATATTAAGCCGTGCTGCGCTCTTGCCGAAATGTACGGCTTGCTTTTGTTCGGCAAAAAATTTTCAAAAAGCGAAATTTATATCAATACCGAAAACGAGGCCGTTGCGGAAAAATACCGCAATGTGGCGCGGCGGCTTTCCGTGTCCGAAGTCGGCGTTAAAAAATTTTCATCCGGAAAATACAGGGTTACGGTCGATAAAGCCGAAGGCAGATTGAAAATACTTAACGCTTTCGGTTTGAGCGGAACGGAGCGTTCAAGACGGATTAACTGGGCAAACATCAATAACGACTGCTGTTTTTCGGCATTTTTGCGGGCGGTTTTTCTTTCGTGCGGGACTATTACCGACCCCGAAAAAGGTTATCATCTTGAGTTTTCCGTGCCTTACAGCTTAAAAAACGATTTAAAAAGGATACTTGAGGAGGTCGAGCTTGAGGCAAAGGAAATTAAGCGGGGCAACAGCTATATTATATATTTTAAGGGAAGCGAGGATATTGTCACCTTTCTTACCTTGACCGGCGCGAATGACAGCGTTCTTGAATATTTGGGCGTAAAGGTGTTTAAAGACGTAAGAAATAACGTAAACAGAAAAACCAATTTTGAAAACGCCAATTTTGACAGAACCCTTAACGCCTCGCTTCGTCAGACCGAGGCAATTAAAGCTCTCAAAGAGAGCGGAAAATTCCAAAAGCTTTCTCCGGAACTGAAAATTTTAGCCGAAATAAGGCTTGAAAACCCCGACCTTTCTTTGGGGCAGATAGGGCTGATGCTTGACCCTCCGCTTTCCCGCTCCGGCGTTAATCACAGGCTTCAAAAAATTATCGAATTATCTCAATAAATCTCGAAAAAATTACGGCGCTTTTGTTGAGCGCCTTTTTTCGCCGCTTTTCGGGCGTTTTTGTTGACAAAATACATCAAAATCTAATATAATTAAATGAAATACATTGCGGAGGATTTTATGAAGGGAATTAATGCTAAAGTTAAAAAGCTTGTTGCTTTTTTAAATATTTTTATATGTCTTTTTACAATTTTTAATTTCGGAGCTTTTGCCGCAGGGAGCAGGCAAACCGTCAGAATTCCCTGTGAAATAAACGATTTGTTAAGGTTAAACGAAAACGGAGAGCCCGTAGGTTATTGCAAAGACTATCTTAACAGCCTTGCCGCAATTAACAACTGGCAGTACGAATATGTTGAAACAAATTGGAACGACGCCGTTAAAATGCTTGAAAACGGCGAAATCGACCTGCTCTTTCCCACAAATTATACCGAGGAAAGGGCGGAGGATATGTCGTTTTCAAATCTTATCGGCGGTTATACCTCGCCCGGGCTTTTTGCTCCCAAGGGAAGCTCGTACGTCTACGAAGATTTAAATCCTTCGACGGCGCAAGGATAGGCGTTACCAAAGGCTCGTCAAATGAATATCTTTTAAACGATTATGCCGAGAAAAACAATTTCAGTTATGTTCCCGTGTATCTCGGCTCGGTTGAAAAGAAGATGGAAGCTTTGGAAAAAGGCGAAATAGATATGGTTATTTTCACAGCTTCAAACGACGTTCCAAACAGCGTGCTTGTAGCGCTTTTGGACCCTCAGCCCTTTTATTATACCGTAAAAAAAGGTAACGATAAGCTCCTGCAGCAGTTAAACAACGGTATGCAGGAAATTCTTTTAAAAAACAACGACCTTATAAGCAAAACCTTTAAAAACTGCCTGTTCGGCGAGAACGTTTCGCTTCAGGCTTTCACCCGCGAGGAAAAAGATTTTATACAGGCAAACAAAGAGATAGTCGTGGGCTTTTATGAAAATTCCGAGCCTCTCGCATATGTTAGAGACGGTACGGCAAAGGGCGTTTACCCGACAATTTTGAATTATGTTAAAGAGCAAACGAAGGTGAATTTTGTTTTAAAGCCGATTGACCGTACAAAGAATTGGCAGGATTTGCTCGACAACGGCGAAATTGATTTCTTCCTCGGCGCTTCCGCGTCTGTTACGGATTGGATAGGCTCTTTGAAAACGACAAGAACCTTTGTTGAGAATACGAACGTTATCGTTACAAAGAACGACTGTGATTTCAACAGCATTGAGCATCCGGTTATCGCCCTGACATACGGGCAGAGATATTGGGAAAGGCATCTTCCCGGCGTTTTGGACGATATTGAGATAAAATATTATAAAAATACGAGAGAGTGCCTTGAAGCTATTTTTAACGGCGAGGTCGACGGCTCTGTTTTAAACAGTATCGAATACAATTATCAATCCAAAAATCCCCGTTTTTCAACGCTTATTCCCTGGGAAAATTACAGGTTTAATTTTGCCTGCGCTTTAATTTCAAAAAAGAGCGTGGACGATATAAAATTCAATATCGCAAACCATGCTCTGGATTGCCTTACCGGCGAGTACGTTGACTACGTTTTAAGCGAAAATTTAAGTATGCCTTACGAATCAACGATTTTTGATTCCATATACGCTTCGAGGAACATAATCTTTATTATCGTTTCCTTGTTTGTTTCGCTTATTGCGATTTTTGCGGCGTTTTCATTCTTTAGAAAAAAGCAGAATGAGGAAAAAGTAAAGGCAAGGGAACACGAAAGACATCAATTAAAAATTCTTGCCGCCTTGAGCCACGATTACGAGTCTATATACTATGCCGACCTTGACAAAAATGAGTGCGAAATAATCAGAGAAAATTCCAAAGGCTCTTATTTTGACATAAAGAATCCGGAAAAATCGCTTAGAGATTATGTCGACAGAAGCGTTATGCCGGAATACAAGGAAAATCTTTTGGCTCTTGCCGAGCCTAAAAAGCTCGAAAGTCTGCTTAAAAACGAAACAGATTTTTCCGTCAGGTATCAGATTAAGCCCAACAGCAAAAATCAATCCTTCTTTGAAATGCATTTTGTTAATGCAAGCGAGAACGAAAACGAGCATTTTATTGTTTTCGGTATTCGCTGTGTTGACGATATAGTTAAAGAAGAAATACAGCAAAAACAGCTTTTGAGCGACGCATTGGAGGCGGCTAAAAGGGCGAGCAGCGCAAAGTCGGATTTCCTTTCAAAGATGAGCCACGACATACGCACACCCATGAACGCAATTATCGGTATGACCGCCATTGCCGCCGCGCATATCAACGAACCCGATAAAATTAAGGATTCGTTGGGAAAAATCACCGCTTCGAGCCGTCATCTGCTCGGGCTTATAAACGAAGTTCTCGATATGAGCAAAATCGAATCGGGCAACATCAGCTTAAACGAGGAAGAATTTAATATTTGCGAGCTTGTACAAAATCTTGTAACTATTATTCAGCCTCAAATTAAAAGCCATAAGCATCAACTCAGCGTTTTCATTAACGAAGTTCCGCATGAGGAAGTAATAGGCGACTCTTTAAGACTTGAGCAGGTGTTCCTTAATATTTTGAGCAATGCCGTTAAGTACACTCCAGACGGCGGAAAAATATCCCTTACCGTGTCCGAAATTCCGTCAAATACGCCAAAGGCCGCCCGCTATGAATTTATTTTTGAGGATAACGGAATTGGTATGTCCGCCGAATACCTCGAGCATATTTTTGAGCCGTTTACAAGGGCGGAGGATTTACGAACCAGTAAAATTCAGGGCACGGGTCTCGGTATGACCATAACGCAGAATATTGTGCGTATGATGAACGGTACAATTAACGTTGAAAGCGAAGTGGGCAAGGGGTCTAAATTCACGGTAAACGTTTTCCTTAAATTGCAGGAAAACATTAACGTTGATATTTCGGAGCTTGCTGATTTATCCGTGCTGGTTGTTGACGACAATATTGACGCGTGCAGCGTGGTTTGCGGCTTGATTGACGAAATAGGTATGGAGTGCAAGGGAGTTTATTCCGGCGCGGACGCCGTTGAGGAAACAAAAATCAGCTTGGAATCAGGCAAATACTTCAACGCCGCAATTATCGACTGGAAAATGCCCGAAATGGACGGTCTTGAAACCGCCAAAAGGATTAAAACTCTTACCGACAACAAGCTGCCCGTAATTATTCTATCCGCTTATGATTGGAGCGAAATCGAGGACGAGGCAAGGGAAGCGGGCGTTGACGCATTTCTCAGCAAGCCCATTTATAAATCGAGCCTTGTCAATCTCTTTAAACGCTTAAAGAACGGCGATGAGACTGAAAATTTCGGTAAATCGGAGCTTAGGGAGCTTGAGGGAAGCAACTATTCGGATAAGAGAGTTTTGCTTGTTGAGGACAATGAGCTTAATTTGGAAATAGCGAGTGAAATTCTCCAAATGACCAATATAAATATCGACACCGCGGCAAACGGAGAGATTGCCGTTGAAAAATTCTCTCAAAGCGAACCCGGCTTCTATGACATTATATTAATGGACATTCAAATGCCCGTTATGAACGGTTATGAAGCTGCAAAAGCCATACGCAGGCTTAAAAGGAACGACGCATTATACGTTCCGATTATCGCTATGACGGCAAACGCCTTTACAGAGGATATTCAAAACGCCAAAAAGGCGGGTATGAACGAGCATCTTTCCAAGCCCATTGATTTTAACAAGCTTAACGACGTGCTCAGAAAATATTTAAGCAATTAATGAAAATAAGCTCGGATTTTATAGGCAAAATTTATTAACCCGTTTCACGGCAGGGATTTTTATCTCTGCCGTGTTTATTTGTAATAATTTAAGCTTTTTATTTCTTAATTTTATCAAAAAACGACCGCTTTTTGTCATTTTACGGTTGCACATACGCCCAAACAGTGATAAAATATTTTTTTGAAAAATTAATTAAACT
This sequence comes from uncultured Clostridia bacterium, assembly GCA_947630835.1. Classification (GTDB taxonomy): domain Bacteria; phylum Bacillota; class Clostridia; order Oscillospirales; family Acutalibacteraceae; genus Fimenecus. The sequence continues at coordinate 5,867 of CANRIZ010000028.1, read as the reverse complement.
TATATCTACAGGTGAGCATTTTGAAATTCAGAGAAGATTTAAGAAATATTGCAATTATAGCGCACGTTGACCACGGTAAAACAACTTTGGTTGACGAGCTGCTTAAACAGAGCGGAATTTTCAGACAAAACGAAGTAGTTGCGGAGAGGGTTATGGACTCAAACGACCTTGAAAGGGAAAGGGGCATAACAATACTTTCCAAAAACACGTCAATTCATTATAACGGCGTTAAAATCAATATAGTCGATACTCCCGGACATGCGGATTTCGGCGGCGAGGTTGAACGTATTTTGACTATGGTTGACGGCGTTCTGCTTTTGGTTGACGCTTTTGAGGGCTGTATGCCGCAGACAAGGTTCGTTTTGAGAAAGGCTCTTGCGCTTGACAAAAAGGTTGTTGTAGTTATCAATAAGATAGACAGACCCGGAGCTCGTCCCGCCGAGGTAATCGACGAGGTTCTTGATTTGTTTATCGAGCTTGGCGCAAACGAGGACCAGCTTGAATTTCCCGTTGTTTACGCTTCGGCAAAGGACGGTTATTCTTCACTTAACCCGGACGATCGCGACGGCGATATGAGACCCTTGTTTGAAACGATATTAAAGGAAATCGAACCCCCGCAGGGCGATGTTTCCGAGCCGCTTCAATGCCTGTTTTCAAGCCTTGATTACGACGACTATATAGGCAGAATCGGCATAGGACGCGTTCAGAGGGGTACTGTAAAAGTAAACGATAAGGTTGTTTTGTGCAAGCAGGACGGCTCAAACGAAAATGTAAAAATCTCAAGACTTTATCAGTTTGAGGGATTAAAGAGGGTTGAGGTTCAAAGCGCGGGCGCAGGCGATATTATCTGCGTTTCGGGTATTGAGGATTTAAACATAGGCGAAACCATCTGCGACCCCGAGCATATAGAGCCGCTTCCCTTTGTAAAAATAGACGAGCCTACAATTTCCATGAACTTTATGGTAAACGACAGCCCCTTTGCAGGGCAGGACGGTAAATACGTTACCTCCAGAAATCTAAGGGACAGGCTTTTTAAGGAAGTACAGACCAACGTTAGTATGAGGGTAGAGGAAACAGACAGTACCGATTGCTTTAAGGTGTCGGGCAGAGGAGAGCTTCACCTTTCTATCCTAATTGAAACTATGAGAAGACAGGGCTATGAATTTCAGGTTTCCCGTCCTGAGGTAATTACGAAGGTAATCGACGGGAAATTATGCGAGCCTATAGAGCTTTTGATTGTCGAAGTACCCGAGGAATATGTCGGTTCCGTTATGCAAAAAATCGGTTCAAGGCACGGCGAGCTTGAAAATATGGGAACAAGGGACGGCGGCTCAACGCATCTTGAATTTAAAATTCCGGCAAGGGGTCTTATAGGCTATCGTTCGGAATTTCTTACCGATACCAACGGAAACGGCATTATGAACAATCTTTTCTCCGGCTATGAAGAATTTAAAGGCGAAATCCATACAAGGGAAAGAGGTTCTATAGTGGTTCATGAAGCGGGGGAAACCTCGGCTTACGGGCTTTTTAATACCCAGGACAGAGGCAGGCTTTTTGTAGGACCCGGAGTTCCGGTGTATGAGGGCATGATAGTTGGAGAATGCGCCAAGGCGGAGGATATAGTCTGCAACGTATGCAAAAACAAGCATCTGACAAATACCAGAGCGTCCGGTTCGGACGACGCTTTAAGGCTTGTTCCTCATACCGTGCTGAGCCTCGAACAATCAATGGAATTTATCGGCGACGACGAGCTTGTAGAAATTACTCCCAAGTCAATCAGACTTCGCAAAAAGATACTTTCAAAGGATTTAAGACTTAAACAGCAGTTTAAAAAGAAATAGGATTAGGGCGAGGGGAGTACGCTATGCTTTAACGCCGGCTTCCCTCAGCCGAACGGGCAGGCAAAAACTGTCCGTTTTTTTGTACTGTAATTTTGCGCTCCTGCTTGTAAAAGGCGGGATATTGGTTTATAATTTAACATAATAAATAATTATCGCCAATATAATTTATCGGTGATAATTATGAAAAAGAACGTCCTTTATATTGTAATATTTTCGGTTATTATTATTTCTTTCTGCCTGTTTTTAATTTACTATACGGCGGAAAATTCAATTATAGCTTCGGGTGACGGCAACAATTTTTCATTTGAGCGAGAAATTACGGTTATAGTCGACGCGGGTCACGGCGGAATAGACGGCGGGGCCGTTGCGGCTGACGGCACGTTGGAGAAGGATATTAATTTATCAATCGCTATGTATCTTAATTCCTATTTATCGGCTTTCGGTATAAAAACAAAGCTAACCAGAAGCGAGGATATTTCAATACATTCGCCCCAGGCAGAAACCACGAGAGAGAAAAAGGTTTCCGACATACACAACCGTATGAAAATTATGGACGATACGGATAACTGTATCTTTTTAAGCGTTCACCAAAATTCTTATACGGACCCGAAGTACAGCGGCACGCAGGTCTTTTATTCTCCCAATTCCACCATAAGCGCAGAAATTGCCGACTGTATTCAAAACAGCGTAAAAAACAATCTGCAAAACGACAACGAAAGGCGAATTAAGAAAAGCACAAAGGATATTTATTTGCTCTATAACGCAAAAAAGCCCGCAGTTCTTGTCGAATGTGGGTTTATGACAAACAAAAATGAGCTTGAGCTTTTAAAAACCGAAGAATATCAGCGCAAAATGGCATTTTTGATAGCTACGGGTATTCTTGACTATATAAACAAAGGATGTTAAATATGGCTTCAAAAATTAAATCCGTGTACGTCTGTTCTTCCTGTTCTTACGAGTCGTCAAGATGGCTCGGTCAATGCCCCAAGTGCAAGGAGTGGGGAACTCTTGAAGAGGAGGTAAGAAACGTAGCCTCCGAAACGGCAAAAAAGAGTTTAAATCCCGCCGGAAGAAGTCGGGTTTATTCTCTTTCCGAGATTGACGCCGACACCGAACACAGATTCGATACCGGGCTTAAAGAACTTAACAGGGTACTCGGCGGGGGCTTGGTAAAAGGCTCTATAGTTTTGTTGAGCGGCGATCCCGGCATAGGTAAATCAACTTTGCTTTTGCAGATTTGCGAGTTTTTGGGAAAAGAACTCAAAATCCTCTATGTTTCGGGCGAAGAGTCCGCTCATCAATTAAAGCTAAGGGCTTCAAGACTTAATGTTAAATCCGATAATTTATCCGTTTTGTGCGAAACCGACGCGCAGTATATATGCGAGCTTATTTCATCAACCAAGCCCGATATTGTTATGATAGACTCTATCCAAACTATGAATATAGCAGAGCTTAATTCTTCCTCGGGAAGCATTACTCAGGTTAGGGAAACAACAAATATTTTTATGAGGACCGCAAAATCGCTGAATATACCGATAATAATAGTGGGTCATGTAAACAAAGACGGTAATATTGCCGGTCCCAAGGTTCTGGAGCATATTGTGGACGCTGTGCTTTATTTTGAAGGCGACAGGAATTTTTCGTACAGAATACTGAGAGCCGTAAAAAACAGGTACGGCTCAACAAACGAAATAGGTATGTTTGAGATGCTTGACACCGGTTTAAGCGAGGTAAGCAATCCTTCTCTTATGTTGATTTCGGGGAAGCCGAAAAATATTTCCGGCAGCTGCATTGCCTGCGTAATGGAGGGTTCAAGACCGATAATGGCGGAGGTTCAAAGCCTTGTTACGCCGACGGGCTTCGGCAATCCGAGAAGAATGGCAACGGGAATCGATTACAACAGAATGGCGATGCTTATAGCCGTGCTTGAAAAACGGGCAGGGTATTTTATAGGGAATATGGATTGCTATGTAAATATTATCGGCGGCCTAAAAATAGACGAGCCTGCCGCGGATTTATCCGTTGCGCTTGCCATAGTTTCGAGCTTAAAGGATTATTCCGTTCCGGAGGACGTTTTGGCTTTCGGCGAAATAGGTCTTGGAGGAGAGATAAGAGCCGTTAATTGTTGTGAGCAAAGAATAAGAGAGGCTTCAAAGCTCGGCTTTAGAAGATGCGTTGTGCCTAAGTATAATCTTTCAAAGCTTAAAAACAGAGCCGATTTTGATATAGAGGTTGTCGGCGTAAGCAATATAAGACAAGCTTTCGACGCCATAATGGATAATTGAAAATGAAATTTGTAAAAACCGCCTGTCTGCCAAAAAACGACGTCGAATTTTGCATAGCGGGAAACGCCGTTATTCCGTTTGAAGCGGAGCTTTTAAATTTAGGCGTAACAGTTCTTAAAACAAGTGAAAACGCTCTTATTTCTTCAAATATTTCAAGCCATGCCGACCTTGCGGTAAATTACTGCGATAACGGCACGGTTTTTGTCGAAAAATCGCAAATCGGGCTTTCCGAACGCCTAAAAGAGCTTGGTTTTAACATACGGGCTATAAAAGATGAAGTTTTCGGCGAGTACCCGAACGACTGTCCGTTAAATTGCGTTATATCGGACAAGCATCTTATTTGTAACGAAAAATGCACCTCAAAGGAAATTTTAAATTATGCCTTCGAGCAGGGTAAGAAAATAATTAATGTCAGGCAGGGCTATGTAAAATGCTCGCTCTGTCCGGTGACGGAAAACTCCTTTATAACCGACGATGAAAGTATTTATAAGGCGTTAAAGGCGGAAAAATTCGACGTGTTGCTCATAAAGAAGGGGAGCGTCAGGCTTAAAGGGTATGATTACGGATTTTTTGGAGGATGCTGCGGCAAAATATCCGATAAAAAATTTGTATTTTTTGGTGACATAAAGAGCCATTCGTGTTATGATAGTATTAAACGTTTTTCACAAAATTACAAAATCGAGTTAATAAGTCTCGGCTGCGGCGAATTAAAGGACATAGGCAGCTTAATTCCGATAAGCGAAAAGGAGCGTTAATATGAAAGAAAAATGGATAAATTTCTATACGCGTTTAGCCGCCGGAACCGTGACGGTAGGTTCTGTTATAGCCGCGGGACATATGGCAAAGAAATACGGAGAAAATCCAAACCAAAAGCTTGTAAAATTAAACCCGTATAACGTTGCGGACTATGCTGTCAATAAATTTTTAAATACCGATGATGAGAAGATACAAAAGCTGTTTGCGTTGTTATCAAAAAAGTAAAAGCCAATGTATCGGCGCTTAACGGATTGAGGTTTAAACGGTTTTACCGCAAATCCTCAATCTGTTTTAATTTGTATTTATAATCGGGCTTTATCCCAAACGACAATTAAAGATATAATATAATTAAATAAGAAAAACGCTACAGCATATATAAAATTTTTTATCCGCTCAAACAGGCGAGCCGATTTTTAGACCGATAATTATACATAATTAATAGAATATCTATTGTTTTCACCGTGAAAATAAACAAAAAATTATAGCGTAGCCGCTGATGAGCGACTATGCTATTTTTTTATATTTAAAAGAGCGTGTAACATACGGGGACGTCGTCCCCATAATTGGTCATTACATAATAAAAAAGGGAATGTCAACCCCGTAGAGCGTAGCGTGGGTTTACATTCCCTTTTTTTATTATGTATAAGCTCTTTTTATTTTATTCTTTTATTTAATATTTTTATTACTAATGTTAATGCTAAAAATATTATTGCTGCTTTTGACATTTTTAACTCCTTTAATTTATTTATTCATTTTTTTATAAATTCTAAAATTTCCTTATCATTAATTTTTAATTCTTTTACTATTTTTTTGAATGTTGCTAATCTTGTATTTTCTTCTCTTTTTTCTATTCTTTGTAATTGCCTGGTTGTAATTCCTATTTTTTCAGCTAATTGTTCTTGTGTCATTTTTTTTTCTTTTCTATTTTCTTTTATCATTTTTTTTCAACTCCTTTAAAATAATTATACATTTTTTTTTTTTTTTT
>CANRIZ010000027.1 GCA_947630835.1 uncultured Clostridia bacterium | reverse complement strand
GACATCGACATTCAAAGCTTCATCAAGTGCGGTTAAGTCTTGATACAAACTGCGGTCAAGGGCATTAGCTTTTTCGATTGCGGCATTGTATGCGGTATAGTCCGCCGGTTTGTATTCAAGGGAATTGATAGCTTCTTCAATCGCTTTTGCTTGCTTGTCAATAACCGCTTGCTCTGTTATGTTCTTTCCGCTGACATCAACCGATAAGGCATTATCAAGGGCGGTTAAGTCTTGATACAAATTGCGGTCAAGGGCATTAGCTTTTTCAACCGCTTTGTTATATTCCGTGTAGTCAGCAGGTTTGTATTCAAGGGCGTTGATTGCTTCTTCTATCGCTTTTGCGTAATCGTCAACCTTGCTCTGCTCGGTTTCGTCCAAGCTGTAGTCTATGTTATCTAAAATATCCTGCAACGCCTTAACGCTTTCGTCTGTATAAACGGACAAGTCCTCGGGGATTTCCGATTTAGCTTTTTCTACTTTTGAATAATCGGCAGGGTTGAGCGTTGTATTCTCGGTAACTCCTGTACGGATTTCTATTGGGTCATAGCCTACATCGGTACTTGTGACAACACAATAGTAATACTTAGCCGCAGGATAGTCGGCAGGGTTAAACTCTCTGTCCGTTGCGCCCTCTATGGGTGTTCCGGCGGTGTTGTCGGACTTGTCGCTTGCGTACCATTGATATGTTCGGTTGAATCCTATGACATCGGCAGTCAAAACATCATCGGCATCGGTGTACTGTTCCGGCAGTTGTGTAAGCACAGCTGTTTCCTGCGAAATTTCAATAAACTCATGTCCGTTTTCTATTGCCCACTGCTCGGCATATGTTCCCTTTGTACCATAGACTTTGTAATTGCGCCCCTTGGTGTCTACGGTACATTCCTTGAAAGTTGAAGGCATAGCAATAATGCAAAACGGATAGCGCCCTATAGTCATATGATTAGGTAAACTATTAGCCGTTTCAAGATGAGAAAATTCCAGTCTGTTTACGGATGCATTATTAAAGGCATTTTTTTCAATCTTTTTCACATTATCCAAAACCAATGTTGTATGTATTAAACGATTGACGCCTGCACCGTCAAAAGCTTTCCCCGGAATTGACTTTAAATTTGGCATATACACATATTCCAAATCTTGACAATCCGCAAATACATAAGCATTATCAATTTCTGTTACGGATGGTAAATAAGCTTTTCTTATATTGGACCAATGAAAAGTACCGTTTTTCAGCACTTGCAATTTTGGAAAATTCACAACATCCAACGAATATGAATAAATAAAATATCCGGAATTTTCACCCAATCCCGATGTTTTCGATGTGTACCAATTAGGTAAATATATTATTTCAAGCCACTCACAATTTTTAAATGCATTTGCATTAACAGTCGTTACCATCGGGGCATAAAATTCATAAACCCCTGAAGTATTGAATGCTTCAGTTTCAATTTGCTCCAATTTGTCAAAGTGTAATATCCTTAGACTGTGTGTATTTTTAAAACCGTAAGCATTTATTATAACTACATTAGGAAATTCCGCATCCAACAAACATTTTGCATCTTTAAAAGCTTGGCTTTCGATTGTAACAACACCCTCGCCTTCAATAAATAAAAGTGTTTCGTTCTCTAAAAATGCAGCTTTCGGAAGTTCTGTAATAGTCTTAGGCAAAGTCAAACCATATACTTGCGTATCGTTAAATGCACCTTTTTGCATACCTGTAACCGTTATTCCGTTTATGGTATCGGGAATGATGAGGTCACCGACATTGCCGCTGTAATTTGTAATGATTCCGTCATCAGTAATTGTAAAGTCCTTTTCATCGCCAAGTGTTCTGATACGGACGGAAAACTCTGTTTCTTTACTGTAATATCCGCCGTTTTCGTAATATGCAACAGCACGGATGTTAGCAAATTCATCAATATCTATGGGATTTGTATATTCATTCGCTGTTTTAACATCGGGATAGGTACCGTCTGTTGTAAAAAGTATTTTTGCACTTTTATCCGCACAGCTGAGCGTACATCTTTTCGGTTCGTTGTATTTGTACTCGGTTAAATTTGTTTCAACTCCGGTAAGGGGGGAAATGTCAAGTGCATTGCAAAATTGCACCATTCCCGATCCGTTCAGCCTTGAGACATATCCGTAAACATTGTTAACCGGTTGAGAAGTATCTTTGATTTTCTTTTCAATCTGTTTTCTTGACATATCGGGATATATGCTGCGGATAATCGCCGCAAGAGAAGCTACACAGGGAGATGAAAATGATGTGCCGTTAGACAGTTTATATTGATTATTTATTTTTGCAACCAAAATTTCTTGACCGGGAGCAGATACATCGACATTCCAACTTGAATCACTGAATTCCGTAATAATATTATTTCTGTCAGTTGCACCTACTGTTATACAGTCGCTAATATTGGGCGGAGCAAAATAAGTTTGAATCCCATTATTATTTCCCGAAGCGCATACAACTGAAATATCTGCATCTAAAGCGCTTTCCAATGCGGCAACATTTAGTTCTGCATCCATAAAAAATATACTTAGATTTATAACATTAACTTTGTCTGTTACGGCTTTCAAAATAGCTGCCGTAGCCCCTGATGTACTGCCATACTCATTGTTATCTATCGCTTTATATCCTTTGATATGTACATTATCGGGCGTATTATCAGCAATTACGCTCGCAACCATTGTTCCGTGACTTATTTCTACATCCATTTCGTCATTAGGAGTTCCATCATCGGATGAGTTAAATTTTGTTCTGTATACACGGTTTTTTAAGAATTCGTGGTTATAGTCAATACCTGAATCAATAACCGCAACTGTGACCTCTTTCATGGTAATATCGGCGGTTTCAAGATAATCAAGCAAGCGATCAGCTTGTGTTCTTTGCAAGCTCCACGGAGTTAGATGTTCTGATGTTTGAGTTTTTTCATCGGTTTCGGTTGGCTCGGTCTGTTCATCCGAAATCATCTTAACAATTAAATCAGGTTCAACATCTGTAACATTTTTCTCTGCTTGCAGTTCTGCGTAGACTTCCATAGCTTCTTCAGGACTTTCATATTGCAAAATATGAAAATCCTCAAAGCCGCTTATATCTTCTAATGCGCCGTGTTTATTAAATTTATTATTAGCACGGACAATTAATCTTGAGGTTTGAAAATCCTGCAAGGTGTATTCAGATGTGTCGTTATCCGTTGTTTCTTCTGTTGCATTTCCAGCAGAAAAAGGCTGTAATTGTAATTGTATTTGTGCTGTTTCGTCATTTTCGGCAACGGTAAATTCTTTATCAGCATCATATTCCCGTGCAAGCTCCGTAATTCCGTTAATAAAGCCGTTTAATTCTTTGCTTTCTCGTTCTTCCTGCAAGGGTGCGGCAAAAGCCGTAAAACCGGAACAGAGCGAAAGTACAATCATAATGACCGACATTATTACAGATATTAACCTTTTCATAATCCCAAGCCCCTTTAATTTTTAACTTGATATACAAAACAAACGATTATTTCCCTATAAAATTATTTTACACTTTATTCTCGGCTTTTGCAACAAGCCGTGTAAGAATTTATCAAAATCGACAAAGAAGGCATCCCTTATAAGGTTTTGGATACTTTTAAGTATAAAATTTAAATTTTTTAAAAATTGCACATTTTATTTTTCAAAGCCTTGCGTTAAATCGTCACTATACACAAAAAACCTTGTCAATATTTAGCCCTTTTATCCCTTGAACGGAAAACGCAAAACGGCTATAATTAATTTGTGCATTTTTGCATCATTAAGAAGGAGGATAAATATGAGCAAAACCGAACTTTTTTGCGAAAAAAACGGAAAGCTGCATTACGGCCATACTATTTTGACCGGCTTCGGCTTTTTGGCATCATCAATAGCATGGGCTATTTACGACCCCTACATAACCAAAATCCTTAACCGATTGTTAAACAGCAATGAAATTATTAACGGTTGGAGCGCTAAGCTCAACGAGCTTTTCCCTAAGCTCGCCGAATTTGCCGCCGCAAACGGCGAGGATGTTGCAACTGCGGCAGGCGGCATTACTCTCGTTCCGTTGTTTATAGGTATTATAATGACCTTTGACAACATTTTCGGCGTTATCTTCCAGCCGACCTTCGGCAAAATTTCCGACAATACTCATTCACGCTTTGGCAAACGCCGTCCCTTCGTTATTTACGGCGCTCCGATTTCGGCAATTCTCTTTGCGATTATTCCGTTGGTTGCGTTAAAAGTAGGCTCTTTGCTTGCTACAATGCTCTTTATTATACTTTTCGTTTTCGTAATGTCGCTTTGGCGCGCGCCGGTTGTTGCGCTTATGCCCGACCTTACGCCTACCGAGCTTCGTTCGGAGGGCAACGCCATTATTAACCTTATGGGCGGTATAGGCAGTGCGCTTGGACTTGTTGCGGGTACAATAGTTACCGTTATTTACTGCGCCGTTACGGGCGTAAACAAAAATTCGCCTCTCTTTGACGAGTACGACACCTATCCCTATGTTTTCCTTTTGGGTTCGATAATTATGGTTATCGGAATGCTCGTTATTCTTTTCTTTGTTAAAGAACCCGACAGCCGTATTCAGATAAAGGCGGAAAAAAATCAGATAGCCGACGAAAAGGCTATGAAAAAAGCGATGAAAGAAGCCGCCAAGGCCGAAAAGGCAAAGCTCAAGGCTGAAAAGCTTTCCAAGGACGAGAGAAAGAGTCTGGTATTTATGCTTATGGGCTTGTTCTTCCTTTTCTGCGGCACAAACGCCGTAACCACTTTCTTTGCTCTTTTTGCCGATGAAATTTTGGGCAAGACCACGTCCGAAGCTACAATTATGACCACGGCATTCGCTGCCGCTTCCGCCATTGCGGCGATTCCCGCAGGCTGGCTGGGTAAAAAATTAGGCAGAAAGAAAACCATACTTTTAGGCTTGTTTATATTTATAGCGGCGTTCGGCGCATATCTTGTAACGCAGAATATGGGCATCGACGCTTTGAGCGGAGCGCTTATTTGGGTTGCCCTTATCGTAGGCGGCGCGGCAAATATGTTTATAACGGTTAACACCCTCCCGCTTGTTCTTGAAATAGGCGGCGTCGATAAGGTAGGAACGTTTACCGGATATTACTACACCGCTACGTTTTCGGCTCAGATAGCAACTCCCATAATTTACGGTATAGTTCGTATGTTCACCGGCACTTATATGTCGCTGTTCTACTACTGCCCGATAGCGTTCGCGCTTTCGCTGCTGTGCATACTTGTAGTTAAGCACGGCGAGGCAATTCCTCAGGAGATTATAGACAAGGTAGAGGAAGAAAACGCGGACTAAACTGCTGAAAATTAATACGCCGTGCATAACGCACGGCGTATTTTTACAGCTGTTAATCAAAATTTATCTTTCTGCTTTTTTTCTTTTTCTTCCGTTTACTGTTAAAGAAAAGCTTTTTTCCGTTCTTTCTGAAGGCTATGCTTTTATTCCTTAAGAACTCAAATACAAATTCCGCAAATATCAGCAAAACGGTTACCGAAACCGCCGCCGCTATTCTGCCCTTTGAGTAGGAAGCGCCTTTTTCAGCCGCGTTCCCCTTTTCCCCGATACTGCCGTATACCGCAAAAAGGGCGTTGTATTCGTTTTCGGTTTCCAATGCGGATACGGACGTTTTAAGTATCTTATCCGCCCTTTCCGCCTCTTTTTTAAGCTCCGACGAGGAGGAAGCGTTCAGCAGAGCAAAGTCGATTTCGTTTACCTTTTTGAGCAAATCGTCAAGTTTTCTTCTTGACTGCTCAACCCTCAGCTTATAATCTATAAACTGCTCTATGTTATTGGTAATTATCATAGAGAAGCCCCTGCTTGTAACGTCGTCCCAATAAACCGCGTTATCCTGTCTGTTTCCGCAAAGCTTGGGATCGGTCATATCAACAGCCGCGCGGATTTTTCCCTTTGTTTTGGCAACGGTAGACTTGCTGAAGGTTGTTGAATAGGCGTTATTGTTTTCCAAAATAACGCCTGCCGCACCGACCGCAGCGGATTTCCTGATATACGCTCTCGAATTCCAAACAATCGTGCCGCTGTATTTTGTAACTATAAGAGGAGCTTGTCCCTTTGATTCCAGCCATTTTGAAATTTCGGATTTTCCCGCGTCGGTAATTAAAGCCGCAGAGCCCAACGCGCCGCATTTTGAAAGTACATCGTAAATTTCATTCCTGAAATTCCAGGCGTTATCAATCAAAAGAACGGTTCTGTTATCAACAAGCTCCAGGGTGTGCTGTAGGGTAGGCGCGGAATAAGCGGACATTTTTTCGCTTGAAAGCCCGGTTGAATTACACAGGAAATAGCCTTTAAGCTCATCATAATTTATTTGAGAAACGCTTTTGTTTACGGGCTTGCCGTCTTTATCAACGCATATCTTTGAAAGGTTTGAAGCGGAAAGCAGTACGATTTGACCGTCGGCGGTTTTCTCCGCCCTGACAAGAACCATATCCGCCCCCTGCTCGGCGCAGGCGAGAACGCCCTCGGCGGAATTTGCGGGATAATGGAGAGTATCGCCGTATTTTGAAATGCAGATAAGCTCCGTATTAACCTCGGTTAAGGCGTTAACCGTTTCCTGCGCCTTTGAAACCGGCGAAGCGTCCGAAGCGCCGGGAGCCTCCCCGTCCTCGGCAAATACCGGGATAATATTAAAAGCGACAATTACAGTAAAAAGCATTGACAAAAGTATGCGGCTAAGCGTTTTTTTCATTTTCCGAGCCCCCTACGTAAGTAAAGTTAATTAATTATATCAAAAAAAAATTTTTTTTACAAGCTGTTGCCTTATAAATCTTATATTTTGATAAATATATTTGTCGATTATACAACATTTTGTATATAAAAAAAGTTGCACAAAAAACCATAGTAAATTTTTAACTTAACGCCTATTATTTTTAGTTGCAACACATCGAAAAATGTGGTAAAATAGCGGCAACGTGATTAATGGCGACAGGGGAATTACTATGCCTTTTAATGAGAAGTTTAAACAGTTGCGACAATCGAAGCTTCCGCCTCTTACTCAGACAGATCTTGCAAATGTTCTGGGTATTACTCAGCGTAAAGTTTCTTTCCTCGAAACGGGCGTTACGGAGCCGTCTTTAAAGGATTTGCAGGCGATATGTTTATACTTCCGTGTTTCGGCGGACTATTTTCTTGATCTCCCCGATAATTTAGAGTACAAAAAATGAAAAAGAAAGAGCTTGCCTTAAAGGCGGTTGAAGCGTTAAAAGAAGCCTACCCCGGCGCCGTTTGTTCCCTTAACAGCAATAACCCGCTTGAACTGCTTATAGCTACAAGGCTGTCGGCGCAATGTACTGATGCGAGAGTTAATATTGTAACTCCCGCTCTTTTTGAAAAATACAAAACGCTTGACGATTACTGTAACGCGGACGTTAAGGACGTTGAAAATATTATCCGTTCCTGCGGCTTTTACCACGAAAAGGCTAAGGATATTATTGGCATTGCGCAAAAGATTAAATCAGATTTTAACGGCGAAGTTCCCGATTCCATAGAAAAGCTCACTTCCCTGCCCGGCGTCGGCAGAAAAACCGCCAACCTTATTATGGGCGACGTTTTCAAAGCGCCCTCAAGCGTTGTTACCGATACGCATTTAATCAGGATAGCCAACAGGATAGGCTTGGTAAGCACGAAAGACCCGAAAAAGGTCGAATTTGAATTAAGAGAGCTTCTTCCGCCCGACGAAAGCAACGATTTCTGCCACAGAACCGTATTGCACGGCAGGGCGGTTTGCACCTCAAGGAAAGCTAAATGCGAAAGCTGTACGCTCAGCGATTTCTGCAAAAAGAAAATTTAAGGAAAAAGAATATGTATAAGCTCAACACGGAATATTACTCCTCGGTATTCGTTGTGCCGTCGGTAATAGTTGAAAAGTACATAAAAATGGCGTCGTTCTGCGCTTTAAAATCGCTGCTTTGGATTTTGAAAAACCAAGGCAGTAATTATTCTGCACAGGAAATAGCGAAAGCCGTAGGCTCTTCCGAGGCGGACACAAAAGAAGCGCTCGACTACTGGGTAAACGAGGGCGTTCTGCTTTGCGACAAAACGGACAGCGTTCTCTCCCCGCTTGAAAGCGATTCCCATTTGTCGAAGGCCGTCAATCGGGAGATTAAAAATGAAATCGGGAAAGATGAAAAGCCGAGCGTTCCCGAAATCAAATTGGTCAGACCGACTATGGAGCAGATAGTTGACCGAATGGCGGAGGACAAAACCATAGAGGGCCTTTTCAATCAAGCGCAGATAATGCTCGGCAGAACCATAGGCTTCGATATGCAGTCGGCAATTTTAATGATGATTGACAACTACGGGCTGCCGATTGAAATAATACTCGACCTGCTTCAATACTGCATTGACGCGGGTAAGACTTCCAACGCCTTTATTTTAAGCGTTGCAAAGGATTGGTGCAAAAGGGAAATTACCACTCCGGAGCAGGCGCAGCAATATGTAAGCGAGCATAACGAGGCGAGCAGAATTTTTGATGAATTTAAGCAGTTTACGGGCATAAATTCGCCCAAGGCAACGCCTAAGCAGACGGAGCTGTTTATTGAGTGGAGCAAAATGGGCTTTTCGGTTGAGATGATGGCTTTGGCATACAACGAAGGCGTTGAAAGGACGGGAAAAATCTCGTACCCTTATATAAACAAAATTCTTTTAAACTGGCATGAGCAGGGTTTTAAAACGCCTGAGGATTTGGAAAAGGGCAAAGAGGATTTTAAAAACAAAAAGGGCGCCGAAAAAACCAACGAGCGCTCATATGATATTGAAAAGGCAATTAAAGAGGCGGAAAACGGCAAGATAGTTTACAGAAAGAAAAATCGGGGTGACAAGAATGAAGTATAGCAGGGACATAGTTTTTAAAGCTACCGAGGAATTGAGAAAAAGACGTGAAAGCGCGGAAAACGGCGCTCAAATGCGTAAGCTTGAATTTACTAAAAATCACCCTCAGCTTATTGAGATTGAAAACGAAATGGCCAAAATAGGGACTCAAGCGATAAAAGCCGTTTTGGGCTGTGACGACGCGAAGTCCTTTGTGGAAAACCTTAAAAGAAAAAGCCTTGAATGTCAAAAGGCAAGGGAGGCTCTTTTTAAATCCGCCGGCATTGCCGCAGACGAGCTTGCGCCGCATTATTACTGCGAAAAGTGCAAGGATACCGGTTATGCGGGCGGCGCTATTTGCAGTTGCTTCGAGGAGCTTTTAAAGTCGTTTTCATATAAAGAGCTTGCCAAAAAAACTCCGCTTAAAATTTCAAGCTTTGACGATTTTGACATATCGCTTTATGAGGACGAAAGCGCAAGGGAAAGAATGGGAGACATACTCCTTTTCTGCAAAAACTATTCAAACGATTTTGACCTTGCCTCGCCCAATCTTTTTATGTACGGCGAAACGGGACTGGGAAAGACGCATCTTTCGCTGGCAATCGCCGGTGAGGTGATAAAAAAGGGTTACGGCGTGGTTTACGGCTCCGCTCAAAACCTTTTGACCGCCGTTGAGCGAGAAAGATTCGGCAGAAGCGACGAACCCGACGGCTCAACCGAGGAAATGCTTTTGGGCTGTGATTTGCTGATACTTGACGACTTGGGTTCTGAATTTACGACGCAGTTCACCGTAGCTCAGCTTTATAACATTATCAACACAAGAATGGCGGAGGAGCTGCCCACCATTATAAATTCAAACATAAGCCTCGGCGAGCTTGAATCGCGTTACACGAACAGAATTACATCTAGGATTATAGGCGAATATAATTTGCTTAATTTTATCGGAAACGATATAAGGCAGGTAAAAAAGCATATTTAATATAAAAAGGCGGCTGTGAAGCCGTCTTTTTCAGTAATGCTTAATTAATTTTCATCACCGTTTCATACGCCGAGTTTGTTGCCTGTGCAATTCTGCCCGGTTCGTTTGAATCGCCGATATTATATATTTTCTCAAATTTCCCCTTTAAATCTTCATATAATTTATTGTTGCTCTTAACTCCTACGGCAAAAACCGTCTCGTCGCACGGCAGGCATTTTATCTGCCTTTTGTCGCTGCTTGTTAAAACAACGCCCTTTTCGTCAATTTCCGTAAGCTTAAAATTCGTTAAAAAGCTTACGTCGTATTTTTTGAGTCTTGAAAGAGCGTCGTCACGATGCTGCATCCAGGTACCCGGGGCTATCTCCCCCGCCATTTCGACTACGATAACTTTATTGTCCTTTGCAAGCTTTTCGGCGGTTTCAAGCCCCGTCATTCCCGAGCCTATAACCGCCACGGTTTTGCCCTTTAAGGAGACGGAATTTGAAAGTATATCGGTTGAAGTGTACGCCCTTTCGCTTCCCTTAACGCTTGCGGGAACGGCTGCTTCCCCGCCGCAGGCGATAATTACCGCATAGGGCTTGTATTTTTGTATAAGCTCCTTTTCTGCCGGAGTGTTGTATTTAATTTCAACTCCCGATTTCTTACAGGCAGTAAGTAAATCCTCTACACACCATGCTGTCTTTTTCTTGTATTCGGATTCGGACGCAAGCAAAAGCTGACCGCCGGCTCTGTTCGCCTTTTCAAGCACGGTTACGTCAAACTCTCTTTCTTTCAGAAGCTGCGCCGCCATAAGCCCCGCCGGTCCCGCGCCTGCGACTATAACCTTTCTGCCGCCGCCGTTCTTTTTAAGCGGTGTTTCCTCACGTCCGATTTTCGGATTTACCGAACATCTGCCGTGCGTGCCTTTATAGGCGTTATTCTGCATACTTTCTATGCAGTAAAGACAGCAAATACAGCGCTTAATATCCTCCTGCCTGCCCTCTTTTACCT
Organism: uncultured Clostridia bacterium; assembly: GCA_947630835.1. Lineage (GTDB taxonomy): Bacteria > Bacillota > Clostridia > Oscillospirales > Acutalibacteraceae > Fimenecus. Next base: position 19,047 of record CANRIZ010000027.1, on the reverse strand, counting down.
TGTTTGCCCATTGGGGGTCGGCTATATTCGGTCTGCCGAGGGATATAAAATCCTGGACGCCGTCTTCAAGCTGTTTTTCAGCCTGTTCGGGGCTTCTTATTAAATTTGCCGCAAGCACGGGAACAGACACTGCTTCCTTTACCGCCTTTGCCATATATTTTCTCCAGCCGCACTCAAACGAAGTCGGCTCAAGCCAATAATTGAAGGTATCGTATGCGGCGGAGGATACGTCTATGGCGTCTATACCCGCCTGCTCAAGGCGTTTTGCCATTTCCACGCCCTCGGAAAGCGTGTAGCCCTTTTCGGGCTTGCCTATAAACGAATAGCACTCGTCTGCGCTAAGGCGCACGACAATGGGAAAATCGCCGCATCTTTGGCGGATTTCCTTTATAATATTTAAAAGGAATCTCATTCTGTTTTCAAGGCTTCCGCCGTATTCGTCGGTTCTTTTGTTGGTATTCGGGCTTAAGAACTGCTGAATAAGATAGCCATGCGCCGCATGCAGTTCAACGCCGTCCGCGCCGCTTTTTTTAACCCTTACCGCCGCGTCGGCAAATTCGTTTACAAGCGCTTCTATCTGCCTTTTTGAAAAGGCTCTCATATCGGAATCCGCAAAATAGCTTCTTTCGCAAACGGACGGAGCGTACACCTTGGGCACTAAATGACGCTGCATCAGCTTTTTACCGACGGGAACGACCTTGTAAAGAGCCTTTTGGTAAAAGGGAAAAGCCCTGTCCATAGCTATGCTCAAAGGAACGGTACCCATAAGCAGGCCCATATTCTGCCTCCCCGGGTGGTGAAGCTGTACAAAGACCTTACAGCCGTGCCTGTGTATTCTTTCGGCAAATTCCTTAAACGCTTCGGCATTTTCGTCGCGGCTCATAGAAAGCTGAGCGAACGCCGTAGCCCCGTGAGTATCGTTTACCCTTGTAATTTCGGTAATTATAAGCCCTACGCCGCCCTTTGCCCTTTCCTCGTAATAGTTCATCATCTTTTCGGTAGGACAGCCGTCAAACCTTCCGAAGCCCATAAGCATAGGCGACATAACTATTCTGTTTTTTATTTGCACCTTACCTATATTCATAGGCGTAAAAAGCTTTTCGTATTCCATAGGGCAGTTCTCCTTTTATTTTGAAGCGGCGTAAACAACCGTCATATTAATTATAGCTTTATAATGTAATTATATCAAGCAATTTTAATTGACTTTTAAGAAGGGTTGAAATATAATATAACGAAAACGACTTGACAAAGGGTTTATTATAGAAATGTTAGAGAAATTAAAGTTAAAATCATACAGCTTTAATATTCTGTGTTCGCTGACGGTACTGGCAATCCCGACGGTTATAGAGGAAATTATGTCAACCCTGCTCCAGTACGTCGACACAGCGATGGTCGGCAACCTCGGCGAAAACGCAACGGCGTCCGTAAGCGTTACAACCACGATAAACTGGCTTGTGGGAAGCGTACCCTCCGCAATCGGTATCGCCGCAGTCGCCCTGATTTCAAGAGCCGTCGGGGAAAAGGACCGTGGGCAGAGCAAAAAGGCTTCTTCGCAAATTTTTATTTTAAGCATAGCTTCCGGTGTCATTTTAACCGTTTTGTGCCTTGCGCTCAGTCCCTTTATACCGATTTGGATGGGCGCCGAAAAGGAAATACAAAAAACGGCTTCGCTTTACTTTTCGATTATTTCCGTACCTATGGTTTTTCGGGTAATCAACATAGTTATGGGCGCTTGTTTAAGGGCTACGAAAAACACCAAAACGCCTATGATAATAACGCTTTTTGAAAACGCGCTGAACATTATTTTAAATTACCTTCTGATATATAAAGCGGGCTTGGGAGTTATAGGCGCGGGCATAGGCTCTGCGGTATCGTTTACGGTATCGGGCGCCGTTATGTATATAGTTTACAGGAAAAACGATTACCTGCGCTTTGATTTCGCTTCTCTCGCTTTTGATAAAAACGTACTTTTACAATGCGTTAAAACGGGTTTGCCCGTGCTTTTGACTCATTGCGCAAGCTGTATGGGCTATGTTGTGTTTGCAGGTCTTGTATCCTCCATGGGAACAACGACCTTTGCCGCCCACTCGATAGCGGTAAGCGCAGAGCAAATTTTCTATATCGCGGGCTACGGCTTCAGGTCGGCTACATCGACTATGATAGGGATTTCGATAGGCGAAAAAAATCAGCAAAAATTCAGAGCCGTGCAAAAAACGAGCATACTTATTACCGTTTCGATGATGTTTTTAAGCGGCGCCGCCCTTTACTGCACCTCGTTTGGAATTATGAACCTGCTTACAAGCAGTGAAAAGGTTGCCGTTCTCGGCTCGCAAATGCTTAAACTTGTAGCTTTTTCGGAGCCGTTTTTCGGGCTTATGATAGTGCTTGAAGGCATTTACTACGGGCTGGGCAAAACCAAATATGTTTTTATTACGGAAACCGCAAGTATGTGGTTAATAAGGATAGTTTTTACCTTTGTATGCGTAAAAATATTGGGCTGCGGGCTTTATGAGGTCTGGCTTTGTATGATAGCGGACAATATTTTCAAAGCCGTACTGCTTGCGATTCCGTTTATTTTTAAAAGAATAAAATTTCCTATAGACAACCCCGTTGGGAAAGGAGCGGAAAATGATAATCGAGAACAAGGTGTTTGACGAGGAGAGAGCCTTATACGGCTTAACGGATTTGGAAATAAAGGGATGTAAAATCGACGGTACCGCAGACGGCGAATCGGCTTTAAAGGAATGTAAAAACATTACGGTTGACGGCTGTTATTTCAATCTGCGCTATCCCCTGTGGCACACGGACAACGCGATTATCAAAAACAGCGAAATGACCGAGCTTTGCCGAGCGGCGCTTTGGTACAACAGGAACATAGAAATTATTGACACAAAATTAAACGGTATAAAGGCGTTAAGAGAGGGCAGTGAAATTTCTCTTAAAGGCTGCGAAGCAAACTCGCCCGAATTTTTGTGGAAGTGCGGCGGCATTAAAATAAACGATTGCAAAATAGTCTCCGAATACCCGTTCTTCGAGTGCCGCAGCATCAACATAGACAAATTAAATTTGAAGGGTAAATATTCATTCCAATATGTCGAAAACGCCGATATTTACAATTCGTATCTCGACACCAAGGACGCTTTCTGGCACAGCAGAAACGTGAGCGTTTACGACAGCGTTGTAAAGGGCGAATATCTCGGCTGGTACAGCGAGAATTTAAGGCTTGTGCGCTGTAAAATTATCGGTACTCAGCCGCTTTGCTACTGCAAGGGGCTTGTGCTTGAGGACTGCACGATGGAGGACACCGATTTGTCGTTTGAAAGAAGCGAGGTAAACGCCGATATAAAGGGAGAAATCGAAAGCGTGAAGAATCCCGCTTCGGGCAAAATTTCCGCCGACAGCATAAAGGAAATAATACTTGAAAGCGAATATGTCGACCCGAGCAAAACCGTTATCAAAACAAGAGAATAAAAAGTTATAAATGGCATAAAGCAAAGACTGCAAGCTATCCCAAAAGGACGGTTTGCAGTCTTTTTACTTTGATTATTACAACTTACTTTGTTATCTTTACAGTTTTTGTAATTTTTTCGTCGTTTAATGAGAACGCTTCAAATATTTCAACTTTAAGTGATGTCGAATCATCGTTAAGAACATATGCTTTTTTAATTTCTTTTGTAGCGCCCGGCTCTACTTCAGCCAAAACGTCGCTATCATCGGCAATGTCGTTCTTCTCGTCAAGAGTTGCAATTTCAAGCTCTACGTCGTTTTGATATACAAAATCGGTCAATGCGGAAACAAAGCTCATAGCTTCGTTGGAGTTATTCGTAAATTCATAAGTCACTATTACAGCATTTTTGCCGTTGCTGTCCTTGCAAAGCTCGGCGGATTTTACCTTGCACCCATAGTTGCCGATATCGCTTCCCTTTTTATTTTCCTGTACGGCATTAACGGCTTGGGTGTTATTTTCCGTCGAATTACCTTGCGCCGATTCGTTTTCTTTTGAACCGCCGAGAGCGAATACAACAATTAAAAGGATTATTACTGCGGCGATAATGCCTAAAATTATAAATATTTTCTTGTTTTTCTTTTTCGGTTCAAACGCAGCGGTGCTCCCTTGCTGTACATTCGTATCTGTTTGATAATTGTTTTCGTTTTCCATTTGAAAACCTCCTTTAATTATATACTAAATAATAACACATAAGTATTCTTATGTCAACATATGTGTTCATAAATTTGTGCAAAACAGCATACACTTAATATATAAAGCTTCAGAGGTGCTGTTTATGTTTGTTCCCACTCTTGATTCCAAAACCGTCGGAGAGGTTATTGCCGATTTCAGGAAGAAAAAGGACGTAAGTCAGGAAGTTTTGAGCGGTCTTGCCGATATAGGGCGGACTCATTTGAGCGCTATAGAAAGAGGAGAACGCAAGCCCACGCTTGAAACATTGTTCAGAATTGCGAATGCGCTTAACGTGAAAATGAGCGATATAGTTTCCGAAATAGAAAAAAGACTTAAATAAAACGTAAAATACAGATAAGCAAAGACTGCAAGCTATCCCAAAAGGACGGTTTGCAGTCTTTTTAATAAAATCATTATAAATTTATTCATATTCTCTGCCGGTTAAATAGTACCAAGCCGCAACGTATTTATCCGAAGAATGAGGCGAATCGCAGCTTATAAGATAATAATTGCTGTCGCCGTCGATTATGACAAGATTTTGAGCGGCGGCATTTTGCACCCTTTTAAGGGTATCGAGCTTGAAAACAAGCTTTTCCTCGCCGCTTACCAGTTCAAAACGGTCCTTGTAAATATTCATCTCCGCGTCGTCGAAGACGGTATGCGGTTCGTTGTTTTCCACCTTTGAAACAATCTGACGCTTTTCGCTGTATATAAGGCCGTCGGTCGAGAGAAGAATTTTTTTCCACTCCCCTCTCTGCCATTTGTCCCAGTCTATGTCGTTATCAAAGACAACGTTGTCTTTATCGCTGTGCCAAAAAGCGTCTTCGCCGTAAGTAAGAGAATACCCGCACTCGCAGGTGAATTTGTCGTCGTCGGAGCGCATGGTTCCAACGCCGCCGCATTTGGGACATATGTATAAAAGCCTTTCGGCAAACTCGGCAAGCTTTTCGCCCTTGTATGTATAGGGGTGCTTTCTCTGCTCGTCATAAGCGTTTACATAAATATCGCGGCGTATAATATCGGTTATCTCCTTTGCGGAATATCCGCTTAATTGCTCGGGACTGTATTCGTTTACAACCTTGCCGTGAACATGTCCCGTTCTCCAGGTATCCGCCCAGCGGGGCTTGCGAAGATAGCCGCCCGTTATTCTGTATGTAATAAGCGCAACGCCCGAATCCTTAACAAGCTGTCCCGTATGCTCGGATACAAAGCCTGTTTCGCCGTTGGTGGTAACCATACCCTCCGCATGCAGGCCTACGGGTATGCCGGCCCTTAAATTTTCAAGTATTTCTTCGACCAAAATTTCGGAGGATTTATCCCTCTGCTTTACGATAACGCCCTCAAGCGTGCCGAGCAGCAGCTTTGTTACCCAATTTATTCTCAAAAGGAAATCCGCCGCCACAAAGCGAACATATCTGTTAAGCGATACCATCTGATACCCGGGGTCCATAATATCGGAATGGTTTGCGATAATTATGAAGGTTTTATGCTCCGGGGTATAGGGTTCGGCTTCGGCGTTGATTTTTTTCATAAGCTTTTTGCCTATAGTCCTCAGCAGAACCCAAATAAACGCCTTGGCAAAGCCGTAATATCTTCTTACGTTTTTCTTTTTGTTTTCAGCCATTTTTCTCTGCTTCCTCTTCAAGCGTATGATACGCAACCTTGCCTACCAGGGTTTTCGGAAGCGCGTCGCGGAACTCTATTTCCTTGGGCCATTCATATCTGTCAAGATAAGGCTTGCAAAATTCCTTTATCTTTTCCTTTTCGCCGGCAGTCTCCGGTACGCCCTCGTTAAGGACTATATAAGCCCTGATTTTCTGCATTTTGTAGTGGTCCTTAACTCCGATTACGCAGCAGTAGTTTACGTCGGGGCATTTATCGATTACCTCTTCAATCCTTGAAGGATAGACGTTGTAACCGCTTGTGACTATCATACGCTTGATTCTCTGCTTAAAGTAAACGAAGCCGTCCTCGTCCATATAGCCCATATCGCCCGTAAACAGCCATTTTACGCCGTTTTCGTCGGTACGAAGCGCCTGTGCGGTTTCCTCCTCATTATTGAGATAGCCGAGCATAAGCGTAGGACCGGTTAAGATAATTTCGCCGTGCTCGCCGAGCTTCTTTTCCTCAAAAGTACCGGGTTCAACTATTTTATACTCGGTATCGCGAAGCGGAAGACCTATACTGCCGACCTTTGCACGGTCAACCGGAGTTACGCAGCTTGCGGTAACACATTCCGTAAGCCCGTAGCCCTCTCTTATCTGTATATCGGCGTTGTGATCTCGGAGGAATTTATCGGCTCTTTTTTTAAGCTCGGGGCTTAAAGCGTCGCCGCCGCTGAACACGCCTACAAGGAAAGACAAATCCTGCCCTCTGAAGCGGTCAGTCTCAAAAAGCGCCTGATAAAGCGTAGGCACGCCGGCAATGAAATTGGGTCTTTTTTTGATAACGGTTTTTGCGTAAGTATCGGTGGTAAACTGCGGAACCAAAATACACCTTGCGCCGTTAATCAATATGGTATGAATACCTATGCCCAAACCGAAGCCGTGGAAAATCGGCATAACCGAAAGGAATTTGCATTTGTCGTTAAGATTTACGCCGCAAATTTCGGAAATCTGCATACCCAGGGCGTTAAAGTTTTTGTCGGAAAGGCAGATACCCTTTTGCTTTCCGCTTGTTCCGCCGCTGTATAAAATTACGGCGGTTTGATTTTCGTTATATTCTATCGCAGGCAGTTTTTCGTCCCTGCCCGACTTAACCAAATCGGTCCAGAGTATGTCCCCTTTTCTGTCGGGGAATTTCATATTCTTGCCGTTCTTGGCAAAGCGGTAAATCACGCCCAGCGGAAGCGGAAGCTCATCCTGAATACGGGCGACGATAATCCTTGCGTTAGTGTTCGACTCGTCCACCGCCGCCTTTACCTTTTCGTAAAACATATCCATGGTAAGTATCATTTTGCTTTGCGAAAAATCGAGGTAAAACGTGATGTTTTTCTGAGCCGAAAGCGGATGTACCATATTGGCGACCGCGCCTATTCTGTTAAGAGCGTAAAGGCATATAACGCCCTGCGGGGTGTTCGGCATACATATAGTTACCTTGTCGCCCTTTTTGACGCCGTGCTTTAAAAAGCCCCTTGCGGCGTTCTCGATTAATTTAACGAATTCTGTATAATTGGTAAGCTTACCCTGAAAATCATAGGCTATCGCCTTAGGGTAAGTGTTTTTGGCTTGTTCAACCGCCCCGAACATTGTGGTTTCGGGATAAGGGTGGATTTGCGGCGTTCTGTCAAGTATAGGGTCTTTCATTTTTTCCTCCTTGGAAATTGGGTTTTATTTTTAATAATTTATAAGTCATTATAATTTTTATAAATCATTATAAATCATAGTATTACAATTTAAACTATATTATTTTGACACATAAATATGAATATACAATAAACAAAAGTCAACAAATAATTAAAATATGCTAAAGAAAAACAGATATCGGGCGATATCTGTAAAATATTACGGTTTTCATAAACATTATAACAAATGAATTTTTGAATTTCAAGACATAAAAAACAGGCGTTGATTTTATATTCACAAACGCCTGCTTTTATATTGGTTTTTGGTTTAGTTATTTGTTTTTTATTTTAAGACGGAGAAAACTGTTGCTGTGTTGTTTCAATCCGCATTTTCGGCGCGTCTTCTTAAAACTGCCCGCATATTACTTGCACAGCGAAGTCATAAGTTTAGAAAGGCTGCTCCCTGTCTGTCGCACATTTCACGCAGCATCAGCGTCGCAAGGGTATTCATTCCGGCAGCGGTAGGATGGGAACCGTCTATTGCGTCATAGGGAATATGATTGTTAAATAATTCAATTACCTTACATCCCGCGCTCTTTGCCGTATCCCGAATAACCGTATTGTATTTTTCAATGCGGACGCCGCCATGCGAATAAGGAAAGCGGAAAGACGGCTTTGCGGACATATAAGCCTCATTTAATGTACAGCAAAAAACCTCGGCGTTAGGGTAATTATTTTTGATTTTTACAAGCATATTACGGTACGCAACGGAAAAAGCAGTATTATCTTCCCAAAAATATTGTCCCTGCGCCTCAACCGCCGCTCCGAAAGCCCAGTCGTTTGTTCCGAGATAAACAATAATCACATCCGGCATAATCCCGCCGATATGAAGTCCGCCCGTTCGCTCGTCACTGCATCCGGAGGGAAAAAGCGTATCTCGTTTCGGTACTCTTGTTACGCGGCTTCCCGACCAGGAATTATTTACAAGCAGTTCGCCGCCAAAGTAATCAATCACCTTGCCCCACCAGGTATCTTTCATCTCAAAAACGCCCGTACCGACGCAGTTATCCTCTTTGTAAAACAAGTTGTATCCTTTTGGATTATATCCGTCCAACGTGCTGATAGAGTCGCCGAGAATGGAAAATTGTTTCTTATAAAACGGATTTTGAACTTGCCATTTTACAAATTCGGCGTATCTCATATATTTTTCTTCTTCATCACGGGAAACGTTATATCCTGCGGGAAACCCTAATCCCTTGGCAACCCATTCTTTCACTGTATCAAGCGTTGTATTACAAGGCGCTTTTGTAAAGCCTACCTTTGTTCCCTCTATTATTTTCCCGCTCGGCAGTTGAATTTCATCCAAAGCGTATTCGGGACAGTTTAAGGTCAGAATACAGAATGTATTTGAAAAAACCTGATAATTCACATTTCCTTCCGACCTCTTGACGGCAAAAACAATTCGGTCGAAATATTCCGTATATTGGTTTTCGAATATTGTTTCATAAAAAGCGGCGGAAACCAACTCCGGCGGATTTTTAAAAGCGCCGCATCCGAATGCTCCGAGAATAAGCGTTGTAATGCCGTTTTCTATAGCAACTTCAAAAATATTTTTTATTCTGCTCTTAAAAAGGGATTTTAAAGCAGTTGAGTTTGTATATTTCCTTTTGGCAATATACGGAGCGGCGCAGGTGATAACATCCACCCTAAACCAATCCTGCTCGGGCATCATAACCGGAACTTCATCATCGGTTTTGAACACCGTAACCCCTTTTGTGTAAATAATGCGCTCGGAAAAAAAGTGATTTTTCAGTGAACGATTGTATTGATAGTAGTCCAAAAAAGGCGAGGACGTTAAGCAAAGATAAAGGTTACTGCTGCGGCAAAGACATTCCTCCTGCGCCATAGCGCCGTTTTGCGCTCCGCCGCCCGGAGTTACGGGATTTGCAAAATTAAGTACGGCGGTTTTTCCGTATTGCAAATATTTTTTTGCAGTTGAAAAAGTCGTACCGTTTTCTACATTAATTATTGCGCTGTGACCCTTGCGGCGGTTGTGCGCTTGAAATCTCTCCAAATATACTTTTGAAGACGCCGAAGCCTGTGCCGTATTTTCTCTTAATATATCCGATTGAGAAAATGCAACCGTATCCCGAAATGCCGCAACTAATTCACTTGCGTCCATAATCCCCGCTCACTTCCTTGGTTTTTGGTTTAGTTATTTGTTTTTAGGTTTCACCGTTTGGCAATTTAAAGACATGCAGCGGGGCAAATCTTTAGAATCTGATGTTTTTTCTTTCCTGTTATTGTTATCGTCCTCGATTTTCTTGCCCCAATCGGCTTTAATTTGCTCGTCGCTGCGAAGTACGCCTACTGCGGCGCAGACCGTTTCGTACAGAATCTGCGTGCCTTGTTTGTCGGCACGGTAATTTACGGCTCTGTCACGGTCAATGCCTATATTTTTCGCCGTTTCGGCCGAGTCGATATTTGCGCCGATAAAGAGGAACTCCCAACCGTACCGCTCCTTTTGGCGCTCTATCATTTTTTTCACTTCATCGCTTGAATAAAGGTGGCTGGCGTTTTCCATTCCGTCGGTCGTAATGACGAACATCGTGTGCGCCGGAACGTCCTCCGGACGGGCATATTTGTGGATATTCCCTATGTGGTGAATTGCCCCTCCGATTGCGTCCAACAGCGCCGTGCAGCCGTGAACCGTGTAATCCGCTTCGGTCATCTTGGGTACACGTTCCAACAAAATACGGTCGTGCAGTACCTTACTGCCGCTGTCAAAAAGAACGGTTGAAACATAACATTTGCCGTCCTCCTTGCGCTGCTTTTCAATCAGAGCGTTAAAGCCTCCTATGGTATCGCTTTCAAGCCCTGCCATAGAACCGCTGCGGTCGAGAATGAATACCAATTCCGTCGTGTTGTTCTTTGCGTTGTTTTTTGCATTTTTCTTCTTTTCGTTTTTCATTTGAAAACCCTCCGTTAAAGTCTTAGGTCTTTCGACCTTGTGACCTTATTATACGGTTTTTTACGAAGGGTTTGGTCGCCTTGAAAGCGACAAATTATTTTATCTATCGGGTAATCGCAATATGCGGCCCGGTAAACTCAACTTCCAGTTGGAACCCGTCGAACTCCCGATTGAGTTCCGCCGCTTCTTCCGGACCGCTCACAGCGAAATAATCGGTATAATAGGCGTCCGGCCCATCGGTAAAGCTATGAAACTCCGAGCATTGAATAAGCACATAACAACCGCATTTTTTGCACTTTACCAGCAATCGTTTCCCATCATCCCAGGTGTGCAGCGGATGCCCGTTACAACAGTCACCGTAATCTTCAAGGATTTCATAATGAAACTGATTCGGTAGGCTTTTCTTTTGGAACTTATTATCCCACTTAAAAATATGGCAAACGTGTGTCTTTATTTTCATACCTCTGAGGCAGATGACGCGTCCTTCGTTCCTTTCTCGTTCGAACTGTCCTGCCCGAAAACATCTTCTATGAGCCGCTTATATTCGAAATAAGCAAATTCATCTTTCAGCTCGTCAACAACTTGCAGGATACTCATATAATGCCATGCGTGCTTTTCCTTGCGCTTTTCGTGAAACCGCTCCCAAAGCCTATCCCCAACCAGAAGTTGATCCTTGCGGCAAGAGCGGATATTAGAAAGTTTATCACTGAGTACGATGATTTTTTCTTCCCGTGACGCTTGCTTCAGATACTCTATTGTCGCAGTCTTTCTGGCAAGCCAGGTGTCCTCAGGCCGCAATTGCTTCATTTTATCCTCCGTATCCGAAGAAACCAGCGATGCTACTCGCTCGCCAAACCGTTTCTTGATGTCTTCAATCGTATATGCCGTATCCTCCACCACGTCGTGCAGCACCGCAGCCGCAAGCACTTCTTCATCATCCGTCATAGACGCGGCAATGGCGGCTACCTCCATTGGATGGGTGATATACGGTGTAGTGCCGCCCTTTCTTGTCATCCCGTGATGTGCAAGCAGCGCAAATTCAACTGCGCTTTCGAAGACTGTTTTCTCGGCCTGTTTGTTTGTACTCATTCCAAATCGCCTTTCTTCATTATTTCATATTTATCGTATGATATCAAAATAATAAAACTTTACAACGTCCGTATTATGCCCAAGATATCAACGCATAATAACGGCAATTCATCGAGGAAAATACGCTTCCGCTTTGCTCGTCAGAAGCTTTCTTATCCATTTTCCCCGGTAATTTGCATCTGTTACAAGCTCCGAGATAGCGCCCCGCTTTGGACAGAAATTCGTCAGCCCGTCCTCCGCATTCACGACTCCGAAATCCAAGTATTAAGTTTGCCGGAAAGAGATTCCGTTTGATCCTGTAAAAATTGCTGTTTCTCCTGCGGCAGCCAGCCAAACGAGGCGTTTGCCTTGACACGATCGTTATCCAAAAACGGCTTGTATTCAAAAAAGAGCTTTTTCAGCGAATGGTCGGGCTCTTCCAAAAGTGCAAAGAAATCGGCTCGGATCTGCCGATAGAGCGTCAAAAACGGCAGGTTCACATCGTCCCTCGAACGGTCGGAATGAACGATATGCCGTTCCAAAGCCGCCTCAAAAAGACGGATAAGATAGCAGATATCATTTGCCGGTATATCTTCTTCGGCCGCAATCGTTGCTGCCAAAGTACGATAAAAGGATTTGGTGAGCGTAAGCGCAATGGCGGGTTTTAATTGACGCCGAAGCTCGTCCACCTTAGCATCGTCGCTGATATCTACCCGATACTTTTCCGCATAAGCGTCCATAAAATCGGCCGGCGACATCTGTATAACGTCAATAGCTTTCATCATCTTGGCGACTTCGATGTTGTCCTCCCGTGTTTTACAGCCGAAAAGCCGAAACAAGAGATTCGGGTCCTGATAAAAGCTGATAGTTTCCGCATAGTAAGCCGTAACGTCCTCCGGCAAAAACGTTACCAGATCAACACTTTGCAGATATCCGACCATAGTCTGATAGGTAACAAGATCGTCGCCGGTAATTCGGGACATCATCTGTTCGGCAGACGATTCAAAAAACCAAGCCCAGTTACAGCCGTCAAGCGGCACGTCATTCCACATATAGGTAATTCCGGCGTGGCGTTCACAGTGTTCAATCTGTTCACAGGCACATCCAAGTTGTATGATATGCATAATCTCATGAATCAACACGTCCCGCGTACCGTTTGAGCCGGAAAGAAGTTCAACGCTGTTGAGCATGGGTTCGCTCATTAAAAGAGTCATTTCGGGTGTAACCTGTGCAAAACTTATCAGACCGGTTTTGAAAAAGATCTTCAGCCTGCCAAGATTGCAGAAAACGCGCTCAAAATCAATGTCGGGGTACTGTTTCCGAACATGGTTGACCGTCTCTGTGATTAACCGACATACCGATGTAAGCTGTTCCCCTTCAACCGCTGTGTAAAAATTATCTCGGCTTTTTTCCTCGCTCAACCACTCGGCATTGTTTTTCTCGACGATCTCCGCCAAACGGTTCTCCGTGAAGTTTCCGCTGCCGTCGAGCGCCGACGCCCGATGTTCGGTCACCGTGCAATCGGTAAAAATGCGATCGTAACATTCTTCTACGCCGTAAAGCTCCTCATAGGCATACGGCAATTTCTTTTGCGAGAGCTTGGCAAAAAAGCCCTGAGCCGCACTCTCCGAAATGGAAAAACAGGGCGAGTTTTCCTCACTTTGAAAAGTGACTGTGTGCGTCTTTGAGCCGGAAGAAAAGGTTATATCCGAAAGCTTTTTACTGCTCTGCTTTCCGCAACCGCCCAAAGCCTGCACAAGCAAGATAAGACTAACTCCAAGCGCCACACGGCGTATCCGGTTATGCGTTTTTTGGTTCATATGTTCTCTCCCGATATGTCAAGTCAAAATTATAGACGCATTCTTTGACAGCATGAGTTTTCGTTCATCTGTCAAATATACAATCGTAAAACTCCCGCTCAAAAGTCTCTGTATTTGTTTATGCTTTCTTCTTTCCGAATAAGCTTTCAAAAATGCTCATATATGACGCCACTAAATTTGTATATGACTATAATTACTTTTAACGAACGTCTCTCATACCAGCAACTGTCTGAAGTATTCGCTTAACGTCGACAACAGTCAGCCTGCCGTCCCCGTTTAAATCGGCGGCGGCCGTTTGAGCTTCGCTTAATTCTCTCATTTTTGCAATGCATTGCAATACCCATTTTGCGTCAACCGTCGATACCTTTCCGTCGCCGTTTATATCGCACATATTCGCAGAGGGATTTTCGCTTATCTTTATAAACTCATTGCCCGAAAATTCGGCGTAAGCTTGTGCCGCCGAATTCTCGCACGCGTAAATAACCGCCTGTTTGGGTATTGCTTCAAGGTATTCGGAACTGTTGTAAACGCCGTTCCCGTCAAACGAACCTATACTGCAATCCTTATTCGGTATTACAATCTTTTTCAAATTATCGCAGCCGAAAAACGCCGCTTCGCCTATAGCCGTAACGCTGTTGGGCAAACTTATGCTTACCAATTCGGTATTGAAGAAAAACGCTCTGTCGGCTATTGCTCTTGTTCCGTCCTTTACATAATAATCTCCCGGAATATTTCCTCTGCATACTATCAAACAATTACCGATATAAAGCACGTTATTCTCCCAATTTGACTCGTCATTATAAACAGGCGTGTCAAAAAATGCGCTTTCGCCTACAGAAGTAACGCTGTCGGGTATAAATATTTCGTTTAATTCATCACAGCTGTAAAAAGAATTATCCCCTATTCTTACAACAGTATCGGGAATTGTGTATGAAACGCCGTATTTGCCTTTCGGATACTGTATCAATTCCGTTTTTTCTTTATTGAATAAAACTCCGTCCTCCGAAGAATACGCATTGTTATTTTCGTCAACAACAATATTCGTTAAGCTTTCATTAAAGCAAAACGGAGCGTTTGACGTAGAATATGTGTTATCTGCGGGGAAAAATGTTCCTCCCAAATTAATTACGCTTTCGGGAATAAAAACTTCCGTTACATCGCTATATTCAAACGCGCCGTATGCAACCGCTCTAACTCCTTCCCTTACGGTAAAGCTGCCGCTGTATTCGCCGCTTACGCGTATCAAATAATTATTAATATAGAGCGCGTCGTCCGTCCAATTATAGCCGTTAGCGTAATATTCGGTTTCCGAAAACGCATTGGCTCCTATTTGCTCTATAGTATCGGGTAATGTTATGTCGCTTAAATTTCTGCAATAATAAAAAGCGTTATGAGATATTTTTTGCGTACCGTACGGGATTGACACCGCCGTGAGATTTTCGCAACCCCAAAACGAACTGTCGCCTATTGTAAGCAAATTATCGGAAAATGTAATATTTTTTAAATTTGAGCAATATAAAAACGCACCTTTATCTATGCTTTTTACATTTGAGCCGAATACAACGCTTTCCAAATTGTCTGCCGAAGAAAATGCGCCCTCCCCAACCGTTTGTACGGACTCGGGTATAGTGTATTCAAAAGCGTTTATTCCCAAAGGATATTGAATAAGCACGGTTTTTTCTTTGTTGAACAAAACGCCGTTTTCCGAAAAATAACGGCTGTTATTTTCGCTTACTTCAATATATTTAAGATTTAAACAACTTACAAATGCAGAACCGAGACTTTCATTCGCAAAAAAATATGAATAGGCTATATAGTTTTCGATATTTTTCACACTTTCGGGAATATAGATGTAATTTAAATATTCACATTCGTCAAAAGCGGTTTCGCCTACAGTTTCAACAGTGTCGGGTATGTAATAATCGGTATCGGGTTTTAAATTGGGATAAATAATAAGCTCGGTTTTATTCTTGTTAAACAAAACGCCGTCTTGAGATGAATAATAACTGTTTTTTTCATCTACCGTTATGCTCTTTATATTACAATCAAAAAATGCGGCGTTTTCTATATTCTCTATGCTTTCGGGTATTGCCACTTCGTCCGCATTGAAATTGAAATCATTGAATTCGTTGCTGAAAGCAAAAGAGCGTATGCTTGTTACCTTGCAGCCGTCTATTTCGTCGGGAATATCGACAATCGACGAGCTTCCGGTGTAATTGGTAATCTCAGCCGTCCCGTTGCTTAAAACTTCATACTCAAAATCATCATAATAATTTTGAGCCGACGACGTAATTGCGCCGAAGGGCAAAATTGATATAACCATTGCGATTGACAAAACAAGCGCAGAAAATTTATTTCGATTTATATTATATTTTTTCATTTCGCCGTAATTTTTAAATATGTTGCCGTTTTTCATTTTACTATAGTCTTTTACTTTGCTATAGCTTTCTGCTTTGCTATAGTTTTTTACTTCACTGTGTTTTTCAACTCTACTGTAATCCTTAAAAAATGCACTGAAATATTTTTTCATTTTTTATTCCCCTTTATATTTAATAAAATGAAATTATCGCAAAAAATTTCTCGTCAATTGGGAATTACGGCTTATCGAACTCGACAATATAGACCAACATATCATGTTCAATAAAAAATTCAGTAATGCAATCCACCGCCACTTTGAGCGCCTGATCCTTCGGATAGCCGTAAACACCGGAGGATATGAGCGGAAAGGCAATCGACTGACAATCGTGCTCAAGAGCAATGCGCAGCGATTCCCGATAGCAGCTTTCCAACAGCTCCTGTTCCCCGTTTTTCCCGCCCTTCCACTTTGGACCGACGGTATGGATCACATATTTGCATGGAAGCCTGTGTCCACCGGTGATTTTTGCCTGTCCTACTTTACATCCTCCAAGTTTCATACACTCCAACAACAAACCTTTTCCGGCAGCCTTATGGATTGCGCCGTCCACACCGCCTCCGCCAAGCAAGGTAGAGTTTGCCGCATTGACAATTGCATCGCAGGAAAGTTTTGTAATGTCGTTATGGATAATTTGAATTGGCATATTGATTATCTCCTTTCATCGTACATAGTTAATTATACCGTAGGCAATAGCCCTCCGGAACCTATTGGGCAAAAAAGGTCGAAAAGAAAACTCTGAATTTTTCTTTTTAAAATATATATAGAACAAAGTTATAAAAATTGGTATGAAAACGTTTTCCGACAGTCATTCGCATAGCGAGCCACGCCGTTTACCGCTATACTCATTCTTTTCTTACCGATAAAAATTCTTTTGCTATATCCTTAACGCTTAGAATTACTAAAACTATGCTTATTTAACACAGTTATTCCTAAGAATAAAAGAAGCCACTCTTTAATCAGAATGGTAATTACAAAAAGAGTAATATAGGAGTTTGCGTCTTAAATTTCATAACGGAAGAACCACCTTATCAACCAAATAAACATAAAAACCCATTTATTAAGAAATTTTATAATATTATTTTTCCGATTTCAATAACATCAGGGTAAACGACCGAGAGATCAGGGTATAAAACTTTGAATTTTGTTAAATTATGGCTTAAATTGCATTTTAAGGGCGAAAAAATTTTAAATTTTCAAAAAATTCAATACGTCGGAAATTTGATTTTTCGGTTCGTTTTTCGGGAATATTTTTGGTATATTTTTCCATTTATGCTTTTGGAATTTATGAAAATTTTTTATTTTGGGAACAAATAAAAAAGAACTTGCACAAACTGCATTTTTTGCAATTTGTGCAAGCTGATTTTACGGATTCTTCGTTTATTGTTTTACAAAATTTTATTCTTTCGTATGAACAAATTATATTACGGCATCATTTTGTATTGATTTATTTTAATTATTTATAAAGCGGGCCGTAATTTTGGCAGGCTCTGAAATCCGCCGACTGTTTATCCTCTGTTCCGAAAGCAGACCATGCATGCGGGCGGAAAATGTTTTTATCGTCCACATTGTGCATATTTACGGGTATTCGGAGCATTGAAGCGAGGGTGATTAAATCTGCGCCGACGTGGCCGTAAACCGTAACGCCGTGATTTGCTCCCCAATTTGCCATAACGCTGTAAACGTCCTTGAAAGCCCCCTCGCCCGTTAGCTTGGGAACAAACCAGGTTGTAGGCCAGGACGGATCGGTTCTCTTATCAATGGTATTGTGAATTTCATCGGGCAGGTCTACGGTATATCCCTCCGCAATCTGCAAAACGGGGCCTATTCCGTCGATAACGTTAACCCTTAACATAGTTACGGGCATCTGCGCGCTGCAGCGGAAATGGCTTGAATATCCGCCGCCTCTGAAATATTCGTAATTTGCTCTGCACCAATCCGTCGCATTAAGGCAGGCGTTTATATCGTCCGTTGTCATTTCCCAAAACGGCTTCATACAGCCCTCGCCCTTGTCGTTTTTGGAAGCTCCGCAGCCGTCAAGAGCCGTTGCGCCGGAATTGATAAGATGAATAAATCCGTTCTCGGCAATACCGTCGGGACGCACTCCGGTTACACGCTCGCAAGCGTCCGGACTCCAATATGTACGCACGTCGTGGAAGCACGGCGCAGAATGTGAAACAAGCGTGCCGAGCATCATGGAAACGCCGTTTAGCGTATCGTTCTCGGTTGCAAAGGGCGTTGGCATTTTAGGACCGTTCCAATCGAAGGTGGAAGCCATAACAGCCTCCGTGAAATCCGCGTTCGGAAGCCAATCCGTCCAGTTGCGTTGACCCTGAAAACCGCCCGCAACGGCATTTTTACCGAGCGCTTCCTCATGCCAGCCCATTTCGTCCAGCTTTTTGTTGCCGTAAAGTATATCCCTCATAACTATGGTCATTTTGACTACAAATTCCCAATCCTTATCGGCAGGAACAACCTTGGATTTTCTGATAATTTCGGGCAAATTCTTACCCTCGTTAAGGTCGAAGCCCTCCTTGCAGTTTTCCTTAACCCAAGCAAGCGCCTTTTCGTATTCGTCCCTGTCGTAAATTTCAAGCGTAATTCTGCGGATAATCTCGCTCATATCGACCCATTCCGCGCGAATTCCGAAATATTTTTGGAACATATCCGCGTTGCAGTAAGACCCGGCTATTCCCATAGCTACGCCGCCGAGATTTACATACGCCTTGTTTTTCATCCAGCCAACGGCTATGCAAGCCCTTGCAAAACGCAGTATTTTCTGCGCCACGTCCTCGGGAACGGTTCTGTCGTCCATATCCTGAACGTCGCGGCCGTAAATCGAAAACGCGGGCAAGCCCTTTTGAGCATATGCCGCCATAACCGCCGCAAGGTAAACGGCTCCCGGGCGTTCCGTGCCGTTAAATCCCCAAACCGCCTTAATGGTATGAGGGTCCATATCGAAGGTTTCCGAGCCGTAGCACCAACAGGGCGTAACTGTAAGGGTTGCCGTTACGTTTTGAGCGGAAAACTGTTCGGCGCACCTTGCGGCTTCCGCTCCGCCGCCTATGGTAGTATCGCTTATTATGCACTTGACCGCCGTTCCGTCGGGATAGCGAAGGCTTGATTCGATAAGCTCCTTTGCGGCCTGCGCCATACCCATAGTCTGCGCTTCAAGGCTTTCGCGTACTCCTCCCCAGCGTCCGTCAATAACGGGTCTGATGCCTATTTTGGGATAATTCATAAATATGACCATTCCTTTCCGCTGCGCTACAAGGCACAAAAAGGCATCAAACCAATATCCTGTAACGCAGC
>CANRIZ010000026.1 GCA_947630835.1 uncultured Clostridia bacterium | reverse complement strand
AACTCCTTACCGCCGACATGGTACAACAAGGCTTTTTCTGTTTGTATCAAAATCAGCAGGAACATAGATATGAACTTGCGGAATTTGATACAAAGCCGATAAAAACCCAAAAGTGCGCCTTGTGGGATAGACTGATATCAAAACGGACGACGGGAAAGCGGTTCCCGGCTCCGCAATAATAAGTATAGCGAGGTGATTTGATTGCGGTATCCCAAAATGATTCTATTTGACTATGGGCATACGCTTCTGTATGAGCCCGGTTGGGATACTGACAGAGGAAATGCGGAACTTTTGAAGTATGCCACAAAAAATCCTGATAACTGTACGCCGGATGATGTCAGAAAAGCGGCAGAGCTGGTTTTTGGAGAGCATATTGAAAATGTCCGTAAAATCGGGTACGATATTGGCGGTCAGATCGGCGATAGAGTGTTATATGAGTATCTTGGAATAGAGTTCTCTCTGACACCGCTTGAAATGGAAAAAGTTTTTTGGAATGGTGTCTCTATGGGTGCTATTATGCCGGAAGCTGATATAATGCTTGATTTTATCAATAAAAATGGTATAAGAAGTGCGGTGATTAGTAATCTGCTGTGGTCGGGCGATGCTTTGTCAGAGCGGCTGAACAGATTGTTGCCGATGAATAAATTTGAATTTGTTATGACTTCCAGTGATTATATTGTGCGAAAACCCAACCGCATTTTATTTGATATTGCCTTGCGCAAAGCCAAGCTATGTGCCGACGAGGTATGGTACTGTGGGGATAATCCGCAAGCAGATATTGAGGGTGCGGCGCAGGTCGGAATATATCCCATTTGGTACGATAATGAGACGGAAAGGGAATATAAAGACCGTTCCAAAGAATCTGTACCCAAATGTGAACATCTACATATCCATGAGTGGCATGAAATGATGGATATATTGGGAAAAATCCAAGAAAAATAGAATTTATTTCTCCAATAAAGGCACTGACGATTTGTATCAAAATCACCGAAAATATAGATATGATCTTGCGGAATTTGATACAAATCATTTACCCGATGAATAGGAGTTCCTGAGGAAGGAGAACCATGATAAAAGAAATTGAGGAAAAAGATATTCCGGAATGTGTACAGGTTATCAGAAACAGTTTTATAACGGTTGCAAATGAATTCGGATTTTCTACGGATAATGCGCCGCGATTTACGGCTTTTGCTATAAGTGCCGATAGGCTGAATTATCAATTAGAAATTGAACACAGGATCATGATTGCATTTTGCCTTGACAGTGGAAAAATAGTAGGGTACTATTCTTTGCTTTGGCAGGATAATCATCAATGTGAACTCAATAATTTATGTGTTCTTCCGGAGTATCGCCATGAGGGTATCGGCGCTGCTTTGCTGCACGATGCTTTTGACAGAGCCAAAAAAGAAAGATGCAAGAAAATCAACATCGGAATCGTAGAAGAGAATCAGGTTTTGCGAAAATGGTATGAAAATCAGGGCTTTCACCATATTGGCACGAAGAAGTTTGATTTCTTTCCTTTCACCTGCGGGTATATGGAAAAGGACTTGTGATTGCCATTTTTTGCTTGTATCAAAATCGCAAAGAACATAGATAGAATCATGCAGACTTTGCTACAAAGCCGAGGAATCATTGAAAAGTGCGCTTTTGCGGTGTAATTTTCGCTTGCGGTGTAAAATGTGTGCCGGATGATGTGCAACAGCTTGGTTATATACATTTTTGGTATGGCTGATGAAAGGGCGGATATATACTTGCGCAATGTATATGGATTTATAGGAGGGAATTAAATGAAACGGGAACTGGGAATAGCACGCTGTGGACTGGCATGTTGCTTATGCAGCGAAAATGAACATTGCAGCGGGTGCAATTCAGGAGAATGCCCTGACAAGGACTGGTGCGAAAACAGAAAATGTTCCATTGAGAAAAATTATACACATTGTCATGAATGTAAAACGGAATGCAGAAGAGGATTGCTATCAAAAATCAAACCTTATGGGTTCACCTTGTTTATCAAAAGATACGGCGAAAAAGAACTTTTAGACTGCCTTGAACGGAATGAAAAAGCAGGCGTTGCTTATCATCGGAATGGAATTTATGGCGATTATGATGATTTTCATGATGTGGAGGATTTAATCGAATTTATCAAAACAGGAAAAAAATAATTTCCTGTTTACCAAAACATAAAGATTTTTTCCTGTTGTATCAAAATCGCAAAGAACATAGAGCCTTAGTTTTATAAAGGAGTCTTTATGAAAAAAAGATTTACCGCCTGCGTTTTGGGTATTGTAATTTTGATATTGAGCGGATGCTCGGCGCAAAGCGTTGAAAAACCGCTTGTCCTTTATAACGGCAGGTACTATAATTCTTATATATCGGAGGACTATACCTACAGCTCGTTTTGGTATCCGCTTAATGAAGCGGATATTACGGACACGGCATATTACTGCGGTAAGGGCGAAGATACGGAAAAGCTCGGCAAAGACGATGAAACGCCGATAAAAAGGTTTTCGGACAAGGGGCTTAAGATGTTCGTTTGCGTATCGGATTTTAACGGAGAATGGCTTTATCTTGACACGCAATACACTTTGCCATCGGTTTCGGGCGAAAATATCGAAGAGGCGGTAATTATCGGGGACTCCTCGGAAAGTCCGGCAGAGCTTACAATCAAAACCGCTGTATTTCAATTCGGGACGCCGACAAAATCGCCTGTGTTGCCGAAAGGTTCAACGAATTAAACGGCGGCGGTGAGCCTAAAGCCTATGAATTTAAAGAGATTGAAAATCCGGCGGAGCTTTACATTAAATTTAAGGATATAAATGCGCTGTATTATCTCTGCCTTGTGGGAAAAGCGGACTTAAACACGGTGTTCTATAATGCTCACGGTAAGCTCGACGGGTTTTACACGATGTATGAGCAGGACAAATCCAATCCCTTTGGGGAATGGCTTAATATGCAATAAATATTTTCAAAAAGGAGTTATAATTATGCGTGCAATTTTAACGGTTGTAGGCCGTGATACGGTCGGTATACTTGCAAAGGTTTCTTCGCTTTGCTCCGAATGTAATATTAACATTATAGAGGTTTCGCAGTCTATTTTACAGGATATGTTCTGTATGATAATGCTTGTTGACGTTTCAAAGAGCAATGTTGAATTTACCCGTTTTGCGGCAAAATGCGAAGAGCTCGGTAAACAGCTCGGGCTTTCCGTAAACGCCATGCATGAGGATATTTTCAACTCAATGCACAGAATATAACTCTGCGTGTGAAAGGACTTGGTATATATGATAAACACACACGATATACTTGAAACAATTAATATGATAAGAGAGGAAAACCTCGATATCCGCACAATCACCATGGGTATTTCTCTGCTTGATTGCGCCGACGGCGATATTGAAAAATCCTGCCGTAAGGTCTACGATAAAATTTGCTTCAAGGCGCAAAACCTTGTCAAAACGGGTGAGAATATCGAAAAAGAATACGGTATTCCCATTATCAACAAAAGAATTTCCGTAACGCCCATTGCCATGGTTTCGGCGGCAAGCAACGGCGACCCTTTAAAATACGCAAAGGCGCTTGACAAAGCCGCAAAAGAGGTCGGCGTAAACTTTTTGGGCGGATATTCCGCACTTGTGCAAAAGGGCTTTGCCTCGGGCGACGAGAGGCTTATCAGAAGCATACCCGAAGCCCTTGCTTCGACCGACAGAATATGCTCAAGCGTAAATATAGGCTCAACAAAAACGGGAATTAATATGGACGCCGTTGCGCTTATGGGTAAAATAGTAAAGGAGTCGGCACAGCTTACAAAGGATAAGGGACTTGTAGGGCCGTCAAAGCTTGTGGTTTTCTGCAACGCTCCCGACGACAATCCGTTTATGGCAGGCGCTTTCCACGGCGCAGGAGAACCCGAATGTGTTATAAATGTCGGGGTATCGGGCCCCGGAGTTGTAAGGGCGGCGCTTTCAAAAATTCCCGACGCAGATATAACCGAGGTTGCCGACACCGTCAAAAAGACGGCGTTTAAAATAACAAGGGTCGGCCAGCTTGTGGCCTCCGTGGCTTCGCAAAGGCTTAATGTGCCTTTCGGGATAGTTGACCTTTCGCTCGCCCCCACCCCTGCCGTAGGCGATTCCGTGGCGCATATTCTCGAAGAAATGGGGCTTGAAAAATGCGGCGCATGCGGAACGACCGCCTGCCTTGCGCTTTTAAACGACGCTGTTAAAAAGGGCGGCGTAATGGCTTCGTCCCATGTAGGCGGTCTTTCGGGAGCGTTTATCCCTGTATCGGAGGACGCAGGTATGATAGACGCCGCAAGGAGCGGTTCGCTTTTGATTGAAAAGCTTGAGGCTATGACGGCGGTATGCTCGGTGGGGCTTGATATGATAGCAATTCCCGGCGACACCCCTGCCGAGGTCATTTCCGGCATAATTGCGGACGAGGCGGCAATAGGCATGATAAACTCAAAGACCACCGCCGTAAGGGTTATTCCGGCAATAGGCAAAAAGGACGGGGAAGAAATCGAGTTCGGCGGTCTGTTCGGAGTTTCCCCGATAATGAAGGTAAGCACGGCTTCGCCTGCGAAATTCATTAACAGGGGCGGCCGTATTCCTGCGCCAATTCAGAGCCTCAAAAACTAAAGGCTTCCGCTTTGCCTTTCAAGGCGGAGCTTTTAAATATTTTATACGAAAAGAAGCAATTATTATGTCAAACAAAGTAAACGATGAGCAACAGTATGAATTGTTGACCCAAACACCCATTCCGAAGCTTGTTTTGAAGCTTGGAATACCAACTACAATAAGTATGCTTGTCACCACCATTTACAATATGGCGGACACATATTTTGTAAGCAAAATCGGAACAAGCGCAAGCGGAGCGGTAGGCATTGTTTTCGGCCTTATGGCGATTATTCAGGCCGTAGGCTTTTTGTTCGGTCACGGCTCGGGCAGTATAATTTCAAGAAAGCTCGGCGCAAGGGACACCGAGGTAGCTACGAAGGTTGCGTCCACAGGCTTTTTTGTGTGCATACTGTGCGGAATTTTTATAAGCGTTTCGGGTCTTGTTTTTATAACTCCTCTTATGCGCCTTTTCGGAAGCACGGACACGATTTTGCCTTATGCGGAGGAATATGCAAGGTATATTTTCCTCGCCTGCCCCTTTATGTGCGCGAGCTTTGTGCTTAACAATATTCTCAGGTACGAGGGGAAAGCTGCTTTTGCTATGATAGGCCTTGTTACGGGCGGCCTTTTAAACATTTTCGGAGACTGGTTCCTGCTTGAAAAGGTTAAAATGGGCATAGGCGGCGCCGGAATAGCGACGGGCGTTTCGCAGTTTATCAGCTTTTGTATTCTGCTTTCTATGTTCCTTAGAGGGAAAACAATATCCAAAATCAATATTAAAAAGGTTTCCTTTAAAAAGGAATACCTGCTCAATATTATTATGACGGGCTTCCCGAGCCTTGTAAGGCAGGGGCTTGCTTCCGTTTCCACCATGGTATTAAACGGCTACGCGGGCAACTACGGCGACGCGGCAATAGCGGCTATGACCATAGTAAACAGGATTTGCTTCCTGATATTTGCCGTTGGCCTCGGAATAGGTCAGGGATTTCAGCCCGTATCGGCGTTTAACTACGGCGCAAAAAAATACAAAAGGGTTAAAAACGCATATTTCTTTACCCTCTTTGCCGGCGAGGTAATGCTCGGAATAATGGCGGTTGTGGGTATGATGATTTCCGGAAGCCTGATACAAATTTTCCGAGACGACCCGGAGGTTATAGAGGTAGGAACCGTAGCTTTGAGGGCGCAGCTTATTGCGCTGTTCTTCCAGCCCTTGTGCGTGTGCTCTAATATGCTTTTCCAAAGTATAGGCAAAAACGCCTCGGCTACGTTTCTCGCGACATTGAGAAGCGGTCTTGCCTTTATCCCCGCAATAATAATTATGACAAGGCTCTGGGGGCTTTCGGGCGTTGAATACGCTCAGACGGTGGCGGATATTATCACGTTTATGTTTTCTCTGCCGTTTACCGTCGTATTTTTCAAAAAGCTTCCGAAAACCGATTCGGAGGACATACCCTGACGGGGCGTGCGCGTATAAAAATTTGTAAAAATATATCGGTTATGAAAGGTTTATTCTATGTGGTTTTGGTTTTCAATAATAGCTCTGCTTTGTTGGAGCGGTTCGGATCTTTTTTCAAAAATAGGCTGCGCCGACGCAAGGGACAAATACAGTCATTATAAAATGGTAACTGCCGTAGGCGTAATAATGGGTCTGCATGCGGCGTATGAAATATTTGTTTCGGGCGTGGGCATTAACCTTGCGGCGATTCTAAAATACCTGCCCGTTTCGGCGCTTTACATACTTTCCATGGCGATAGGATACATCGGGCTTCGCTATATCGAGCTTTCTATCTCCTCGCCGATATGCAACTCCTCGGGCGCTTTGGTTGCGGTTCTCTGCATAATCACGGGGGACAAGCTTGCAGGTCCGCAGTACATTGCGGTTGCGCTTGTTTGCCTGGGCGTTATAGGGCTCGGCTTTGTTGAGGCAAACGAGGACGATGAGCTTCGTAAGCTAAGGCAGGAAAAGGCAAATTACAAATATTCAAAATCCGCCCTTGCTATCATACTGCCGCTGATATATTGTCTGCTTGACGCTTTGGGAACATTCGCCGACAGCATTGTGCTTGAAACGCTTGACGAGGATGTTGCAAACGTTTCTTATGAGCTTACATTTTTGGTATGCGGTATAGCGGCGTTCATATATGTTAAGTTTATAAAAAAGCAAAAGTATTTTCCGAAAGCCGAAGCTCCCAAGTACATAGGCGCTTGCTTTGAAACGGCGGGTCAGTTTGCGTACATTTATGCTCTGGGCGACGAGGAGCATGTGGCTATGGCTGCGCCCATAATTTCGGCTTACTGCCTTGCCTCCGTTATTTGGAGCAGAATTTTCCTTAAAGAAAAGCTGTCGGTTAAGCACTATATAACAATCGCCGTGGCTATAGCGGGTATTGTTATACTCGGTATTTACGACGCATAAAAATACAGACTGAAAAATTAAAAGCTTTTTTGCTTTAAGAAATCATCGCCTCAGTCAAAAAAACGGAGCGGACAAGTCAAAGTCCGCTCCGAAAATTTTATAGATAAGTTTATTTCATTTTCTTTCCGAATCTTATTTGATTAACTATAAAGCCGCAGCCGACAACCAAAAGCAGCGGTACGAAAAGTATTATTATCGCAAGCAGCGCTATTATCAAAATAGGTAAGCCCTTGCGGCTCTTGATTGTGCGTTCGGCTTTCTTTTCCTCGGGTACGGGCCCCTGCTCGCCCTCTTTGTAGAAGGGCATAATTTCAAGCTCCGTATTGTAAGCCGGTATTCCCCTGTTGTGGATAAGCGGCTCGGCAAAATCATAAAGGCTGTCGGAAACCTTGATAAGCTTGCGGACCTTGATGTGAAGCGCGTCAAGAACGGAGTCTATTATGCTTATAAGCCCCATTGCAATTTTATACTGCGGCTGATCGGGGTTATAAAGATTTTCGCCGCCGTAAAGGTTGAGTACCATATTTATGATAAAGTCAAGCACGCTGTCGTCCTTGATTGCGGCGTAATCCTCCGGCTTAAGACCGGTTTCCTTTCTCGTCCATTTCGCGACAGTTCCGATTTTAAGCTTGTTGATAAGCTTAGCAAAGGGTTTGATAATCCAGCCGAACTTGTATATAACCTTTTCCTTGATGCTCATGGCGGTTACCATATTCGCAAAGGTTTCCGTATCGCCTGCCGCCGCCTTAACCATATCCACTATCATACCCGAAAGCTGATACGCAAGGTACTCCTTCATAGTCTTTCCGCCCATATCGAGATCGGGCTTTTCTGTTATGAAATCGGTGCTGGTTTTTACCTTTTTGTTGTCGGGGTCAAGAATTACCGTTCTTATAGTTCCGGGATAGCCTATGGGCGAAGCCGTAGCTATGGTGTAGAAGGTGTTTCCCCGCTTTGAAACTATCTTGTCAATGCTGTGGATATGGGTGTGTCCCGTAAGCATAAACTGCATTCCCAGGTCGGCAAATTGCTCGCGGCGAATATCAAAGTCGCCGAACATATCGTTTTTGCCTATAAGCGCATATATGGGCGACGGTGAAATCATCGGGTGATGAGTCATCGAAAGTATAAACTCGCCGTTTGCCCTTGCCTTTTCGACCTCCTGCTTTATCCAGTTAAAGCAATCGTCGGAAACGCCGCTCTTGCCGGAAAGGTTCTTATCGTCGTTAATTGCGAGAAGCCTGTAGCCGTCGGCAAGCTTTATTGAGTAGGACATACTCGGCATATGTACGCTTTGCGCCTGGTCGGGTCCGAATTCGCGGTACATTTCAAACAAGTCCTCGCGCCTTGCGGCGGGGATATCGACCTTTTCATCGCCCCTGTAGGCGTAGGTTTTTCCGTCGTCCTGAAAATCATGGGTAGCGGTTAAAACGAATACCCTTTTGCCGGAATTTTTAAGGTCGCGGAGCATTTCGATAAATTCCCTGTGAGAATCAAAATCCCCGTTTGTCGTGGTGTCGCCCGAAAGCAATACGATATCGGTTCTCGTATCCTTTTTAATCTGCTCGAACGCGGCCTTCAAAACCTCCTCGGCGCTTGCAAGCAAAAGCTGACTTTTTGAGTTGCCCTTATCGTAAGCCTTGCCCTCGGTGCCGAGCTTTTTTGAATAGTAATGAGTGTCGGTTATTACCGTTACGGTCAACGGAGCCTTATTTGCCAAAATTATCACCCTTTCACAAATTATCTTGTTTTATTATCAGCTTAAAGCCTTGGTTTTTATCTCGTTTTCAAGTTGTTCGATAATCTCCGAAACGTATTTTGAGCCTATATCGCCCTCGCCTCTTTTTCTGACGGAGACGGTTTTTTCCTCAACCTCTCTGTCGCCGATTACGAGCATATAATTGATTTTTTGCAGCTGGGCTTCACGTATCTTATAGCCGATTTTTTCGCTCCTGTCGTCTACCTCAACCCTTATACCGTGCTTTTCAAGCTCCCGCTTAATCTCAAACGCCCTTTCGTGGTGGCGGTCGGCAATGGGAAGAAGCTTAACCTGTACCGGCGAAAGCCAAAGCGGAAATGCGCCCGCAAAATGCTCCGTGATAACGCCGATAAACCTTTCGACAGAGCCGAACACGACGCGGTGAATCATAACGGGGCAATGCTTTTCGCCGTCGGCGCCCGTGTATTCAAGCCCGAAGCGCCCGGGAAGCTGATAGTCAAGCTGAATTGTGCCGCACTGCCAGGTTCTGCCGAGAGAATCCTCGATATGGAAATCCAGCTTAGGCCCGTAAAACGCGCCGTCTCCCTCGTTTATAATATATGTTTTGCCAACGGAGGTTATTGCGTCGGCAAGAGCGTTTGTGGCTATTTCCCAATCCTCCTCGGAACCGATGTGGTCCTCGGGCATGGTGGAAAGCTCAATGGTGTAGGGCAAGCCGAAAAGCGAATATACCTCGTCGAACAACTGCGCTATTCTTACAACCTCGTCCCTTATCTGCTCGGGAGCCAAGAGTATATGGGCGTCGTCCTGCGTAAAGCAGCGCACACGGAACAGCCCGTGAAGAGCGCCCGAAAGCTCGTTCCTGTGAACCTTGCCAAGCTCCCCGTAGCGCAGAGGAAGCTCCTTGTACGAATGGGGTTCCAAATCATATACAAGAATCGAACCCGGGCAGTTCATAGGCTTAATGGCAAAATCCTCGTCGTCAATAACGGTAGTGTACATATCGTCGTGATAATGCTCCCAATGCCCCGAGGTTTCCCAAAGGCTTCGTTTCATAATCTGCGGAGTCGATATTTCGAGATAATCCCATTTTTTGTGAACCTCATGCCAATAGTCTATAAGCGTGTTGCGAAGAACCATACCCTTAGGCAGGAAGAAAGGCATACCCGGAGCCTCGTCCCTGAGAGCGAAAAGCCCCAGTTCCCTGCCCAATTTACGGTGATCCCTTTTCTTTGCCTCCTCTATTCTTGCAAGATGCTCCTCAAGCTCCGACGCCTTGGGGAAAGCCACGCCGTAAATCCTCTGAAGCATTTTGTTTTTCTCGTCGCCGCGCCAATAAGCGCCGGTGCAGGAGGTAAGCTTGAACGCCTTAACCGCCCCTGTCGACATAATATGCGGGCCGGCGCAAAGCTCGTTAAAATCGCCCTGCTTGTAGAAGGTAATCTTCTCGCCCTTGTCAGAGTGTTCTTTTATAAGCTCGTACTTGTAAATTTCGCCGTTTTCTTTGAAATAAGCCAACGCCTCGTCGGGGTTCATTTCGTATTTTTCAAGCGGTAAATCCTCTTTAACGATTTTTTTCATTTCCGCCTCGATTTTTTCCAAAACGTCGGGAGTAAATACGGTTTCGGAGTCAAAATCATAGTAAAAGCCGTTGTCGATGGCGGGGCCTATTGCAAGCTTCGTTTCGGGATAAAGGCGCTTAACCGCCTGCGCGAGTATGTGTGAAGCGGTGTGCCAAAAGGTCTTTTTGCCGTCAACGTCCTCGCCGAAGGTGACGATTTCAACCGAACAATCCTCATTGACGGGGGTTCTTAAATCGCAGTATTCGCCGTTAATCCTGCCGCCTACCGCCGCCTTGTAAAGCCCCATACCTATGGACTTTGCAATTTCGGCAACGGTAATCCCACTTTCAAACTCCCTAACATCGTCTTTTAAGCTTACTTTAATCATAAATTCTTATCTCCTTTCAAAAAGAAAAAGCACTCCGTCCCAAAACAAAAGGGATGAAATGCTCATAATATACATTCCACGGTTCCACCCGTATTGCGATAAAATCGCCGCTCAAAAAACCTTAACGCGGTTATACGGAACGCCTTAATCAACGCTTTCGGCGTTCGCTCGGGAGCGGTATCCTGCCGCGCCTTTTGATTTCGTTACAGCCGTGCGAAATCTCTCTGAAAAAAGGAATCGGCTATCATTCTCCTTCACAGCTTTCAAATATTAAAATAATTTTATACCTTTTAAATGCCAAAGTCAAGACACAGGAGGTTATTTTTTGCCGCTAAAATTCACCGAAACTTTGATTTTGTCGCCGACTCTGACGGCAAAATTATTGATTTTATCCCTGTTTTTGTAAATTATATACATTCCTATTATATCGAGTATCACAAGCGCGGCTATATAAAAGTAATCCCGGGAAAGAATGTAGCGGCCTACGGCGCACATCATAAACATCTGTACGCTTGAACCGAGGTAAACGCCGACAAAATATTTTAAGGGCGAAATTTTGGTTGCCGACGCCGCATAGGGTATAATCCCGTTGGGCATTACGGGTATCATAAAGCAGAGAATAATAGCGACAAACGGATCGCCCCTGTTTAAAAATTTAAGCGCCTTTTCAAGCTTTTGCCCGTTAAAGAAGTCCGATTGCATACGTCTGCCCAATAAAAATATAACTATATTTGCAAATACGAACGACATATGGCAGGTAATATAGCTTTTGATAAAGCCGTAAGCCATTCCGCCTGCTATCTCTATAGGCGCGCCCGGCAAAACTATGGACACTACCTGAACAGCCTGAAGCAAAAACAGGTAAAATAAGCCCTTCCGGGTTCCGCTTTGCGCCAAAAACAACTCTATCTGCGCCTCGTCTCCGCTTTTCAGCGCCACCCAAAGCCCGGGGGCAAGCGGGTATGAACGCCTTGTAAAAAAGCGCCGCAAACAAAGCAAAAACGGCAATATATATAAGCGCTTTTATCAATTTCTTTTTCATAACAATTCACCGAACGGTATTTTTATCAGTTTATGAGAACAGTATAACACTAATATTAAAAAAGTCAATTTAAGTTATTGAGATTGCTTTTCGCACCCGACTGTTTTATAATAGCCGTATGGAGTGATTTTTGTGGGTGAAAAAATTAAAATATCCGCCGAATCGGGAGAATTCGAGGGCTTAAAATTTGAAAATTACTTGGAGTTTCGGGGCATAAAATACGCGCGGGCTTCACGCTGGGAGTACCCGGAAATAATAGAAAACCACGGTTCAATATACGACGCATGCAATTTCGGGGCATGCTCGTATCAAAGGCGAAGCTTTGAAGACGACGAAAAATGCAACGCCTTTTACCATAGGGAATTTCGCAAGGGAATCGAGTTTACATACAGCGAGGACTGCCTGTTTTTAAATATTTGGGCTCCCGAAAACAAAAAGGACTGCCCCGTGATAGTGTATATTCACGGCGGTTCGTTTACCGGCGGAAGCTCAAACGAGGGGCATATAAGCGGCAAACGCTTTGCGCTCGACGGCGTAATTTTTATCTCGCTTAACTATCGCCTGGGGCCGTTCGGCTTTTGCTCCCACCCGGAGCTTACGGCGGACGGCGCTTGCGGGAATTTCGGGCTTTTTGACCAAATCGCCGCATTAAAATGGATAAAGCGCAATATCTCCGCTTTCGGCGGCAATCCCGAAAAGATAACGCTTATGGGTCAGAGCGCGGGAGCTTTAAGCGTGGATATACTGCTTTCAAGCGACGAGGGCAAGGGTCTGTTTTCCTCTGCGGTGATGCTCAGCGGAGCGGGTCTGCAAAGGACGGTCGCAAAGCCCGAAGCACCGGAAAAGACAAGAAAATTTTGGGACAAAATCGTAAAAAACGCCGGCGTCGGCTCTGTCGGAGAATTAAAAGAGGTTGACGAAAAGACCTTGTTCTATGCCTGGAGCGACGCTTGCAAGGCGGATAAAATGAGCTTTCTTCACACTATGCCCGTTAAGGACGGAAAAATAATCACGGACAACAGCCTAAGCCTAAACACAATCCCCGACCTTCCGATTATCCTCGGCGTAACCGTTACGGATATGATGCCCGTCGTTCTTGAGGCCGTTACAAAGAAATACGCCGAAAAATGCAAAAATCATAAAAACGCCTGCTATGTTTATAATTTTGACAGACTGCTGCCCGGCGACAATTCGGGCGCGTGGCACGGCTGTGATTTACTGTACGCTTTTTCTACGCTTGAAAACAACTGGAGGCCGTTTGAAAAAACGGATTTTGAAATTTCAAAAAAAATGCACGATATGCTCTGCGCCTTTGCTTTTACCGGCAATCCGAATTGCGAAGGCATACCCCGCTGGGAGGGCGGCGGGAAAAAGCCCCTGCATTTTTGCGAAAACACATATGTAGGCAAATGGCGTACAGATAGGTTTTTAAGAAACACTTTCGGCAACAAGGGAGCAAAATTTTAATGAAATTCTACCATAAATTCAAATTAAGCGAGTTTAACGATAATTGCAGGATTTACAAAAGCGGCGAAGTGACGGCAAGGCTCGATTTTATCAGCCCAAGCTGCATAAGGGTTTCTGTTTTTAAGGACGAGAACGCAATGCTGCCGACCTTTTCGGTAAACCCCGACAACAAATTGCTCAATAAAGGACGAAGCAGGCTCTGCGTGGAGGGCTTCGGGCTTTTTGCCCCCGAATGCGAAAGCGACGGCGAAACAGAGAAGTTCAAGCTTAAAGACGGCGTTTCTTTTTCGCTTGATACAAACAATTTTCTTTTAAAATATTATAAAAACGAAAGACTGCTTTTTTGCGACAGAGAGCCGACGGCGTATAATTTTAACGGAGAAATGGGTACGGGCTGCCGTCACTATATTTCAAGAGATGAGAACGAAATTATTTACGGTCTCGGCGACAAGGGCGGAAAAGTAAATAAATACGGCAGGTCGTTCAGAATCGAAGCCACCGACTGTATGGGCTTCGACGCGGAAAGCTCCGACCCGCTTTATAAGCATCTGCCGTTTTTCATTTGCGAAAACTCCGAAGGCTGTTACGGTATTTTTTACGATACCTCCGACGTTTCATATTTTGATTTCGGCAAGGAGATAAACAACTACTACCAACCGTACAAATATTTTAAAACGGACGACGACTGTCTGGTTTACTACGTTTTCTTCGGTTCAAAGCTTGAAATTTTAAGGCAGTTTTCACGCCTTTGCGGCAAGCAGGCGTTTCCGCCCAAGTGGAGCTTCGATTACTGCGCGAGCACCATGGCTTATACCGACGCTCCGAATTCGCAGGAGCGTATGAACGGCTTTCTGAAAGAGCTGAAAAATTGCGATTTCTCCTGTAAAGGTTTTTACCTTTCCTCCGGCTATACGTCTATAGGCGGAGGGCGTTATGTATTTAATTGGAACAGGGAAAAGTTCCCCGACCCATATGCCTTTGTACGGCGGTTTAAGGAGGCGGGAATTGAAATAATCCCGAATATTAAGCCTGCGTTTTTGTGTTCGCACCCTATGTACGGGGAGATAGAAAACAAATCGCTTTTCATAAAAAATCCCGACTCCACACCGTTTATCACACGCTTTTGGGACGGTGAGGGAAGCTATCTCGATTTTACGAACGACGAGGCGTTTGACTTTTGGAAAAGCCAAGTTAAAAGCAAGCTGCTTGACTGCGGCATTTTGTCAAGCTGGAACGACAACAACGAATTTGACATTAAGGACTGCGACGCCGTTGCCTGCGGCTTCGGTAGGGGCGAGGTAAGGGCTTCGAGAATATGCCCTTCGCTTACCTACCTTATGGTTCTTTCCTCATATATTGCACAGCTTGAAAACGAACCCGATTTACGGCCGTTTTTATCTTCACGTTCAAGCTCGGCGGCGGTAAGAAGGCTTGCTCAAACCTGGTCGGGCGACAACCGAACCGCCTGGAAGGATTTACGGTACTGCCACCGTATCGGGCTTACGATGTCAATGTCCGGGCTTTATTTTTACGGGCATGACCTCGGCGGTTTCGATGGCGATATGCCTTCAAGGGAGCTGCTTTTGCGCTGGCTTCAGCACGGTGTGTTTGAGCCGAGATTTACCATACATTCGTGGAACAAGGACGGTTCGGCTACTATGCCGTGGAGCTATCCGGATATACTCGGCGGCGTTCGCAAAATATTCGCTTTAAGGAAACGGCTTATCCCTTACATATATAACTGCGCCTATGAGGCGGTCGAAAAGGATTTACCCGTAAACGCACCGCCGAAGCTTTATTATGACGATAAAAATATTGACGTTGAGGACGACTGCGCTATGCTCGGCAGAGATATACTTGCGGCTTTCATATTTGACGAAGGCAGGGAAAAAACAAAGGTTTACCTACCCGAACGGGACGACTGGTACTTGGGCGACAAGCTGATAAAGGGCGGTCGGGAGGTAGAAATAACAATTCCCGCCGACTCGGAAATCCCGTATTTTGTAAGGGCGGGCAGCGTAATCCCGACGGACGAAGAGCAATACGGGTTCAAAAGCGAGGAGGATATACGCTTTACGGTTTACCCGAAAAAAAGCGGGAAATTCACAAGCGAATTTTTCACGGACGACGGAGTAAGCTTTAATTACAGGAAAAATATATGCGTTAAAGCGGTTTTCACCGTGGAATGTGACGAAAACGAGGTAAGGGTTTATTATAAAAACTCGGGAAAAATGCCGTTTGAGCCGAAAATAAGGCTTTGCGGCGCGGACAAAAGGAAACTGACGGTTATAAAAAACCAAAAGCGAATATCGCCCGAAAAACGGTAATATAATTTACGGGGTGATACTATGAACTGTTGTATTACGGACCTGTGTGAAAAGGAAATTATCAACTTAAAGGACGGCACAAGGCTCGGCAACGTCAACGATGTTGAAATAGACACCTGCACGGGCAAGCTGATAGCAATTATAATCTGCGCCAAATCAAAGCTTTTCGGTTTGGGCGGCAAGGAGGAGGATTTAAGAATTTGCTGGGAGCAAATTGAGGTAATCGGCGACGATACGATACTTGTAAACATAGACTGTCCGCCGACATACCGCCCGAAGCCAAAGGGCGGGCTGCTCTCCTCGGTATTCAGGGACGGATAAAGCATAAAGGGAAAAAGCTTTTAAAAGCTCTCGGCGGGCGACAATCAAAGTTTTCCCCGACTTTTACAAAAGTCGGCGGGGTCGAGGGACAAAGCCCTCGTCGCAGTCCGCAGACTGCGAAACCCTTTTAATTACATTACAAAAGCGGTCATACCTTGGATAACCTAGGTATAACCGCTTTTTACTGTTTTTATTTGTTACATATCATAACTTTTTGCAAATTATTTAATCGGTTCTAAGGTCTCGGCGTTACGCATACCGGCGACAATCTGGAGTACCCATTTAACGTCAACTACAGACAATTTCCCGTCGCCGTTGAGGTCGGCTGCTTTGAATTGCTCGTCGCTGAAATCCCTTGACTTTGCTATGTTCTGCAAAATCCACTTAGCGTCAACGGTTGAAAGCTTGCCGTCGCCGCTTACTTCGCCGCTCGGCACGAAAACGGGGTTGCCGTCCTCGGTTACCTGTATTGTGATTATTTTTTCGGGATTATATCGCTTGTCGTCCTTATACTCAATCGTCTCTTGCTTTTCCTCATCATATTTATATGAACACAGCAAATTGGAATCCGTGGCAAACTGCTTGTAGCTTATCTTTAATTTGACCGTTCCTGTTTTTATAAAGCTGAGAGTTTCGCTTGAGGTCAGCGTGTTGGTATAGTCCTGTGCGCTCTGCTTAACGCAGTCCGCGCCGTCTGTTACCGTTACCGACGGCTTGTATGCGACAGGATTGTTGTCACCGTCATAGTACCACCGCGAAGTATTGTAATCATCAATAACAAAATTTTTCTCGTATTCCTCGTATTTTTCATATTCGGATGTTTTAAGGTTCTTCAGAGCCGTATCGGTCAGTTCCGTAGTTAAATCAAGCGTGCTTCCAACTTTTACGCTTATCGGCGCGTTGGTTTTAATTACGGGTTCTTCCACGGTGACAGAACCGAGACAGCCTAAATTTTTCCACTCTTTGTATGATAAATTAAGATAATCCGTCCCGGGCTTATAGGCATAGGCATACTCGGCAAGCTCGCTCATTAAGGCACGATATTCTCTCTGCGGGAACGCTACCCTGTCATCTTCAACAAGTGAATCAACGCCGCCTCCGAATCCACCGTAAAAAGTAAAAAACAGTCCCTGTTCATTAATATCTACATAACCGCTCGTTCCGTCGTAGCTATTACTCTTTCCGTAATTTGCGTTGTTAAATTTTATATCGGGCCAATTTCTGCCGTAATCTTCTTTGTAACAATCCTTCCAGGCGTTATCGCAGAGCCGCTCGCCGATTTTAACGCTTACATCGCCCAAGGAATGTGAATACGTAGCAGTAACGGACTTGTCGGCGGGACGCTCGGTAACCGTAAAGGAAAATGTTTTTTCTCTTGTTTCTCCGGTTTCTTGGTCTTTTTCGTTAATCTTTACCTGCGCTTTGCCCGGTTTTGTGAATTCCAAACCGTAGGCAAAAAGATCCTCTCCAAAATGTATTTCGCTAATTTTAACGCAATCGCCGCCGCTGACTATAGTCATAACGTTGCCCGGTTCGGGAGAACCAACCCAATCATGGGCTGCCTCATCATATTCACTTATATAAAATTGCGAGTCGAAAACAACTATGTCCCCTACCCAAAGCTTGTCAAAAACCGCGCTTGAGGGCACTGATCCGAACCATACTTTTTCGCTTTCGCCGCTTGTCTGCGCAAATGCGGTGACACCCGTGAGGGGCAGAGCGGTTAATATCATTACCAATGATAAAAACAGCGACAGAATTTTTTGCTTCTTAATAAACAATATTATTCCTGCTTTCCTTTTTATTTTGCAATCGGGCGCAAAATATTAAATTTTTGCCGAAAATTACATATTGTATTTTCTATTCTACCCTCTCCCCTGCAAATTTTTCAAGCCTTATTTATAAAATTAATTCGCTTTAAATCCGTACAAAACGAATTTGCGCCTTGCTTTACCGTTGTTTCGGTATTGCAAAATTCGCACTTTTGGCTTATTATATATCGGGTGAGTAAAATGTCCGATACTCGGGAAAACGAACTGCTGAAAAAGAGATTTACCGAGCTTGCAGACAGGGCGGGCTTACAGCGCAGAACGGTTTATTCCGATTTTTTAAATCTCGAACAGCAGAATATTTTAAACTCAATATATTACGGCACGGACGTCAGGCTTTTCGGCGGCTTCGAGGGCGCGGAACGAAAAATCGCCTGCTTCGGCGACGAAGATGAGGAAACGCTTAAATCTGAGCTTCCGATTGCCTGCGTTGAAATATCCCCCGTCTCCCAAAAATTTGCCGAAAAGCTCAGCCATCGGGACTTTTTGGGCTCGCTTATGGGACTCGGAATTAAACGGGAAACGCTCGGCGATATTATAGTTTACGAAAACAAGGGGTATTTGTTCTGCCTTGAAAAAATGAGCGAATATATTATCGATAACCTCGCCTCGGTAAGGCGCACTTCGGTTAAATGCGCCGAGGTTCCCTCCCCGCCCGAGGAATGTGTTTCCCTGCCGGACGAGGAATGCGTTATCGTTGCGTCACCGAGAATCGACGCCGTTATCGCCTGCGTTTATAAGCTTTCCCGTTCCAATGTGAACCCTCTGTTTGTTCAAGGCAAGGTGTTCGTTTCGGGCAGGCGGATTACAAACTCCTCTTACAACTTAAACGAGGGGGATATCGTTTCCGTTCGGGGCTGCGGCAGGTTCATTTTCTGCGGAGCTTCGGGCAAGACAAAAAAGGACAGGCTGAAAATAAACGTAAGGATTTTCAGATAAATTGCTCGGTTAAAGCGGAGAAGGTCGAATCTAAACTTCGACAAAAACAAACGCGCCTTTTTGCGGCGCGGCGAAATCGGTAATTATTGATTGACAAATCGGGCTGTAAATTGTATAATTTACAGCGATAAATTCATATGCGCCAAACGCGTAATTCCCCTGCCGACTTCTAAAATCCCTTGAAATTTAGGGCAAAGCTTTTGAATTTGAACGGACTTTTGGCTTTGAAGATGCAAAATTTCAGTTTGAAACGGACAATTTTCAGTTTGAAGCGGACTTTGGGCTTTTCGGGCTTTGAGAATTTGCGTTAAGCCTTGATTTTTTGGAATAGGCTATGCGCTTTGGAATATAACTTTTGAGCTTTCATTCAATTTAATAACTTCATTCAATTTAATAACATTGATAACGGGGTGTAGCGCAGTTGGTAGCGCGCTTGCTTTGGGAGCAAGATGCCGGGTGTTCGAGTCACCTCACTCCGACCAAAAATCCGAGGCTGAAAACCTCGGATTTTTACTTTCTCATAATTGCATCTTTAATTTTTCATTTATATATTTGCATTTATATAAAGCTACCGACTTTTAGCTCTTCGCGGGAGAACGAGGGGGAAGTTCAATACGGAAAAATCTCAAAAGCCTGTTCGCGAAATCGGAGCGTAAAAAAAGCCTTGCAAGACTTGGCAAAATCGTTAGAAAATAACGAAACGGTGGACGAGTTGAACAACTCTAAAAGCCAAAGCCGAGCAAGACTAAAGCCGAGAGCAATTAAGCTCACAGGCAGGAACGGAGCAACGCCCTATTCCGTGAGTTTATTATAGCATAGTGATTTTATAATTTCAATAGAAAATTGAAATAAAGTAAAAATTTTACGATTTTATTTTAACTCTTGATTTTTAATAATGCTTTTAAGTATATATTCTTTGCTTATTGCAGGACAGAACGGATATGAATGAGCGCTTTATTTTGCTTTATTCCGTTTGCTCGGCGAGAAAAGCTTTTTAGCTTAATTAAACGGGTTCGCTTGTTAAGCCGAGCATGTTTGTGCACTTATTCGTATCGCTAAAGTAATTGGTACATCCATAAAAAACATTTCCGTTTTTCCGATTCATTTTTACTATCATATACCCGTCCGGGCATTTGGGACATTTAAAAATATCGTGTTTATGCACCTTGTCGTTGGTCATAAAATCACAAATTTCCGAATCATTTGTACAAATCCAAAGTTGAAGGCCGTAATTTTTATTGAACTCATACTTTAACGGAAATCCGCATTTGGGACATCTCAGATTGAACAGGTCAACCGTTTGCATATTAATCTCCTCATCATGCGGCAATTTATAATCCCTGATAAGCTCTACAAGAAATCTTGAAGGCCGATTTTTGGGAGTGGCTATATAAACCCGATTTTTTGTACGGGTCATGGCAACATAGAACAGCCGCCTTTCCTCGGCAAAGGGCATGCTCTTATCGTCATGCGTAACCAGCTTGATTATAGGATCATCCTCGATTTGGCAAGGGAACCCGAACTTGCCTTCAAACATATTTATAAGAATAACATTATCGTAGCCTAATCCCTTAGAACTGTGGGCGGTCATAAACGTAATATCGGCATTCGGGTATTTTTTGCAAAGCACTTTATTACCCGGAATTTCCTTAAACAAACCGGTATTGTATAACTTATACATGTCATAATTATATCTGCCGATAAGAAGAATGGAGCTTTTTTCGCCGTATTCTTTCTGAATTTTTCCGATTATCTGCTCCGTTTTTTTCGCCAGCGCTTTCATCGGTCTAAAGTCGTCGTCAAAAGCTTCAATCACGACCGGGTTTTCAAGACGCTTTGGAGATATTAACTGCTTTCGGATTTGTGCGGAGTTTTTCTGTACAAATCCGCCGGCGATATCAATCAATTCTTGAGAATTTCGATATGTATGTGTGATTTTTAACTCCGTACCTGCGCCCATCAATTCCAAAAATCGAGTAAAAAGCGTTATATCCGAACCTGAAAATGCATAAATAGACTGCCAGTCGTCACCCACGGCAACAACCTTTGCCTTTGTTATTTCGGAAAGCCGCTTGGTCAAGTTAAATCGTTGACGGGCAATATCCTGAAATTCATCAATAATGATATATTTGTAGGGAAGTTCTATTTGTTGGCGTTCAATTTCCTGAAGATAAAAGTTTGCGTCGTTAATCATATCCGCAAAGTCTATTTGATTTTTACTTTTCAAGACGGACTGATAGTGGTTATATACCTCCTCGGCAATATCCAAAAACAGTAAGGTACGCGGATTGTCCGTTTTTTTCCGCAGAATTTCAAAGCCGCCTTCGTCGTAACCGGAGGTTTTGTACTGTTCAATAAATTTCATCATAAACAAAATGAGCTTGATGATATATTTATCCTTGCCGGTTTCAACAATCTTTTTGTACACGTCGTCAAGATTACGAGGTTTTAGTATAAAGCCTTCCGCTTCAAGATTTTCTTTTAAATGATCGATTAACGGTCGGCGATCGTTATAAAGCGACCATGTCTCAATCAAGGTTGTTTTATTAGCCCGATGAACCGCCCGTTTATCCCTGACAGCTTTTTTATATTTTGCACGCTGTTCCGGGGTAAACACATTGTTGTATCCGCTTTCCGTTAAAGCGTAATGCTCAAGCCAGGCTGTATGCTCACCCTGGGTAATATAAAAATCCGGTGTATATTTCTTACTGCGGGATGGGGACTCGAACGGATATACCCGTTCGTATTCGTAATCAAGTCCGTTCAGATACAGAAAGTTGGCAATCTGCACTTCCTGCACGGAACGCAAATATTCACCCGTTATCGTTTTCACCTGTTTACTGCGTTGGTGTTCAACCTTTTTAATGTACTCTCCAAGGCCGCTTTTCAGGGTTTCATAGTCCTGCGCCGCCTTATACAGATGAAATTGATTTAAGTTGTCAAACTTAAATACATCTTCCTCCAAATCAAAATAATAGCCAAGAAACAACACTAAATTTCTCATTAGACGCTTGTTATTGAAAATGGATTTTTCAATCATATCAAAAACAATCCGATAGGAAGAAAAATTAATTTCCGGCGGTTCTGCCGAAAATCTTTTGACTATTTCAAAAGCAAAAGCGTGAAAAGTACATATTTTTGCCGGAATTTTCAACCCCTTGTTAATACGCTCGCGCAACTCGCCTATCGCCTTGTTGGTGTAGGAAATGACAATGATTTCCTCGGGGTTTATTCGTTTCTTTTCGACCAAATATTTCACCTTTGCCGCCATGGTTGTTGTTTTACCGGCGCCGGCTCCCGCTACAAGAAGGCAGTAATCATCATCGGTGATGACCGCCCTGCGTTGTTCCTCGTCCAGCCGTATATTAGGATCAATATCCATAAGAATATTATCAAAATATTCCTTTTCCTGTACAAGCGTTCTTTCAATATAATTAGTGTTATGCGTTGTTACGGCTTCTTCGAGATTATGCATCTTTACAATAAATTGCTTTAAGCTGTCTGTATCCACACGAAATGCCGCGGCATTATTGCATACATACCGAAAGATGAGCTTGTTTTTCAAGGAATAGTAATAATTGTCATAAGTAGTGTGCAGGCGTACGGCTTCCCTATGGGTGATATAGTGATCGGATGAAAAAAGGCTTACATAGTCGCTGTCAAAGGAAATAAGAATATTAGACAGGTTTTTATAATCAACCGTCCCCAAGCGGTTTTCGTCCATAACGGGTTGCTTCGAGAAATACTCGGAAGGCATGCCGCAATGCGGGCATTTTTCCGCTTTATCGGATATTGAATTTCCGCATTCGGGACATTTTATAAGCGCCATAACCTTCTCCTTTTTCAGCCCTTGCCGTTTAATAAGCCCAACTTCTTTAATCTCGAATGTATTCCGTCTACAGACCTTTTTTATCTTCGTCGTTTTCTTGAGGCACAAACGCTTCTATATTGTCAATTATGAACTGTTGCGCTTCTCTGTTATAAACGACCGCAACGTAATCTCCGGTTCTTCCGGTGCGCTTTACTAACGATATACCAAGTTCTTTACCCTGTTGCGTAGGTCTTTTGACGTTCTTTCCGTCTGCGGAGAGCCTTATCTCCAACATCCCGATTTCCACAAGCCGAGATACTATAGATGTATAGCTTAACTTGCGGCATACGTCTAAATTCGCAATATCATTTAAACGTTTGGTTATTTCGCTTACAGTAATCGGCATATCTTAAAAAGAGAATTTGCTTATTTCCTCAGCGGAAACCGAAAACGGCTTTTTTGAGGTCTTGGTTTTCCCAATCACCCCGTTATTGGCAATTACTTGCCTTAAAATATCGGATACATAGAACAAGCATCGTGAAAGCCTTACATTATTAATAATATCCGACTCCGGTGCAAGAGAATCGTCTATCGGATTTACTCCGTTAGCCATTTTGTCAATATACATCTTTGCACGCTGCAATTTTTCAAGCTCTGTCATTTGAATTTTCTCCTAAATCAATATTTTTCTTTCTTGTTTAGGCTACCTCAGGAGATGACCGGCAAGTAAGGCAACAAACCAAACCGGTGTCATAAAAGTATAGCTTAGTCGTTTTAACGGTGCGTTTGAGGACGTTATTGGAATACGTATGCAGAAGGAAGATAACCCCCGGTGTTTCCGGTATATTGATCCATGCCTTTGAAATCTGAATATCGATATCCGCGTCGTCTGCCAACGCCCTATAATTGAGCAGTTGTGAGCAACGAGCGGCTGCGGCGGTAACAAAGCGGTTGAATTTCAATGCGTCTGCGGCACCCGAAAGTTCCCGCATATCACGTTCCACATAGGCG
The DNA here is from genome assembly GCA_947630835.1 of uncultured Clostridia bacterium. Classification (GTDB taxonomy): domain Bacteria; phylum Bacillota; class Clostridia; order Oscillospirales; family Acutalibacteraceae; genus Fimenecus. The sequence goes on along the minus strand of CANRIZ010000026.1, from coordinate 7,899 downwards.
GAAATATAAGAGGAGCAGAAGATATTTCGGCCCGCATACCGACCGCTGACAAGACCGAGCGTTTGTGCGTTTATTCATTGAGCGTTGTTTGGATTCTTCAAGATTACACGTCTAGAACAAATACTTCGGAAAAGGCGAATTCTTATTAATAGTCAATTTTTCAAAAGTCAGCTCAGAATGCGCAGTATTATTGCTCCTCGGTCTTATGTTTTGCAATTTCAAATATAAACGGAACAATGAAAATCACAGATAATAAATTTAAAATAACATTGACTTCATTATCGGGGGCGAAAAAGCCGTAAACAACATGCAAGCAATAAAACGCCAATGTTCCCAAAAATTCGCTCGCATAGAGGATATAAACGCGCGTACTCTTTTGTTCGCAATGCAATCGGATTGCGCACCCAACAATTATAAGCGCGGTTAAAAATCCGAAAATAACGAGCGATACCCGCTTGTTGAGAAACATATTAAGCACGGGCATTAAGCACAAAATCAGCAATGAATTTCTTGCGTTTGCAAAGTTAATAAATCGGTCTTTCATAATTAACCCTCGTATTTGCTTCGCTTTTTCGTAATTAATTACCCATCACCGCAATTAAGATTAATTTAGCGTCGAGGACGGAGATTTTGCCGTCTTGGTTCATATCTGCGGCTTTTAGCGAGAGGGATTCAAGGGAGCGCATAGAGGCTATGTATTGCAAAGTCCACTTCGCGTCAAGGACGGTAATTTCGCCGTCCAAATTAACGTCGCCTAAAATGTAACGCTTTTCAAGGGAGCTAATGGCTTCGAGTAATGTTTCAACTTGTTTGTCTGCTTTGTCTTGCTCGGTGATATTGAGATTGTAATTTAGGTTTTCAATGACCGAATTAAGACGTTGTACGCTTTCGTCGGTGTAAATTGACAAGTCTTCCGGCACTTGTGCGAGAGCGGAGTTGAGTTTTGAGTAATCAGCATGCTTGTATTCAAGTTTTTCTATTGCTTCAAGGATAGCCTTTGTTTGTTCGTCAACTACTTCTTGTTCTGTTATGTTTTTATCTTTAACATCAACCGATAAGACATTATCAAGGGCGGTTAAGTCTTGATACAAATTGCGGTCAAGGTCATTTGCCTTTTCGACTGCCTTGTTATACTCGGTGTAGTCAGCAGGTTTGTATTCAAGGGAGTTAATAGCTTCTTCAATCGCTTTTGTTTGTTCGTCAACAACCGATTGCTCTGTTATGTTTTTGCCGCTGACATCGGTCTTTAAAGCTTCATCAAGAGCAGTTAAGTCTTGATACAAACTGCGGTCAAGGGCATTTGCTTTTTCTACTGCCTTGTTATACTCGGTATAATCCGCAGGCTTGTATTCAAGGGCGTTGATTGCTTCCTCTATTGACTTTGTTTGCTCGTCAACTACCGTTTGTTCGGTTATGTTCTTGCCGCTGACATCGGTTTTTAAGGCTTCATCAAGTGCAGTTAAGTCTTGATACAAACTGCGGTCAAGGTCATTTGCATTTTCGACTGCTTTGTTATACTCTGTGTAGTCCGCTTCCTTGTATTCAAGTTTTTCTATTGCTTCAAGGATAGCCTGTGTCTGCTCGTTAACAACCGTTTGTTCGGTTATGTTCTTGCCGCTGACATCAACCGATAAGGCATTATCAAGGGCGGTTAAGTCTTGATACAAACTGCGGTCAAGGGCATTAGCTTTTTCAACCGCTTTGTTATATTCCGTGTAGTCAGCTTCCTTGTATTCAAGGGCGTTGATTGCTTCTTCTATGGCTTTTGCGTAATCGTCAACCTTGCTCTGCTCGGTTTCGTCCAAGCTGTAGTCTATGTTATCTAATATATCCTGCAACGCCTTAACGCTTTCATCTGTGTATAGTGATAAATTCTCGGGGATTTCCGATTTTGCCTTTTCTACTTTTGAATAATCGGCAGGGTTGAGAGTCATATTCTCCGTAACTCCTGTACGGATTTCAATGGGATCACAACCTACATCGGTACTTGTGACAACGCAATAGTAATACTTAGCCGCAGGATAGTCGGCAGGGTTAAACTCCCTATCCGTTGCGCCCTCTATGGGCGTGCCGGAGGTGTTGTCGGGCGTGTCGCTTGCGTACCATTGATATGTACGGTTAAAGCCGATTACATCAGGTGACAAAGTTTGTGTTTCATCGGTATATTCCATAGGAACATCTTTCAAAATAGCCGTATCCTGCGAAATATTAATGAACTCGTGATCGTTTTCATTAGCCCAAGTTTCGGCATATGTTCCCGATGTGCCGTAAACCTTATAATTTCTGCCTGCGGTATCTTCTGTACATTCGCTGAAAGTCGAGGGCATAGCAATTATACAGCCCTCTGTCTGCGGCAGACTTTGGGCAGTTTCAAGATGAGAGAATTCAATGCGTGAAGTCGGATATTCTCCGAAAGCGTCCTGTTCGATTTGAGTTACGCTGTCTAAGTAGTAAATACGCGGTACAGTATTACCTATGTTAACAAGGGTACCATTAAAGGCATTCTCCGGAACAACTTTCAGCATAGGCGTATTGATAACTTTTAAATTAGTGCAATTATAAAATGCTCTTTTCTGCATTTCTTTTAAAAATGGGTAGTTTGCCTCTTTTATGCATGTATCTTCTAAAGCTCCCCTCAGTAAATTTTCAATTAATGGCATTTCTGCAATCAGCAAATACTTATCGCTATAGAAATCGCCGTTATATCCACTTAATTTTGATATATATTTTTTGCATTTCGGTATACGGACAACTTCTAACCGAAGACACTCCTCAAAGACTCCTTGTTCTATCTCTTTCACTTCAGGACCATTGAACGAAATAATATTGGACCGTTGAAATGCTCTTGTACCGATTTTCTCTAATTTTGAAAAATCGCCTTTGCAAAAATGTTTTGTCTGTTTAAAACTTAAATTCGCTATTTCCTTTGCGTTTGGAAATTCAGCATATTTTAATGCAGAATTGGCGAAAGCGTTTGTTCCAACATATTCTACGCCTACGCCTCGTATAAATTCCAACGAATCATTGTTGTAAAAGGCGGATTCCGAAATTTCAGTAACACTATCCGGTAGTGTCAGTCCAATCAGTTCAGAGTTATCAAATGCGCCTTTCGCAATTCCTTTTACCTCAATATTGTTTATTTCATCTTGAATATAAAGATCAGATACACTTCCGCTGTAGTTTGTAATTATACCATTATCGGTAATGGTATAAGCGTCGTCGCTGTCCATGTACTGAATACGGGGCGTTATCTCAACCTCTCGGCTGTAATATCCGCTGTCAGCATAATACGCAACAGCACGGATTCGTGTCCGTTGTGTCACATCAAACGGTTCGGTATATTTATAAGCATTTTCCAAAGCAGGATATGTACCGTCCGTGGTATATAAAACAGTTGCATTTTTATCCTTACATGTTATTGAACATTTTTGTGCATTGATATACAATGCATCTTTTAAATTGTATTCAGGCATTGCTAATTCCGGCAATCCAAATGCGTCGCTGAATTGCACCATGCCTACCCCATCAAACAGAGAATAGTAATTATCGGTAAACGACCCATACATATTTTCTTCATAGTCTCTCCAGCTCTCACAATCATTATATCTTTTTACATCAGAGGAAGTGGATTTAATACGCTCCTCTAATTTATCCACAGTTATATCGGGATTTTGCGCTTTTAAAATAGCACCCAATGCGGCAGCACACGGTGTAGAAAAGGAAGTACCGCTCCATATATCGTATTCATTTGCTCCCATCGCTACGCAAATGCTTTGACCCGGAGCTGAAATATCCGCTCCGTCGCTAAATGTTGTCCAAAGCGTTACCGTGTTATTATCGTCTGTCGCAGATACAGCAATACACTCAGGCACATTTGCGGGAACAAGATTATAATCCAAGCGCCCATCATTTCCCATTCCGCCAAACACGGGAATATTATTTTTATAGGCTATTCTCACAAAGGATTCCGTTAGATCCGTATCGTCATAATATGCCAAACTTACACTTATTACATCAACACCATCATTAACAGCTGCAATGTAACCGGCAAATACATGTGTAATCGGAGAAAATCCGTCGTCATCTATAACTTTATAGCATTTAATTTTAACATTGGACGGTGTATTGTCTGCAATAATACTGCAAACCGCCGTTCCGTGTCCGTCGGGTGAGCCGTATTCATCGTTAGCCGTGCCGCTTTGCGAGGAATTAAAGTTTGTACGCTCTATTCTGTCTCTTACAAACTCATTATCATAATGCACTCCGTCATCTACCACGCCGACAGTAACATCTTTCATAGAAATATCCGATTGCGCAAGATATTCCTGCAATCTTTTTGACTGTGTTCTGTCCACGCTCCAGTCGCAAAGATAATCTTTTTCCGAAATTTCACTTGCCGTCAAGGTTTCGACTTTTTCACCCTGCAACGGCGCTACAACCTCGTCGGGCGCAACATTTGTTATATTTTTTTCTGCTTGCAAATCCGTATAAGCGCTCATAGCTTCTTCGGGACTTTCGTACTGTAATATATGAAAATTCTCAAAGCCGCTAATATGCTCCAATGCGTTGCAGTCGTCAAAATTGCCGTCTGCACGAATGATTAAACGAGCGGTTTGGAAATCTTGCAAGTTGTATTTTGGATTGGAGTTATCTGTTGCATTTCCGGCAGAAAATGTCTGAATCTGTGCCGTTTTGTCATTTTCGGGAACGGTAAATTCTTTATCCGCATCATATTCCCGAACAAGCTGCGTAATTCCGTCAATAAAGCCGTTTAAATCGTTGCTTTCCCGTTCCTCCTGCAAGGGCGTAGCAAAGGCCGTGAAGCCCGAACAGAGCGAAAGTATTATCAAAACAACCGACATTATTACAGATATTAACCTTTTCATAATCCCAAGCCCCTTTAAGATATATTTTTCACTTAATACGACTAATATTAAAAATGTTAATAATTAATCCCTATAGAATTATTTTACACTATATTCTTTGCTTTCGCAACAATCTGTGTCAAATTTTATCAAACAAAAAAATATGAAAACACAAAATCTTAATATTGAATTTATAAATTTTTTGTGTTATAATTTATTGTACTGTGCGGCTGTAGTTCATCGGTAGAATGCAAGCTTCCCAAGCTTGACAGGTGGGTTCGACTCCCATCAGCCGCTCCAAAAAACGGCAAGGCTCTTGCGAGTCTTGCCGTTTTGCCGTTTTGCCGTTTTTTTAGTTATTAATCATTCTTCAAGATTAACCAATCACCGCAATTAAGATCAATTTTGCGTCGAGGACGGAGATTTTGCCGTCTTGGTTCATATCCGCCGCTTTTAGCGAGAGGGATTCGAGGGAGCGCAAAGCTGCAATGTATTGCAAAGCCCATTTCGCGTCGAGTACGGTAATTTCGCCGTCCAAATTGACATCGCCTAAAATGTAACGCTTTTCGAGGGAACTAATGGCTTCGAGTAATGTTTCAACTTGTTTGTCCGCCTTGTCTTGCTCGGTGATATTTAAATCGTAGTTTAGACTTTCAATAACCGAATTAAGCTGTTTTACGCTCTCGTCGGTATAGATTGATAAATCTTCCGGGACTTGTGCGAGAGCAGAGTTGAGTTTGGAGTAATCGGCAAGTTTATATTCAAGGGAGTTGATTGCTTCAAGTAAGGCTTCAACCTGTTTGTCTGCCTTGTCTTGTTCGGTGATATTTAAATCGTAGTTTAGACTTTCGATAACCGAATTAAGCTGTTGTACGCTCTCGTCGGTATAGATTGATAAATCTTCCGGCACTTGTGCGAGAGCGGAGTTGAGTTTGGAGTAATCGGCAGGTTTGTATTCAAGGGAGTTAATAGCTTCTTCTATTGCTTTTGTCCGCTCGTCGACAACCGCTTGCTCCGTTATGTTTTTACCGCTGACATCGGTCTTTAAAGCTTCATCAAGTGCGGTTAAGTCTTGATACAAACTACGGTCAAGTGATTCAGCCTTTTCGACTGCTTTGTTATATTCCGTGTAGTCAGCAGGCTTGTATTCAAGGGAGTTAATAGCTTCTTCTATTGCCTTTGTTTGTTCGTCAACTACTGTTTGTTCGGTTATGTTTTTATCTTTAACATCAACCGAAAGTGCATTGTCAAGTGCAGTTAAATCTTTGTATAGACTACGGTCAAGGGCATTAGCTTTTTCAACCGCTTTGTTATATTCCGTGTAGTCAGCTTCCTTGTATTCAAGGGAGTTAATAGCTTCTTCTATCGCTTTTGTCTGCCCGTCAACTACTGCTTGTTCTGTTATGTTTTTATCTTTAACATCAACCGAAAGTGCATTGTCAAGTGCAGTTAAATCTTTGTATAGACTACGGTCAAGGGCATTAGCTTTTTCAACCGCTTTGTTATACTCTGTGTAGTCCGCCGGTTTGTATTCAAGGGCGTCGATTGCTTCTTCAATCGCTTTTGTCTGCTTGTCGACAACCGTTTGTTCGGTTATGTTCTTACCGCTGACATCGGTTTTCAAAGCTTCATCAAGTGCGGTTAAATCTTGATACAAACTGCGGTCAAGGGCATTAGCTTTTTCAACCGCTTTGTTATATTCCGTGTAGTCAGCAGGCTTGTATTCAAGGGAATTGATAGCTTCTTCAATCGCTTTTGCGTAATCGTCAACACGGCTCTGTTCGGTTTCGTCCAAGCTGTAGTCTATGTTATCTAAAATATCCTGCAACGCCTTAACGCTTTCGTCTGTGTATAGTGATAAATTCTCGGGGATTTCCGATTTAGCTTTTTCTACTTTTGAATAATCGGCAGGGTTGAGCGTTGTATTCTCCGTAACGCCTGTTCTAATTTCTATTGGGTCATAACCTACATCGGTACTGGTGACAACGCAATAGTAATACTTAGCCGCAGGGTAGTCGGCAGGGTTAAACTCCCTATCCGTTGCACCCTCTATGGGTGTTCCGGCGGTGTTGTCCGGCTTGTCGCTTGCGTACCATTGATATGTACGGTTAAAGCCGATTACATCAGGTGACAAGGTTTGCGTTTTGTCGGTATATTCCATAGGAACATCTTTCAAAATAGCAGTATCTTGCGAAATTTCAATGAACTCGTGATCGTTTTCTTTCGCCCACTGCTCGGCATATGTTCCCTTTGTGCCGTAAACCTTGTAGTTCCTGCCATTTGTATCTTCTGTACATTCGCTGAAAGTTGAAGGCATAGCAATTATGCAACCCTCTGTCTGCGGCAGACTTTGGGCAGTTTCAAGATGAGAGAATTCAATGCGTGAAGTCGGATAATTTCCAAAAGCGTCCTGTTCAATTTGAGTTACACTGTCCAAGCGGAAAAAACGGGGCTTTACTATATTTGATTCATATAAAGCAGAATATGTGTAAAAAGCTTTTTTAGGAATGTACAGTAAAGATGGCATATTTATATATTCCAAATGCGTGCAACTATAAAACGCTTTTTCTTCTATTATTTTTATAAAAGGAAAATCAGCTTTTGATATTGAAGTATCATTAAATGCGTTATAAGTTAAATTGGTAATGAGCGGCATTTCAGCATTTATTAATCGGGCGCAGGATTCAAAAAGACCGTTTATCCCCCAAATTATATCAATCATTGTACATTGCGGAAAATATACATTTTCCAGTCTTGAACAACTGCCAAAAGCGCCATCCTCAATTGTTTGTACCTTCGGGCCGAAAAATGAAATGATTCTTGAATATGAAAAGGCGTCTCCTTCAATAATTTCAACATCGGAAAAATCTCCGCTGCAAAACTTTGAAGTAAGGTAAAAAGCGTTGCCTTCAATATATTTGGCGGCAGGAAATTCTACATTCATAATATTAGATTCGGAAAAAGCGCTTGACTTGACAGTAACAACGCCTTTGCCGCTGACAAATTCTATTGTGGAATTTTTTGAAAAAACGCC
>CANRIZ010000025.1 GCA_947630835.1 uncultured Clostridia bacterium | reverse complement strand
TTTGATCGCTGTCTGCCGAAAGTTTAAGTGGGGCTTTGACAGTTATTCGCCGTAAATTTGTGCGAAGCTTTGACTGTTGCCCGCCGTAAATTTTGAGTAAGGCTTTGTTTAAATCCGAGCAAGATTTTAATATTTATACAAGTATCTGTTGATTTCCCAATCCATAACGCTTGTTTGGTACTTTTTCCATTCTCTCAGTTTGCCTTCAAGGTATTTATTGTATATATGCTCGCCGAGCGTTTCTCTTATAAACGAATCTTTTGAAAATTCCTCCATAGCGTCCTCAAGCGTGGCGGGCAGATTGCTTATTCCCTCCGCTTTCAGCTCGTCGTCCGTCATTTCAAAAATGTTCCTCGAGGTGCTTTCCGGCGGCGTTAAGCCTCTCTTTATTCCGTCAAGTCCCGCCGCAAGGCACAGCGCCATTTCAAGATAAGGATTGCACGCGGGGTCGGGCGAACGAAGCTCAACCCTTGTACCCATTCCCCTTGCGGTCGGTATCCTTATAAGCGTTGAACGGTTAGACGCGGACCACGCAATGTAAACCGGAGCTTCATAGCCCGGAACCAGCCTCTTGTACGAGTTTACAAGCGGATTTGCAACCGCCGTAATGCCCTTTATGTGCGTAAGCACGCCCGCAATAAATTGTAAAGCCGTATCGGAAAGGCCGTATTTTTTATCGGGATCGTAAAATGCGTTTTCGCCGTTTTTCATAAGCGACATATTTGTGTGCATGCCCGAACCCGGTATGCCGTAAACAGGCTTTGGCATAAACGTTGCGTGGAGATTGTGGCGGCGGGCGTACGTTTTTACAACATGTTTAAAGGTAATAACATTGTCCGCCGTTTTCAAAACCTCGTCAAATTTGAAATCTATTTCGTGCTGACCGTGGGCGCATTCGTGGTGCGAAGCCTCTATTTCAAAGCCCATATCCTCAAGCGCAAGGCATATATCCCTCCTGCACTCCTCGCCCTTATCGGCGGGGCCCATATCAAAATAGCCCGCAACGTCGCCCGTGTTTGTCGTCGGGTTTCCGTTTTCGTCAAGCCTGAAAAGGAAAAATTCACATTCCGGGCCCGCGTTAAAGGTGAAGCCCATATCCGAAGCCTCTTTAATCACCTTTTTAAGCACATTTCTCGGGTCGCCCATAAAAGGAGTTTTTCCGTCGTTGCAATAAACGTCGCATATAAGTCTTGCCGTTCTGTCCTTCCAAGGCAAAATAACGAAGGAATTAAGGTCGGGCCGCAAATACATATCGGATTCGTTTATACGAACAAAGCCCTCTATGGAAGAACCGTCAAACATACATTTGTTGTCAAGCGCTTTTTCAAGCTGATTCCTCGTTATGGCAACATTTTTTATCTGACCGAATATGTCAATAAACTGAAGCCTTATAAATTTAATGTCCTTTTGCTCCGCTACAGCCAAAATGTCCTCTTTGGTATAATTCATAGCGTTACCCCTTTCAAAACGGCATATAATACGTTTGTTGATGTTTGTAAGGCTATTATAACAAAGTTTGGCTTTTTGTCAACTTGCGGCTTATTTTGCCGCGGACAAAAAATTGACACATTCGACAAATTGTTGTATAATGGCTTCTATCGCGGCATATTTTTGCTTTCAACGCCGCGGCGATTGTAATAATTTGATGTGTGAAATCAGAGGTAAAAATATGGATAATAACAGCAGAAATACGGGCGATAATATCAATAGAGGCAGGGGCGAAGCCGCCGGCGCAAACTTGGCAAAAAAAGGCGTCGGCAGGAAGAAAATCGGCATTAAGGAAAAATGGAAGTCGCTTGACAAATGGCGCAAGGCCATAATAATAGCCGTGATTGTTTTGGTTCTTGTCTTAATCGCCGCCATTATTGCCGTTGTTGCCGTTTATTCCGGCTACAGAACCGATATAGACGAAAAAAATCTCGGCATTTCGGATGATATTTACAATAATTTCGGCGATACCGATATTATAAACGTAGCCGTTTTCGGTCTTGATACAAGAGATGAAAATTCCTTTAAAGGCCGCTCGGATTCTATTATTATAGTCAGCTTAAATCCCAAGGAGAAAACCGTTAAGCTCACTTCCATACTCCGTGACAGCTATGTGGCAATAGACGGTTACAAAAACCAGAAAATTACTCACGCCTATGCCTTCGGCGGGGCGGAGCTTGCGATTAAGACGTTAAATAAGAATTTCCATTTGAATATCGAGGATTACGCAACAATCAATTTCTATAAGCTTGCGGACGCTATCGACGTTCTCGGCGGCGTTGACGTTACCATTACCGAGTCCGAAATGCGGCAGATTAACGATATAGGCGACGACGAGGGCAAGGTAATAGAACAGGTTACCGAGTACGGCGACGTTCACCTTAACGGCGACCAGGCCGCGGTATTCGTAAGGCTTCGTAAGTACGACTCCGACATCGCGCGTTCAAACAGGCAGAAAATGGTTATTAAGGCGCTGCTTGAAAAGGCGAAGCAGGTTAAGCCGTCGGATTATTCCAAGGTAGTTAAAACCATTATGTCGCTTTGCGAAACCTCCGTTTCCTTCAGCGAGGTTATGAGCCTTGTTCCGCTTATCAACGAGGACGTGGAGATACAAACGCTTACCGTGCCCAACGAGGAGGAGGCTATAGGCGGAATATACGAGGGCGCATGGGTTTGGAGATACGACCTTGACAAGGCTTCGGAAAAAATATTTGAATTTATCTACGGCGAGAGTCCGACCTTCTCCTACGATTCAAACGATTTGTTTACTCAGCAGCATCCCGACGAGGTTGACAGCAGGGATTATTTCGACGATGACGACGAAGCTCCCGAAGGAGTTTACGTTGAACCGGATACAAAGCAGTACAAAGAGCCGGAAACCACCGAAGCTCCCGAGACTACAAGCTCGCAGGTAAGTCAAACCGTTACCGTAACTCAGGAGCAAACGACGTCCGCCGAGCCTGTAACGAACGAAGTGACGGCTCCCGTAACGGAACCCGTAACGACTGCGCCGGCGGTAACTGAGGAGAACACCGAAAAAGCCGAAGTTCCCGCAGACAGCGCCGCGTCCCCGCCCGTAACGAACGAAGCGGCATAAGCCTAAAGGGTGAATTTTATATGAGAGTATTTGACTTTGACAATACAATTTATGACGGCGAGAGCGGCGTGGATTTCTTCTTCTATTATGTAAAGAAGTTCCCCATTCAGATAGCCAAGTATATCCCCTCGTTTGCCGAGTGCGTTTACAAGTACAAGGCGGGCAAGCTGAGTATTGACGAGGTGCTTACGGATTACGCCTATATCCCAAGAGAGTGCTGTCGTAAATTTGAAAATGCCGAGGCGGAAATAAAAAAGTTTTGGGATACTCATCAAAAAAAGGTTAAAAAGTGGATTACCGATATGATGAGGGAGGACGACGTTATAGTATCCGCCTCTCCCGAGCCGCTTTTGCTTGAAATATGCGGAAGGCTCGGCATAAAGAACGTGATATGCACGGGCTTTGACATCAAAACCGGCGAAATATCCCAAATTTGTTTCAGGGACAATAAAATAAAAATGTTCAGGGACGCTTACGGCGACGCGGTAATAGACGAGTTTTACACCGATTCCATGAATGACAAGCCTTTTATGGATATTTCAAAAGACGTTTATTACGTTACCGGCGATAAGATTGAAAAAATCAAAGAAAACGGCGCTTATTTAAGGCAGATGAAATAATTTTGCGGCGGGGAAATCCTCGCCGCTTTTTTTTTAATAAACTAATCCTTTCAAAGCTTGAAAAGCCGCGCGGTTTGTGTTATTATTTATAAAAAGTTCGGCTTGGTTTTGTTTTTTGATAATATTTGTGGGAAGGATGTGCCTTTATGAAGCTTACGGAATCTTCGGAAATGTATCTTGAAACAATATTGGTTTTATCAAAAAAGCATGACAGGGTTCGCTCTATAGACATTTGCGAATATATGAATTTTTCAAAGCCGAGCATCAGCCGCGCCGTTAATTCGCTAAAGGACGCCGATTATCTGAAAATCGCTCCTGACGGCGGAATAAGCCTTACCGAAAGCGGCGAAAAAATTGCGAAAAAAATTTACGAAAGGCATACGGTGCTTTCAAAATGCCTTACCTCTTTGGGCGTTGACGAAAGCACGGCGGTTCGGGACGCATGCAAAATCGAGCATGATATTTCGGACGAAACCTTCAACGCAATAAAGGCTTACGTAAATAAAATTTCAAGCGAAAAAAGCTGAGATCAAAGGCTTTAAGGCCGCAAAGGCGTTAAAGCTTTTGCTTTTGTTAAATTCGATTAAACGAAGGAGAAAGAAAATGAAAAAATTTATGGATAAGGATTTTTTGCTTTCAACAAAAACGGCAAAGGAAATTTACAAAAAGGGAGCCGAGAAAACGCCGATTTTCGATTGGCACTGTCATCTTTCTCCGAAGGAAATATACGAAAACAAGCGGCCCGCAAACATAACGGAGCTTTGGCTGGGCGGCGACCATTACAAGTGGAGAGCCATGCGCTCATACGGCGTTGACGAGGAATATATAACCGGCAGAAAATCCGCAAAGGAGAAATTCTTGAAATGGGCGGAGGTTGTGCCGTATCTTATCGGAAACCCCCTTTATCATTGGACCCATCTCGAATTACAGCGCTATTTCGGAATTACCGAAACGCTTTCTCCTCAAACCGCCGAGGCAATATGGAAAAAATGCAACGATATGATTAAGGCGGGCGGCTTTACCCCCAGAGAGCTTATCGAAAAATCAAACGTCAAATGCGTTTGCACCACCGACGACGCGGCGGATTCGCTCGAATACCATAAGCTTTTGAAAAAGGAAAAGGATTTTAAATGCAAGGTACTGCCCGCATTCAGACCCGACAAGGCGCTCAATATCAATCAGCCCTCCTTTATACCGTGGATTGCCGCTATGGAAAAGGCTGTCGGCAGGGAAATACTTTCGTATTCGGCTCTTAAAGAAGCGCTGAAGGAGAGAATAGATTTTTTTGATAAAATGGGCTGCCGCGCAAGCGACCACGCTCTAAGTTACGTTCCCTGCGCTCAAGCCGACGAAAAAGAGCTTGAGGCTATCTTCAAAAAGGGCGTCGGCGGTAAAAAGCTTACGGTCGGGGAGCTTGACAAGTACGTTACCGATTTGCTGAGATTTTTCGGCGAGCAATACGCGCAAAAGGGTTGGGTTATGGAGCTTCATATAGGCGCGCTTCGCAACAACAATACTAAGATGTATAAAAAATTGGGCGCGGATACGGGCTTCGATTCCATTGACGACAAGGAAATAGCCGAGGGGCTTTCGATGTTCCTCGACAGCCTCGCCAAAAACGACAGACTGCCCAAGACCGTGCTGTTTACTCTCAATCCCAAGGACAATTACGTTTTGGGCTCGATGCTCGGCAATTTCCAGACGAGCGAGGCGGCCTCAAAAATCCAGTTCGGCTCCGCCTGGTGGTTTAACGACAATTACGACGGTATGCGCGCGCAGCTTTCGGCGCTTGCAAATTTGGGCGTATTGAGCAAATTTGTCGGTATGATTACCGATTCGAGGAGCTTTCTATCCTATCCGAGACACGAGTATTTCAGGAGAATACTCTGCGAGCTTATAGGCGAATGGGTAGAGGAGGGAAAGTATCCGGAGGATATTAAATTCCTCTCGCAGACGGTTTCCGATATTTCCTTCAACAATGCGGAAAAATATTTTGGCTTGGAGTTAAAATAATGGCTGTAAAACTGATTGTAACCGACCTTGACGGCACGCTTATGGCGCCCGACCACCTTACCGTTACCGACGCAACGGTAAAGGCGTTGAGGGAAGCTCACGACAGGGGAATAAAAATAGCGATAGCGACGGGGCGCACGCTCGGCTTTGTAGATAATGTAATAAAGCAAATTCCCTTTTGCGACTATGTTGTGTATTCAAACGGCGCCGCCGTCTACGACAGGAACGAAAATAGGGATATTTACGAAAACAGAATTTCCGCAGAGCTTACAAAAACTCTTTTGGGCGAAATCGAGAAATTTGAAATATATTATAACGCCTATTTTTCGGGCAAAATTTTTGTTCCCGAGAGCAAAATGCAATACTATGTAAACAGGGGACTGCCGCAGGCGTTTTTGGAGGAGTTTATGAGCCTCTCCACGGTCTGCGAGGATATGCTTTCGCAGACGGACGGCGAAAATGCGGAGATAATTGCTATTTACTCTATAACCGACGAGCAGAAAAAGCATTTTTGCGATTTCTTTGAAAACAACGGTCTTTACGTCACAACGTCCATTCCCGGTGAAATAGAGGTCACCGCCGCGAACGTAAACAAGGGTACGGCGCTCGAGGGCTTTTGTAAAAAGCTCGGCATAGAAAGGGACGAGGTTATGGCGTTCGGCGACGCTATGAACGATTATGAAATGCTTTTGTTTGCGGGCGAATCCGTCGCCATGGGCAATGCCTGCGACGAATGTAAAAAGGCGGCAAAGCATATAGCGCCGACTAACGCGGAAGACGGACTTGCAAAAACGGTTGAGAAACTGGTGCTCGCAGGCGAACACACGCTTTGAAATTCAAGCGTTTCTTTTTTTGCAAAGGCAATAAGATTGCGGGAAACCCACTGCAAGGGTTTCCCGAATTTTATACAGGATTTTAAAAGGCGAAATAATAACAAAATATCTAAATATTACACGCAAAAAAATCGTTTTTTTACATATTAGTATATTTACATACAAGTTCTAAAGTGATAAAATATACAATGTATGCGAATACAGTTAATTAACCTTTTAAGGAGGAAATAATAATGGCAGAAACAAAAACTCCCATAGTCAGAAAATCAAAGACTATGGATGGTAACAATGCTGCTGCTCATGTATCTTATGCTTTTACCGAAGTAGCCGGCATTTATCCCATTACACCGTCAAGCCCTATGGCGGACTTTGTCGATCAGTGGTCGGCTCAGGGGCTTAAAAACATTTTCGGTACAACGGTAAAGGTTGCCGAGATGCAGTCCGAAGCGGGCGCTTCGGGTACGGTTCACGGCTCTCTTGCCGCCGGCGCTCTCACAACTACATACACGGCGTCACAGGGTCTTCTTCTTATGATTCCCAATATGTATAAGATTGCGGGCGAATTGCTCCCCTGCGTTTTCCACGTATCGGCTCGCTGCGTAGCTTCGCACGCTCTTAATATCTTCGGCGATCATTCGGACGTTTACGCCTGCCGTCAGACCGGCTTTGCAATGCTTGCCGAAACAAATCCGCAGGAGGTTATGGACCTCGGCGCCGTAGCTCATCTTGCTTCCATTAAGTCGAGAGTTCCGTTTATCAACTTCTTCGACGGCTTCAGAACTTCGCACGAAATTCAGAAAATAAAGGTTTGGGATTTTGAGGACCTCAAGGAAATGTGCGATATGGACGCGGTAAACGAGTTCCGCAAGCGCGCGCTCAATCCCGAAAGACCCGTTATGAGAGGCTCTCACGAAAACGGCGATATTTTCTTCCAGCACAGAGAGGCTTGCAACGAGTATTACAACGCTGTTCCCGGTATCGTTGAGGAATATATGGGCAAGGTCAACGAAAAGCTCGGCACGGATTATAAGCTCTTTAACTATTACGGCGCTTCGGACGCCGAGAGAGTAATAGTAGCCATGGGCTCTGTTTGCGACGTTGCGGAGGAGGTTATCGACTATCTCCTTGCCAAGGGCGAAAAGGTTGGTCTTATTAAGGTTCGCCTTTACAGACCTTTCTCAACCAAGGCTTTTGCGGACGCTGTTCCGTCAACGGTTAAGAAAATTGCCGTTCTTGACAGAACAAAGGAACCCGGTTCAATCGGCGAGCCTCTTTTCCTCGATGTTATTGCAGCTCTCAACGAACAGGGCAGGGACGGCGTCAAGGTTTGCGGCGGCAGATACGGACTCGGTTCAAAGGATACTCCTCCCGCAAGCATTTTTGCGGTTTACGAGCATCTTAACGCGGACACTCCCGCCCGTGCGTTTACCATAGGCATAAACGACGACGTTACCCACCTTTCTCTTGAAGAAAAGCCTGCTCCCATCACGGCGGCGGAGGGTACTATCGAGTGTAAATTCTGGGGCCTCGGCGGCGACGGTACGGTCGGTGCAAATAAGGACTCGATTAAGATAATCGGCGACCATACCGACAAATATGTTCAGGCATATTTCCAGTATGACTCAAAGAAAACGGGCGGTATCACCATATCCCACCTCCGTTTCGGCGACAAGCCCATAAAGAGCTCATACTATATCAATAAAGCGGACTTTGTTGCCTGCCACAACCCCTCATATATAGAAAAGGGCTACAAGATGGTTCAGGACGTTAAGCCCGGCGGCGTATTCCTTATCAACTGCCAGTGGGATGAAAAGGAGCTCGGCGAAAAGCTTAACGCAGAAACAAAGCAGTATATCGCAAAGAACAATATTCAGCTTTACACCGTTAACGCTATCGACCTTGCGGCGCAGATAGGTCTCGGCAAGAGAACAAATACGGTTCTCCAGTCGGCGTTCTTCTCGCTTGCAAAGGTTCTTCCTCCCGAGGACGCTATCGGTTATATGAAGGAAAAAGCCCAGAAGTTTATGAAGAAGGGCAAGGAAATCGTCGAGATGAACGAAAAGGCAATCGACGCGGGCGCAACGGCTTACGTTAAGATTGACGTTCCCGCCGATTGGGCAAACGCTGTCGATACCGGAGCCGAGGAAAAGAGCGAAGGCCCGGCAAAGCTTGTTGAGATGGTTGACAGCATTATGAAGCCCGTAGGCAAAATGGACGGCGATTCGCTTCCCGTTTCGGCGTTTACTTCTCACGCTGACGGCACATTTGAACAGGGCGCTTCTGCTTACGAAAAGAGAGGCGTTGCGGTTATGGTTCCCGAATGGGACGGCACAACCTGCGCTCAGTGCAACAAGTGCGCCTACGTTTGTCCGCACGCTACAATCAGACCTTATCTTCTCAACGACGAGGAAGCGGCAAACGCTCCCGAATGTGCGTCTATTGTTGACAAAAAGGCAGGCAAGGGCAAGGGCGTTTATAAATACACCATGGCGGTTTCACCGCTTGACTGTATGGGCTGCGGCGTTTGTATCGGCGTTTGTCCCACAAAATCGCTTAAAATGGTTCCCCGTGAATCTCAGGACAGCAAGCAGGCGGCGTTCGACTATATGGTTAAGAACGTAAGCGTTAAGGAAGACGTTGCCGACAACAAGACGGTAATCGGAAGCCAGTACAAGACTCCGTTGCTTGAGTTCTCGGGTTCATGCGCCGGCTGCGCCGAAACCTCTTACGCAAGGCTTATAACTCAGCTTTTCGGCGACAGAATGTATATTTCCAACGCTACGGGCTGTTCGTCAATTTGGGGCGGACCTGCCGCAACTTCACCTTACACGGTTGACAAAAACGGTCACGGTCCCGCTTGGGCAAACTCCCTGTTTGAGGATAACGCAGAGCACGGTTACGGTATGTACCTCGGTCAGAACGCCGTAAGGAACAGGCTTATCGATAAGGTTAAGACTATTGTAAACGAGGGCAAGGCTCCCGCGGACGTTTTGGACGCCGCAAAGGCTTACCTTGACACCGTAAACGACGGCGAGGCAAACAAGGCTGCTTCCGACAAGCTTGTTGAAGCTCTCAAGGGCTTTGACTGCAGCTGCGAAGCAAAGAAGGATATTATCGACAATGCCGAGTACCTTTCAAAGAAATCCGTATGGATATTCGGCGGCGACGGCTGGGCGTACGACATCGGCTTCGGCGGCGTTGACCATGTTTTGGCTTCGGGCGAGGACGTAAACATTATGGTATTCGATACCGAGGTTTACTCCAACACAGGCGGTCAGGCTTCCAAGGCTTCAAATATCGGTCAGGTTGCTCAGTTTGCGGCGGCAGGTAAATCCATCGCCAAGAAGAGCCTTGCGGAAATCGCAATGAGCTACGGCTATGTATATGTTGCTCAGATAGCTATGGGCGCAGACCAGAACCAGACTCTTAAAGCTCTGACAGAGGCGGAAGCTTATCACGGCCCGTCAATCGTTATTGCTTACGCGCCTTGCGAGATGCACTCAATCAAGGGCGGTATGGCGAACTGCCAGGCTGAGATGAAGAGAGCTGTTGACTGCGGCTACTGGAATATGTTCCGCTACAATCCGCAGCTTAAAGCGGAGGGCAAGAATCCGTTTACGATTGATTCAAAGCAGGGAAGCGAAAGCTACCGCGACTTCATTATGAACGAGGCCCGTTATTCTTCACTTACACGCTCGTTCCCCGAAAGAGCCGAGGAACTCTTTACCAAGGCTGAAAAGACGGCTAACGACAGATATAACCACCTGTTAAAGCTCAAGGCTATGTACGAACCCGACGCCGAATAAGCTTTATAAGGCGTAAAAGTAAATTCAAGCTCCTGCGGCAGGCTGCTGCGGGAGCTTTTCCTTTGCCTTGCCGCCGGGTGTAAATTTACAAAAAATCTCTTGTAAATCACGTCAAAAGATTATATTATATACTTGTATGTTTTTAAATAAATTAATTTGATTTGGGGGTTCGTATATGGCTTTTATGATTGTTTACGCCCTTGCGGTTACGGCGGAGTTCTATTTTGTGCCTATGTTTTTAAAGGCGGTATGGCCCAATAAATGTATGAAATCGTTGAAATACAAAATGGTTTGCTCCGCGCTTTTTATGATTGCGGCGCTGTGCTGTATGTTTTATTCAAACAACTACAGCTCCTATACGGCTTTAATGCTTACGGGTCTGTCGTTCGGGCTCGTGGGCGATTTGCTTATACACTATCCTACTCTTAAAAAGGCGGTTACCGTTTCGGGCGGAATTTCGTTTTTCATAGGTCACATTTTTTATATAATTGCCTTTTCGCTCGCTATGAAAAATTATTTTCCGCAATCAAAGGTGTTTGATTACAGGGCGCTGATAGTTATATTCGCGCTTGTCGGCATAGGCGTAATAATTGCCGCCGTCAATAAAATCAAGCTCGGCATCTTCGCAATACCGGTTTTGTTTTATACAATAGTTTTGGTAACTATGCTTGTAACGGCCTTCCAAATTACTATAAGACTTCAGGGTACGCTCAGCGTTGCGCTCACGGTTATGCTCGGCGCTCTGCTTTTTGTGCTTTCGGACGCAACCATAGTCTTTCTTATGTTCGGAGGTCAGGATAAAAACAGACCTCTCAAGGTGTTTAACATCACAACCTATTTCCTCGGTCAGATTTTATTGGGGACGAGTATTTTATTTATTCAGTCATAGGGAAACGTATGCTTAAAGAAGAAATTATCAAACCGCAAATAGTTGAAAAAATCGAGGACGCGCTTGACATTAACTTTAACGCTTCGGTAACGGAGATAGACTCTTTTGAAAAATTCAAAACGGAGCTTTATCTGCCTTTTATTCGGGGCGATAAGCTCTATTACAGGGGAGAGCGCATATTTTCGGAGGAAAGGCGGCTCATTCCCACGCTTTTAAGGGAAAAGGCGGCGGAGCTTAAAGAGCTCAGAACGGAAAGAGCGCTTAATATCAATGCGAAAAGCCTGTTTGAACTGTACAGCTCAAAAAAACAGTTTATGGATATATACTTTCTGCTTTACGGCGAAGCGGATATACATAAAATGTATAATATGACCGCGTTTGCACAACATTATCTTGATATAAGCCCGTTTATTGATTTTACAAAAAGCCTTTACGTTGCCGTTTCGTTCGCTTTAAAGGGCAGGGAAGCGGCTCGGGACGATTTTGTAATTTACACCGTTCGGGATATTTTGAATAACGACACCACCGAGGATATTGAGCAGGTAAACGAATGGCTTTCGGAATATAACGTCAATATCATCAATATTAATCCTATTGGGAAAGCGGATATTTTATCAAAAATATCCCAAAAGAAGATAAAAAGCATAAAGCAGCAAAGGGAGCTTATAGAGGAGATTAAAAACAAAAATATAATAAGCGAATTTAAACGCTTTGAGAAGGCGCTGACTTCTCTTTTGCCCGGCGCAAAGCTTATAGATATACCGACAAACGATTTGATGAAATTCCAGCAGGGCGTTTTCCTTTTGCTCGACGGCTTTAATCTTATAGATTCAAAATACCTCACAAAGGGAATAAGGCAGGAGTTTGAAATCAAAAAGTACATTATAAACAAGGAGCTTGCGTTTGAGCTCAACCGTTTGATTACAAAAAACGCGCCGGAGTACAGATACGAATGTCTGCTTAATATCTCAAAGGCGGTTCGCAATTACAATTAAGCGTACTTGACTATATATAGAATTTGATATAAAATATATCAGTATTTTTATTTTATTAAGGAGTAAATATTTTATGGACGCAGACCCTGCGAGTATTATTATCAAGCTTATTGTTTTGTTCCTGCTCATTATGGTAAACGCTTTTTTTGCCATGAGCGAAATTGCTATCATATCCCTTAACGACAACAAGATAGAAAAAATGGCGGAAGAGGGAGATAAAAAGGCAAAGCAGGTTTTGAAGCTTACCAAGGATTCAAGCGGCTTTTTATCAACAATACAAATCGGCGTTACCCTTGCGGGATTTTTAACAAGCGCAACGGCGTCGCAGAGCTTTGCCGTTATGATTACCGAAAAGCTGGCGGGGACCTCGGTGGCAAGAGTTATTCCCGTGGGAGTTATCAGCGTATTGTCAACCGTTTTGATTACGGTAATAATGTCCTATTTTTCACTCGTTTTGGGCGAGCTTACGCCTAAAAAAATAGCTATGCACGCTCCGGAAAAGGTATCCTTTACCGTTGTGCCCGTCTTGCTTTTTGTAAATAAAGTCGCAAGACCTTTTGTAAAGCTCCTTTCCGCTTCAACCAACGCGATTGTGCGTATCTTCGGCATAGACCCGAACGACGACGAGGACGTTGTAACCGAGGAAGAGATAAGAATGATGGTTGACGTCGGTCAGGAAAAGGGCGTTATCGAGGACGTCCAAAAGGAAATGATTAACAACATCTTTGAATTTGACGATATGGACGTTGCGGATATTATGACGCACAGAACGGATATAGAATGTGTTGACATCGACCGTCCGCTGTCCGACGTTATAGAAAAGTCCATAGAGTTCGGATATTCGAGAATACCCGTGTACAAAGAGGACCAGGACAATATCGTGGGTATAGTTTACGTTAAGGATTTGCTTAAATACGTCGGCTCGAATTTGCCTAAAACAAAGTCTATCAAGGACTTTATGAGAGAGGCGTATTATGTGCCGGAAACAAAGCAATGCTCCGAGCTTTTAACGCAGATGCTTGAAAAGCATGTACAAATGGCGGTCGTTGTTGACGAATACGGCGGCACGGCGGGTATAGTTACGCTTGAGGACGTTATAGAGGCGATAGTCGGCAATATTCAGGACGAATACGACAACGAGGACGAGGAAATTTCAAGGATTGACGAAACCACCTTCACCATAGACGGCATAACCGATATCGAGGAGGTTGAGGAGCAGCTCGGCATTAAAATCCCGGACGGCGACTACGATACTCTCGGCGGCTTTATAATAAGCCTTTTGGGTTATCTTCCCACCGAAAACGGCGAGGAGGACGTTGCCGAATACGAGAATATCAGGTTTACGGTTTTAAACGTTGAGGAACGCAGAATAGGCAAGGTTAAGGTTGAGCTCCTTCCGGTTGAGAACCGGGAGGAAACCGAGCATGAATAACAATTGGAGAATGTGAAATGGAAAATCAGGAAAAAAAGACGGTATTAAGCTTTATACAGCCCACGGGTACGCCGACGCTCGGCAATTACCTGGGCGCTTTTAAGAATTGGAAAGATATGTCCAAGCAGTACGACAGCCTTTTTGCGGTCGCGGACCTTCATTCCATTACCGTCAGACCAAAGCCGGAGGATTTAAGAAGACGCAGCCTCGAGCTGTACGCGCTTTTGCTGGCGCTCGGTCTTGACTGTGAAAAGAATACCATATTTATTCAGAGTATGGTGCCCGAACACGGTCAGCTTGCGTGGATACTTGAATGTTATACGCAGTTCGGCGAGGCTTCAAGAATGACTCAGTTTAAGGATAAGAGCGAAAAGCATGCGGACAACGTAAACGTAGGGCTTTTTGCCTATCCCATACTTATGGCGGCGGATATACTGCTTTATCAGACCGATTACGTTCCCATAGGCGCAGACCAGAAACAGCATCTCGAAATTACAAGGGATATTGCCGAGCGCTTTAACGGTATTTACGGAAGATGCTTTAATATCCCCGAACCGTTTATAGGCAAGGTCGGCGCAAACATAAAGTCGCTTCAAGAGCCTACAAAGAAGATGAGCAAATCCGACGCAAACGCCAAGGCGTTCATCTCCATACTTGACGACGACAATGTTATTATGAAAAAAATCAAATCCGCCATTACCGACAGCGAGGCAAAGGTGCGGTATGCCGAGGGTAAGGACGGCGTGAACAACCTTATGAGCATATATTCCTGCTGTACGGGTAAGAATATGGAGGAAATCGAAAGGGAGTTCGACGGCAAAGGCTACGGCGATTTTAAAAATGCGGTCGGCGAAGCGGTTGTCGAGGAATTGCGGCCCTTAAAGCAGGAGTACACAAGGCTGATTAACGATAAAGCCTATCTTTTGGAATGTGCCGCCGCGGGCGCCGAGAAGGCGAGCAGACGCGCTTATACGACGCTTAAAAAAGTTATGAAAAAGGTCGGCTTCGTTCAGGTGAAATAAGTAAAAGCTTTCGGGCAGGGAAGTTAAAGCTTTCCTGCCTTTTGTCCTGCCGTTTTTACAACATAAATTTATAAAGGTATATTTACGGCAATATGAAATAATTTAAATCAAAATATGTTACGAATAGTAACAAAGTACCTTTAACGGTACAGTGCCTTTTAACATTTGTTGCCTTGGTTTATATTTATTACTATAATAAATAACGCCGGCAAATGTTACGAAAGGACACTAAAATATATGACCTCATTAAAAGAATTGGCGAAAACGTACAGGGAGGATGAGCAAAGGCTTACAAGGCAAATAGACGCGCTCAGGGAAGACTCGAAGGGCTTAACGGGCGCTAAGAAGCATACCGCAAACAGGAATTTATGCTGCCTTTACGAAATGCGCAGAGACGTGCGCAATATCGCCGAAATCCTCGAAAATTATTATGAAAACAAGTCGCAAAACCGCATTTATCACAAAAAAACATACCAAAATTTCTGATTTAATTATATATTGCCTATTGATAATTAATTGACAAACTTGTATAATATATAATAATTTATTATCAAAAGGAAAGGAGTTATCATTTTATGATTAACTATTCACATGAAGTGGAAAATATGTGCTGTGTTAAAAAGGGTCCCCACCATGACCCGGCTCCCATTCCCGAAGAGGGCAAATGGGTTGCTTCCAAGCAGATTACCGATATTTCGGGTTATACGCACGGCATAGGCTGGTGCGCTCCCCAGCAGGGCGGCTGCAAGCTTTCTCTCAACGTTAAAAACGGCGTTATCGAGGAGGCTCTTGTTGAAACAATCGGCTGCTCGGGTATGACTCATTCGGCTGCCATGGCGGCGGAAATTCTCCCCGGCAAAACAATCCTTGAGGCGCTTAACACCGACCTCGTTTGCGACGCTATCAATACCGCAATGAGAGAATTGTTTTTGCAGATAGTTTACGGCCGCACTCAGTCCGCATTTTCCGACGACGGACTTGTTATCGGCGCAGGTATGGAGGATCTCGGCAAGGGCTACCGTTCAATGGTAGGCACTATGTACGGTACGAAGTCAAAGGGCGTACGTTACCTTGAGATGACAGAGGGCTATTGCACAAGAATGGCTCTTGACGAGAACGACGAGGTAATCGGTTACGAGTTCGTTTCCCTCGGCAAGATGACGGACTTTATAAAGCAGGGTATGGAGCCCAACGAAGCGTATGAAAAGTCAATAGGAACATACGGCAGATTTAACGAAGCCGTAAAGTATATAGATCCGAGAAAAGAATAAGAAAGGGAGGATTTTCACAATGGCACAGTTTGAAGGTTATGAAAGACGTGAGGCTAAAATCCTCGCAACTCTTAAGGAATACGGCATTTCTTCAATAGACGAATGTAAAGAAATTTGCGATTCTAAGGGCGTTGACCCCTACACTATCGTTCAGGAGACTCAGCCCATATGCTTTGAAAACGCAAAGTGGGCGTATACCGTAGGCGCGGCAATCGCCATTAAATCCGGCTGCACCAAGGCTGCCGACGCCGCCGCCGCCATAGGCGTAGGGCTTCAGAGCTTCTGTATTCCCGGCTCGGTTGCCGAAAACAGAAAGGTCGGTCTCGGCCACGGCAATCTCGGCAAAATGCTTCTCTCCGAGGAAACGGAGTGTTTCTGCTTCCTTGCAGGTCACGAGAGCTTTGCCGCGGCGGAGGGCGCAATCAAAATTGCCCTTAACGCCAACAAGGTTCGTAAAAACAACCTCAGGGTTATCCTTAACGGACTCGGCAAGGACGCCGCTTATATAATTTCAAGAATTAACGGCTTTACCTATTGCGAAACCGTTTTTGACCCCTATACGGAGACGGTTACGGTAACAGAGGAAAGACCGTTCTCAAAAGGCCCGAGAGCGGATGTTAAATGCTACGGCGCCGACAACGTTCCCGAGGGCGTTGCAATAATGAAGCTTGAGAATGTCGGGGTATCGATCACGGGCAACTCAACAAATCCCACAAGGTTCCAGCATCCCGTTGCGGGCACATACAAAAAGTGGTGCGTTGAAAACGGCGTTAACTACTTCTCCGTTGCTTCCGGCGGCGGTACGGGACGTACTCTCCATCCCGACAATATGGCGGCAGGTCCTTCAAGCTACGGCTTAACCGACACTATGGGAAGGATGCACTCCGACGCACAGTTTGCGGGTTCTTCTTCCGTTCCCGCCCATGTTGAGATGATGGGACTTATCGGTATGGGCAACAACCCGATGGTAGGCGCTACCGTTGCGGTTGCGGTTGCTGTTGAAGAGGCTATGAAGGCGTAAGGCATTATACTTTTTTGAATACCGAACCAAAATGCGGACCGCTGTCAAAAGGCAGCGGTCCGAGTTTATATATAAAAGCATATGCACGGCTTATAAAAAATTACGGCGGCTGTTTTAACAAATTCCTTGAACATACGGCGGTTGTATGTTAAAATGGTTGGGATTTTGCAAGGAGGAGGAAAACGCTTTGTTGAACAGGCTGATAGGAACTAAGGATTTTTATAAAAGAGTGTTTAAATTAATGATGCCGATTATGATTCAAAACGGTATCACGAATTTTGTAAATATGCTTGACAACGTAATGGTAGGCAGGATAGGCACTGTCGAAATGACGGGCGTTGCCGTTTCCAATCAGCTTATTTTCGTTTTCAACCTCTGCCTTTTCGGAGCAATATCCGGCGCGGGGATTTTTTCTTCGCAGTTTTACGGTAACAGGGATAACGAGGGCGTAAGAAACACATTCAGGTTTAAAACAGCCTTTTGCGCCTTTATCTGCGCTGTCGGGATATTTGTTTTCACCGTGTTCGGCAAAGGGCTCGTCAGCCTTTATCTGCAAGGCGATGGCGACGTTGAGGACGCCGCGGCTTCGCTTGATTTTGCGCTTAAATACATAAGGATAATGCTTATAGGCTTTTTGCCCTATGCGCTTTCCCAATGCTATTCGGGTACCATGAGGGAAATCGAGCGTCCCTTAATTCCCATGGTTGCGGGAGTTTCCGCGGTGGCGGTCAATTTCACATTGAATTACGTTCTTATTTTCGGGCATTTCGGAGCACCCGAAATGGGTGTCGAGGGTGCGGCGACAGCCACGGTTATTTCAAGATTTGCCGAGCTTTTAATTGTAGCGGCGTTCGTTCACCTGCATACGAAGGAGGCTCCGTTCATAGTCGGCGCATACAGGAGCTTCGCAATTCCTATGAAGCTCGTAAAGCAGATAATAATAAAGGGCATGCCGCTTATGATAAACGAAACGCTTTGGTCTGCGGGTATGGCGGCGCTTAGTCAATGCTATTCCGTCAGAAGCCTCGACGTTGTAGCCGCAAACAATATAGCGCAGACCTTTTACAACGTCTTTTCCGTTTCGTTTATGTCGGTGGGAGTTTCCATAGGCATTATTGTAGGGCAAATGCTCGGCGCAAACGAAAAAGAGCGAGCCAAGGAAAGCAGTACGAAGCTTATTGCGTTATCCTTGGCGATAAGCGTGGTTATAGGCGCTGTGTTTGCCGTCGCCGCCGAGTTTATACCCGAAATTTACAACACAACCCCTCAGGTAAAACTGCTTGCCACAAGGCTTATGCAGATAATAGCCTTGGCTATGCCCATAGACGCCTTTGCCAACGCCTCGTATTTTACCCTGCGTTCGGGAGGCAAGGTGTTTATTACGCTGCTGTTTGACAGCGTGTTCGTTTGGTGCGTAAGCGTTCCCACAGCGTTTATTATAAGCAGATTTACCGCTGTACCTATCCTGCCTATGTTCGCTGCGGTTCAGGCGGTGAATTTGATTAAATGCGCGTTGGGCTTCATATTTGTAAAGAAAGGCGCTTGGATTAAAAACATAGTGGCGGGCGAAGTTTTGCGGGAGAATTGATTTTATTTTGAAAATCAGAAATTTTATACAATATTTTGTACAATATCGGACGCTTGCACTTGACATAACAAGCGAAAAGTTATAAAATATCTAAGATAATGTACAATTATGCGAAAAAGTGTATATTATCGATAGCAAATAATTTTATCATTTGTTTGAAAATACTTTTAACTTGAAAAAAGGAGGTGCAAAGCTTTTTGAATACTACTGTTATTTCAGTAATTGCTGTTGTTATAACCGCAGTCGTTTTCGGTGTAGTGGGTTTCGTCTTAGGCGGAATACACCGTAAAAAGGTAGCCGAGGCGGCGATAGGCTCGGCAACCGAGGAAGCCACAAGGATAGTAAACCAGGCTGTTCAGACCGCCGAAAACAAGAAAAGGGAATCCATACTCGAGGCTAAGGACGAAATCCACGCCTTGAGAAGCGAAGCGGACAAGGACATTAAAGAACGACGCGCGGAGATTCAAAGACAGGAAAGAAGATTAATTCAAAAAGAAGAAACGCTCGATAAAAAATCGGAAAATATCGAGAAAAAAGAAGAAACTTTAAGCCAGAAGCTTAAAGAAGTTGAAGACAGATTGCAGGAAGCCGAATCTATAAAGAAAAGCCAGTTTGAAATGCTCGAAAAGGTATCGGGATACACAAGAGAGCAGGCAAAAACCGTACTTTTGCAAAATCTTGACGAGGAGCTTGTTCACGAAAAAGCCGTTAAGATTATGGATTACAGGCAGAGAACCAAGGACGAAGCCGACGAGCTTGCAAGGGAGATTATTTCAACCGCCATTCAGCGCTGCGCCGCAGACCATACGGCGGAGACTACCGTTTCCGTTGTTACGCTGCCCAACGACGATATGAAGGGCCGCATTATAGGCCGCGAGGGGCGCAACGTAAGAACGCTTGAAACGATAACGGGCGTCGACCTTATTATTGACGACACGCCGGAGGCTATTACAATTTCAAGCTTTGAACCGGTGCGCAGGGAGATTGCGAGAATCACCCTTGAAAAGCTTATTGCCGACGGAAGAATACATCCCGCCCGAATAGAGGAAATGTACGAAAAGGCAAAGCGCGAGGTTGAGCAGACTATCCGCCAGACAGGCGAAAGAGCTGTTATCGACGCCGGCGTAAACGGGATTGCGCCCGAGCTTGTCAAATTGCTCGGTAAGCTCAAATACCGCACAAGCTACGGTCAAAACGTACTTAATCATTCCCTTGAGGTTTCCTATATTGCCGGTCTTATGGCCGCCGAGCTCGGCGCGGACGTTAAAACCGCAAAGCGCGCGGGACTTTTGCACGACATAGGCAAGGCCCTTGACCACGAGGTGGACGGCACTCATATCGAGCTTGGCGTCGAAGCGGCTAAGAAATATAAGGAAAACGAAAACGTTATTCACGCCATTGCCGCGCATCACGGCGATATTGAAGCGAAAACCGTTGTTGCCTGCCTCGTTCAGGCAGCCGACGCCGTTTCGGCTTCAAGACCGGGCGCAAGGCGCGAGAACGTTCAAAATTACATTAAACGTCTTGAAAAGCTTGAGGAAATCGCATCCTCGTTTGAGGGCGTTGAAAAATCGTTCGCAATTCAGGCAGGCCGTGAGGTTCGCATAATGGTTAAGCCCGATGTTGTAAGCGATGACAAAATGGTACTTATTGCCCGCCAGGTAGTCAAGAAAATAGAAGAAGAGCTTGATTATCCCGGGCAGATAAAGGTGAATATAGTTCGCGAAAATCGCATAGTCGATTACGCAAAATAAAAGTTAGGCCCTGACTTAACCACAGTCAGGGCTTTATGTAATATGACAAAATCAACGGAAATCGGTGTATTATGGACAATACCGTGAGAATTTTAGCGGTGGGCGACGTAGTTTCAAGCTGCGGCTGTGAAAAGCTGAGGAAAGAGCTGCCCTCATTAAAAAAAAGCAAAAATATAGACCTGTGCATAGTAAACGGCGAGAATTCAGCAGTCGGAAACGGTATGACCGCTTTTTCCTGCGAGCATATTTTTTCAAGCGGCGCGGACGTTATTACGGGAGGAAATCACAGCTTCAGGCGCAGGGAATTTTACGATACGCTTGAAAATTCATTTTCGATTATACGTCCGTATAATTACGGCGACGGCGCTCCCGGTATGGGCTGCACCGTTATAGACAAGGGCTTTTTTAGGGTAGGCGTCGTTAATTTGCTCGGCACGGCGTTTATGGAAAATCTAAGAAATCCTTTTGAATGTATAGACGAGGTTATAGATAAATTAAAAGACGAAGTAAAAATAATCGTTTTGGATTTTCATGCGGAAGCGACGGCCGAAAAGAGAGCCATGGGCTTTTACGTTGACGGCAGAGTTTCCGCCGTTTTCGGAACCCATACGCATATTCAAACCGCAGACGAGCAGATTTTGCCCGCAAAAACCGCCTACATTACCGACTTGGGTATGACGGGGCCGAAAAATTCCGTTATAGGCGTGAAGCCGGAATTGGCTATAGAGAAAATGAAAA
Source organism: uncultured Clostridia bacterium (assembly GCA_947630835.1). Lineage (GTDB taxonomy): Bacteria > Bacillota > Clostridia > Oscillospirales > Acutalibacteraceae > Fimenecus. The sequence goes on along the minus strand of CANRIZ010000025.1, from coordinate 11,313 downwards.
CAAATCTGCCCGTTCGCTTTGAAAACCCCGACGGCGAGTGCGAGCTGTGCGGAGCCGTTTTTGAAATTGACAAAAAAAGCGGAAAGGCATTGTCCGTTGAAAGAATAAAACTGTAAATTTTGAAGGGAGCGAGCTGCCGTGAATAAAAAAATAATTTCTGTTTTTCTTGCGCTTACGGCGGTAATTATGATTTTCTGCTCCTGCGAAAAGCAAAGCGGCGAAAAAAAAGATACGGTGTATAAAGATAAGGGAAGCGCAAAAACGGTTGAAATTTCTTTGCCGTATTCAAGCGGGGATTCGTTTAACCCATACTTTGCGCAAAGCAATGAAAATCTTGCGCTGTCCTATATTTACTGCCAGCCTCTTTTTACCGTAAAATCGGACTACAACTGCGAGCCGGTTGTTGCGGCGGATTTTTCCGTAAACAATAAAACGGTAACGGTTTCTTTAAACGAAGCGGTTTTCAGCGACGGTTCCGCGCTCGGGGCGGACGACGTCGCGTATTCGTTTAATCTTGCAAAAAAATCCTCTGCGTTTTCGCAAAGGCTGAAAAATGTCGAAAGCGTTTCCGCCTCGGGTACGTCGGTAAGCTTTAGCTTGAAATCGGCGGATAAGCTTGCGGCAAACGCGCTCACTTTCCCCATAGTTAAATCGGGTACCGCCGACGGTAAGGACAGCGTTCCCGTAGGCTCGGGCGTGTTTAAATTCAACGGCAGGGAAGAAATGGTAATAAACCCCTACTGCCAAAAAATTAGCTCCATAAACACGGTAAAGCTTTGCGATATTAAAACTCCGGAGCTTGCCGTAAGCGAGCTTGAAATAGGAAATATCAATTACCTTTTCGAGGATTTTTCGGAGGGTAAATTCAAGGCGATAGTTTCGCAAAGCAAAAACGTCACGCTCAATAACCTCGTTTTCCTCGGTATCAACGCAAAGGACAGCGCTCTGTCCTCACAGGCGCTGAGAACCGCCATATATTATGCGATTGACAAGGAAAACGCAAGCGCAACGCCTTATCAGGGCTACGCCGTCGCCGCCGCAACTCCTTTTAATCCGGATTTTTACGAGCTTAAAAACGTTAAATTGCCCGACGTTAAGGGCGACAAGGACAAGGCTCGCTCCATAATAGAAAAGTTAGGCTATTCAAGCGGCAGTAAAAACGGCGTGGAGTCCGTTTCGGATAAGCGTCTTAATTTGAGCCTGACGGTAAACAAGGACAATATGTTCAGGCTTGCCGCCGCCAACAGAATTGCCGAGGAGCTTTCGCAGTGCGGGTTCAAAATCAATATCGTAAGCCTTGACACGGAGAGCTATAAGCAGAGGATTAACGAGGGGAATTATCAGCTTTGCATTGGCGAAGTAAAGCTTACGGAAAATTTCGATTTAAGCCCTTTCAGCGACGGCTTTTATAAAAAATGCCTAGCCGGCAACGTCAATTTCTTTAAAGATTACGGCGAATACAAGGCGGGCAAAAAGGACATAAATACGGTTATAAACAGCTTTTTAAACGACGCTCCGTTTATACCGATTTGCTACAGGGTGGGCGTAGCGGCTTATACAAAGCTTTATTCCCCCGATTTCACTTACGCTCCGTTTGACATCTACGGAAACATAGAAAATTGGGAAGCTTCGCGGGAAAGTGAATAAACAGTAGTAAAATCTTACTTTTTGTGTTACAATAAATAACAGCGGGCTTTCAACCTTTAAATTTTATTGCTTCGGCGGATACGTCGGCAAAATGCAAAAGAAAAATTACACCCGGAAAGGCTATGGTTTTATGATAAAAACAGAAAATCATCTCGGAGTAATAGAACTTCATCAGAATTTCTTTTCGGAGCTTATAGGTCATACCGTAACCTCTTGTTTCGGCGTTGTGGGTATGGCAAGCTCAAGCCCCGTCCAAAATATACGGCAAAAGGTTTTCAAGCACGGCAGCTTTACCGACAGGGGCGTTGCGGTGTATGTTCAGGGCGAGGAATTCTCGGTGGATATTCATATCGTCGTCAGCTACGGCGTTAATATCAAGGCGATAGTCGATTCCATTACCAATAAGGTGAGATATACCGTCGAGCAGGCGGCGGGCTTCAAAATCAAAAATGTAAATGTCTATGTCGATGATATAAAAGAATGACGGGAGAATTAAAAATTGATTAACGGTGAATTATTTAAAAATGCTTTGATTTCGGGTGCAAATAATATTACGAACCATAAAAAGGACGTTGACGCCCTTAATGTTTTTCCCGTTCCCGACGGCGATACGGGTACAAATATGTCAATGACCGTGACGGCTTCCGTCAGAGAGCTGAGAGTCAATGACGACAGGAGTATTTCGGAGGTTTCAAGCAGAGCCGCCGCCGCGCTTTTAAGGGGCGCAAGGGGCAATTCCGGAGTAATACTTTCGCTTATTTTCAGAGGTATATCAAACGGCTTAAAGGATTTGGACGAGGCGGACGGCAAAGCCCTTGCAAAGGCATTGAAAATGGGTACGGAATCTGCCTACAAGGCGGTTATGAAGCCTACGGAGGGAACTATACTTACGGTAATCAGAGAGGCTTCGGAGGCCGCCGAAAGTGCGAAGGAAACGGACGCGGAAAAGGTGCTTGTTTCCGCTTACGAAGCCGCTTGCGAGGCCCTCAAAAAGACGCCGGATATGCTTCCCGTGCTGAAGCAGGCGGGAGTAGTTGACGCAGGCGGTCAGGGGCTCGTTTATATACTTGAAGGTATGGTGAGCGCAATAGTAAAGGGCGAGATAATACCCTCGAACGAAGCGGAACCCGCAAAGGAACGGAGCGCAGGCAGTCAAAATGCGGTTGCCAACGCCTCGGGCGATATAAAATTCGGATATTGCAGCGAATTTCTAATCAACCGTGAAAAAGGCGCAAAAAGCAACGCCAAAACGCTTAAAGCCTATCTTGAGTCAATCGGGGACTGCGTGGTTGTGGTTGAGGACGAGGATATAATTAAAGTCCACGTTCACTCAAACGAGCCGGGCAACGTAATTCAGGCGGCTTTAAAGTGCGGCGCTCTTACAAATATTAAAATTGACAATATGAGATTTCAGCATCAAAACGCCGAGCTCGGCACCCGGGAAAATCGGGAGGACGGCGGCTTGCCGGAACGCACGGAACCCGAAAACGAATACGGTTTTGTTGCGGTAGCGGCGGGCGAAGGCTTTGTTGAGCTTTTTAAGGAAATAGGCGTTGACAATATAGTTACGGGCGGTCAAACCATGAACCCGAGCACGGACGATATACTTCACGCCGTGGAGGCTACGCCCGCAAAGCATGTTTTTGTTCTGCCCAACAATAAAAATATAATTATGGCGGCGGAGCAATGCGTTAATCTTGCCGACAGGCAGGTTTCCGTAGTACCGACAAAAACCCTTACGCAGGGAATTACGGCGGTTCTTAATTTCAGCGAAACGGACAGCGTCGAGAAAAATTTGATGAGTATGAAAAAAGCCGCCGAGAGCGTGCATACGGCGCAGGTCACCTTTGCCGCAAGGGACAGCGAATCCTTCGGACAAAAGATATTAAAAGGTCAGACGCTCGGTATGGAGGACGGCAACATTACGCTCGTTGACGACGACGTTGTTACCGCCGCTTACCGTGTAACCCGCAGACTTGTTAAAAAATTTGACGGCTCTCTTGTAACGATTTATTACGGCGAGGGCACAAGCGAGATAATGGCAAATTTGCTTTCGGAAAAGCTTTCTCAGCGCTTCCCTAATATTGAGGTTAACGTTATCTGCGGAGGACAGCCCGTTTACTATTTTATAGTTTCGGTTGAATAACCTCGGGCGTTTCGGTGTTTGTTTATGAATTTTTCGACAGATATAAAATTTTTAAAGGGCGTCGGCAGCGTCAGGGCGGAGGCTTTTCATAAGCTCTCCGTGGATACCGTCGGCGCTCTTTTGCGCTATTATCCGAGAACTTACGAGGATTGGAGCAGGGTTTACGGCATTAGGGAGGCGCCCGTGGGCGAACTCTGCTGCGTTAAGGCGATTGTATGCAACGCCCCTTCAAAAATAAGAATACCCGGCGGCAAGCTGCTTTCAAAGTCGGTTATAACCGACGGCTTGGGGCTTATGAACCTGACTTTTTTCAACAATAAATACATTTCAAATATGTTAAAAGAGGGCGAGGAGTATTATTTCTTCGGCAAACCCTTTGTAAATAAATTCGGCGCGAAGGAAATGACCTCTCCCGTTTTTCAAAAGAGCGTCGAGACTGCGGGGATAAGACCCGTTTATCCGCAGAGCGCGCAGCTCAATTCAAAATTTATAGCAAAATGCGTAAAAAACGCGCTTGCGGAAACGGACGAAATTCCCGATTTTTTGCCCCGTGAGATTATTGAGGAAAATTCGCTTTGCTCCCTTGACTTTGCAATACGAAATATTCATTTCCCCAAAAGCTGTTCCGACCTTGAAAGGGCAAGAAACAGGCTCATATTCGACGAGCTGTTCGTTTTACAGCTCGGGCTTTTATCAATCAAGAACATAAACAAAAAAGCGGTAACCGCCTGCGTTATGGAAAAAAATTATACCGACGGTTTTTTTTCAAGTCTGCCGTTTGAAATGACCGGAGCGCAGAAAAAAGCCGTGGCGCAGGCTCTTGACGATATGAAAAAAAGCGAGCCTATGAACAGGCTTTTGCAGGGGGACGTAGGCTCGGGCAAAACTGCGGTTGCGGCGGCAATTATGTATAATACGGTCAAAAACGGCTTCCAATGCGCTTTGATGTCACCCACCGAGGTGTTGGCGCAGCAGCATGAGAGGACGTTCGCCAAATTTTTTGAAAAAAGCGATATTAAAATAAGCCTTATTACGGGCAGTACAACCGCCGCGCAGAAGAAAAAAATCAAGCAGGAATTAAAGGACGGTTCTGTTGACATAGCGATAGGAACCCATGCGCTTATTCAGGAGGACGTTGAGTTTAAAAAGCTCGGGCTTGTCATTACCGACGAACAGCACAGGTTCGGCGTTAAGCAGAGGGCGTCCTTCGCCGTAAAGGGCGACAATCCGCATATTTACGTTATGTCCGCAACGCCCATACCCAGAACGCTCGCTATGATAATGTACGGCGATTTAAGCGTGTCGATACTTGACGAGATGCCGCCCGGCAGGCAGAAGACGGAAACCTACCGAGTTACGAGCGACTATCACGAACGGATATACGGATATATAAAAAAGCATTTGGACAAGGGCTTGCAGGGCTATATTGTCTGCCCGCTTGTGGAGGAGGGCGAAAACGATTTGATACCGGCGCAGGAATACTGCGAAAAGCTTTCAAAGGGCGTTTTTAAGGACTACCGTTTGGGCTTGCTTCACGGAAGAATGAAGCCCTCCGAAAAGGACGAGGTTATGCGCCGTTTTGCCTCGGGCGAGATTCAACTGCTTGTTTCGACGGTGGTTATAGAGGTTGGCGTGGACGTTCCCAACGCCGTAATTATGGTTATTGAAAACGCCGAACGCTTCGGTCTGTCCCAGCTTCACCAGCTGAGGGGCAGAATAGGCAGGGGGAGCGAAAAATCGAGCTGTATTCTTGTCTCCGACGCTCAAAACGACGAGGCCGTTTCACGCTTCAAAATTATGTGCGAAACGAACGACGGCTTTAAGATAGCAAACGCCGACCTCGAAATGAGAGGCCCGGGCGATTTCTTCGGCACCCGCCAGCACGGGCTTCCGAGCCTCAGGGTTGCCGACATACTTACCGATACCGAGATGCTTATGCGCTCTCAAAATGCGGCGGCAAGGGTTATAGAGGGCGACAAAACCCTTTCAAAGCCCGAAAACCGCAGGTTAAGAAAACAGGTGGACAGTATGTTCAAAAAGAATTACGGCACATAAAAGTGTAAGGGTAACAAAAATGCTAAATCCGATATTTAAGCAATCGCAAACATATTCGTACCGCAACCCTGCGGCTTTTTATGAAAACGGCAGGGTTTATCTTTATTTCACCCTCGTAGAAAATAACGAAATTCGGGATTTTCGGGCAAAGGCTCTCTTACTTGAAAAAAATGCCTGCGTATGGTAAAATATATTGTCAATAAAAAAAATGCAAATATGCCTTTTGATTAAACGGAAAATTATGTTTGATTACATTTACAAAAAGCTTTATATACTCGGCCTTTATACCGCAAGGTATCTCGGCAGATTTTTTAACAGGGCTTCGGGCTTACTGCTCAAGCCCTTTAAGGCGTTGGGCGCTTTTTTTGTTGCGGGCTTCGCAATGCTCAGGCAGTCGTTTTTACAGCGTGCGGACGAGATGAAAGAGCTTGCGGAAGATGTGAAAAACTCAAACAAGACCGAGTTTTTCTCTCAATATTACGACGATAAAAAGGGCTTTGGAAAATTGCTCTTTAATATAAAAAGGGCTTTTTCAAGGCACGGTATTGCGCTTACCGTTATTACGCAGATAATTGCGCCCGCGCTTTCGCTTGCCGTTTTAATTTTCACGGTTAATTACTGGAGCAGTAAAAATCTTGCGTTAAAGGTCACTTACAATAACGCCGATTTAGGCTGCGTCGCTTCGGAATCGGTTTATATAGAGGCGCAGAAAAAAGCCGGCAGGAGGCTTGAAACCGCCGCGGTTGCGGGCGAGGGAGCGGCGAAGCTTAAAAGCTCAGAATACGCTATTGTGCCTGCCAAGCTTACGGAGCTTAAAGATTCGGATACCGTTTGCAACAGTATTATCGAGCGTTCGGGCAACAATATTACCAATGCCTGCGGAATATATATTGACGGGGATTTTTTGTGCGCCGTTAAGAACGAAACCGACGCGCAGACCGTATTTGACAATCTGCTTTCGGATTATAAGGAAAAATCGCAGAAAAACGACGGCGGCGCTCAAACTTCTCGGGACGAAGCGGGCGACGACAATTCCGCCACCTACAGCTTTGCGGAAAAGATAGAGTATATCCAAGGACTTTATCCCGACGACAAAAACACGATACTTGACGCCGCTCAGCTTAGCAAAAAGCTTACAAACAATCAAAAGGAAGCGGTATATTATATAGCTAACGACGGCGACACCTTTGCGGGGGTTGCGGGGCAGTACAATATAAGCGTGAGCGAATTAAAAAAGCTTAACCCCGATTTGAGCGCATATCTCAAAGAGGGCGACAGGGTGCTTATCTCCCGGGCGCAGGATTACGTCAGGGTTCAGTACACACGCACGGAAACGAGAACGGTCGATATTGCTTACAAAACCGTTGAAATCGAAGCCCCGAATCTTTACAAGGGCATCAGGAAAACCGTAACAGAGGGCAAAAAGGGCAAGCAGGAGATTACGGAGCTTGTTACCTATATCGACGGCAAAAAGGTTTCGTCAAAAGAGGTATCAAGGAAAACCCTGGTACAGGCGGTGGATAAAAAAGTTCGAGTCGGCACAAAGAAAAATCCTTACGGCACGGCTACAAGCTACGGCGGCAGGTTCTTATGGCCGGCTATCGGAGCGTACAATATATCTTCGTATTTCGGCTACCGTTCGATGGGCTGGCACGGCGGAGTGGATATAATCAAGGCGGGCGGTCACAGTACCGGTACGCCGATAGTTGCGGCGGGAGACGGAACGGTTGTTTCTGCGGGCTATCATTACAGCTGGGGTTACAATGTCGTTATAAACCACGGCAACGGGCTTTCGACAAGATACGCCCATATGCTGGCAGGCTCGTTTAAGGTTTCGCCGGGTCAGCAGGTTTACGCGGGTCAGCCGATAGGCAACGTCGGTTCAAGCGGCAACGTAACGGGTCCGCACCTGCATTTTGAGGTAATGATTAACGGCAGAAGGGTTAACCCGATGCCTTATTTGGGAAGATAATTTAAGAAATTTTGTCCGCTTTTTGAACGGTGAAGGATATGCTTTTGAATTTTTTTGAGGTTTTTAATATTTTTGATTTCTTTTCCCAAGCTCAGCTTACGGACGAGCAGCGAAAATACGAGCTTATAGCGGTATCGCTCGTCTGCGCGCTGAGCTTGGGCGCAACTGTTTTTATGATAGTTAAAAATTTTCTAAAGAACGGGAAAACCAAAAATGACTTTGAAGAAAAACGATGAAAAGGAGCTTTACATAGACGGCTTTACCTCCGAGGGGAGCGGCGTGGGGCATATTGACGGCTTCGCTGTTTTTGTAAGCGGAACCGCGCCCGGAGATACCGTGCTTGCGCATATAATCAAGGTTAAAAACAGCTATGCGGTCGGCAAGGCGGTTAAAATACTAAAAAAATCAAAGGCAAGGATCGAACCGGATTGCCCGTATTTCCCCTCCTGCGGCGGCTGCGCTTTCAGGCATATTAACTACGAAACCGAGCTTGAGATAAAAAAGCAAAAGGTTGAGGACGCTATGAAAAGGCTCGGCTCGGTGGATATTGAGGCGGAGGAAATTATAGGCGGAAGCGTTTGCGCCTACAGGAACAAGGCGGAATATCCCGTCGGCTTCGGCAGGGGGCTCAATATCGGCTTTTACGCCCCTCGCACACATAGGGTAGTCGATTGCGAAAGCTGTGCCCTGCAACCGGAGGTCTTTTCCGACATAATTAAAATCGTGAGGAAATGGATAACCGAGTACGGCATAAGCGTTTATGACGGCGAAAAACACAGCGGACTTTTAAGGCATATTTACATAAGGCAGGGCTTCGCAACAAAGCAGATAATGGTTTGCCTTGTCGTAAACGGCGAAGAACTGCCCCACGGTGAAGCGCTTATAAACGAGCTTGTAAAAACGGACGGCGTTAAGAGTATCGTACTCAATGTAAATACGCAGAAAACGAACGTGATACTCGGCAGGAAGTGTAAAACGCTTTGGGGAGACGACTGTATTTACGATGAGCTTTGCGGCGTTAAAATAAGACTCTCACCGCTGTCGTTCTATCAGGTTAATCGGGAACAGGCGCAGAGGCTTTACTCAAGGGCAAAGGAATACGCCGCCCTGACCGGCAAAGAAACGCTTATTGATATGTACTGCGGCGCAGGCACAATAGGGCTGTCCATGGCGGACAGATGCAAACAGGTAATAGGCGTTGAGATAGTTCCCGAAGCTGTAGAGGACGCAAGGTTCAACGCAGAGCTTAACGGCATAAAAAACGTCCGCTTTTATTGCTCGGACGCCTCCAATGCGGCAAATATGTTCAAAAATGACGGCGTCAGACCCGACGCGGTTGTGCTTGACCCTCCGAGAAAGGGCTGCGGCAGGGAATTGATAGACGCAGTCTGCGAAATGTCGCCGGAGAGGATAGTATATGTTTCGTGCGATCCGGCGACGCTCGCAAGGGATTGCAAAATTTTTGAAGCGAAAAATTACAAAGTCCAAAAGCTTACGGCGGTAGATCTCTTCCCGAGAACGGCGCATGTTGAGTGCGTGGCTTTGCTGTCGAGGACGGAAACGGGGGAATTTTAAATGAGTCGAACCGAAAATGTTGAATTAACCGTTCTGTGTTTGATACAAAACGGTGATGAATATTTGCTGCAAAACAGAGTTAAAAAGGATTGGGAAGGCTTTACCTTGCCCGGCGGACATATTGAAAAGGGAGAGTCTGTTGTAGACGCCGTAATCCGTGAGATGAAAGAGGAAACGGGGCTTACGATTGCAAATCCCGAACTGTGCGGCATAAAGCAATTCCCGATTGAGAACGGCAGATATATCGTTTTCCTTTTCAGGGCAAATCAATTCGAGGGCGAAACGGTTTCTTCCGATGAGGGTACAATGCACTGGGTGAAAAAAACGGATTTACCGTTCATAAATGCCGTTGATGATTTAGAAACATTAATCCGTGTTATGCTTGACGACAGCCTGACCGAATTCCAATATATACCGGAAAATGACGAGTGGAAGATTGTAATAAAATAACTATAAAAAAACGGGAGGCTATACATATAGTTGATTCAAGATGCGGTTTACATTGTACCGAATGTGAATACAAGGGGACTTGCGGTTGCGGCGGTTGTATCGAAACAAACGGACGCCCGTTTTACGGCGAATGTCCCGTTGCGGTATGTTGCCGGAACAAAGGTATAGTGCATTGCGGCGAATGTGAGGATATTCCCTGCGAGCTTTTAATGCAGTATTCCTGCGATCCCGAACAAGGGGATACGCCCCACGGTGCAAGGATTGCCCGGTGCATAAAATGGACGAGGGAATAAATTATGTGCTATGAGAAAATTGTATCCCTGCGTATGGAACGGCAATGCTTTATAAATAAGGCCGACGAAACCGATTATATAAAGCTGTACCGTGATATGCAACCGGGACAAAACGTATATTGGAATGGCTTTGGCAAGCCTCCTACGCTTATTTTTCGTGCCGATTTTGACGATATTGAGTTTAATCGGAAACGTCAATTTAACCGTGAATTGGTAAAAGGCCGTTTTGCGGGCGGTAATGTAGGGTGGATTGTACCTGAGGATATGGAGCTGTTTGCGGCTCTTTACCGAAAGCCGCTTACAAAACCGACGACGGAGCAATTCCGGATTCTGGAGCTGATTGAAAAAGCGGGGCCGTTTAATATACAACAAATTAAAGAAGAAACGGGTATGCTTGTTAAGCGGATTACGCCTATTCTTCACCGCCTACAGGAAGCGTTCCTGATTTATGAGGACCAGTATGACGGCGAGTGGGATCGTTGCTGGTGCGGATTTGCGGAGGTTTTTCCGAAAGTAAACCCGAATAAATATACAAAACTTGAAGCGCTCAAAATCATACTGCCTCGTTTTGCATACAGAACCGTACTGTTTGACGCGGCAACGGCTAAGTCGTTTTACAGGATTCCCGAAAAAGAGATTAATAAGGCATTGGGCGAGCTGGTTGCCGAAGGCATATTTGCGGTAACTGATTCGGGTTATATGCTGAAAAGCGACGCACAGCTGCTTGAAAGCTATGAACCTAAGAAGATGGACTTCGTTTATGCTGTTCACCGCAACGACTTCTTTTATAAGGTTCAGGAACATATTTTGAAAGAAAAGGCAAAGCGGCTTACCGAAGGCCTTGAATATGACTGCGAGCCTTTACTTTATCTTTTGATAGACGGCGAGTTCCGTGGCGCGGCGGTAGGTCATTTCCGTAACGGAGCGTATGATATAAACGACATTGTCTGCGATATGCAAAATGCGGAAAGCCGCAAAGAGGAAATCGTTGAGGCCGTAAGCTCGGTAAACTTCGGTAAGGCACCGAAAAGATTTATGGGCAAGAGTCTTTGAAAGCCCGATAAATTTACACAAGCCGCGATATTTGGTTCTTTTTAAGGTAAGTTGTAAAATAAAATGTCCAAAAAAGGGATGACTCATAAAGCAGTCTCTGGTATCATGTTAAGTGACCAAAC
>CANRIZ010000024.1 GCA_947630835.1 uncultured Clostridia bacterium | reverse complement strand
GTCCTCACCTACCGAAATACCGGCATGCGTTGCGCCTATTTTAACGTTAAGATGCGGGTAGCCTATTGAATTTCTTATCTGCTCAAACGCTCTGCCCGCCGCAAACATAGCAAAGGACGAAGCGAAAACCGTATGCCCCGTCGCCGCAAGACCTGCGGCAATGCCCATAAGATTGGACTCCGCTATACCGACGTCAACAAATTTTTCGGGATACGCCTTCTTAAACATACCTGTTTTTGTGGCTTCCGCAAGGTCTGCGTCAAGCACGATTATATTTGCTCCCTTATCGCCGAGTTCAACAAGCGTTCTGCCGTAAGCGTCCCTCGTAGCGCACTTTATTACCTCTGCCATAGTTTATGCCTCCAATTCTCTGAGCTTTGCGTTAAGCTCGGATACTGCCTGATTATACTGCTCCTCGTTAGGAGCCTTGCCGTGCCAGCCGCAGGCGTTTTCCATATAGGATACGCCCTTTCCCTTTATCGTTTTCATTACAATACAGGTGGGAACGCCCTTTGCGCTTTCGGCTTCGTTTAAAGCCGCCTCGATAGCGTCAAAATCGTGACCGTCAATTTCAATTACGTTCCAATTAAACGCCTTAAATTTGTCCGCTATGGGATAGGCTGAATTTACTTCGTCTATTGTGCCGTCAATCTGCAAGTTATTGTAGTCAACGAAAGCGACAAGATTGTCAAGCCCTTTGTTGCCCGCAAACATTGCGGCTTCCCAGACTTCGCCTTCCTCCAGCTCACCGTCGCCGAGTATGGTATATACTCTGTAATCGGATTTATCGAATTTTGCGCCCAAAGCCATACCGACTGCCGCCGAAATGCCCTGACCCAAAGAACCCGTACTCATATCGACGCCCGGCACTTTATTCATATTTGGGTGGCCTTGAAGATAGGAATCGGATTTTCTCAGGGTTTTAAGGTCTTCATACGGGAAAAATCCTTTAAGCGCAAGCACGGAATACAGAGCCGGAGCGGCGTGACCTTTTGAAAGAACAAACCTGTCGCGGGTTTCGCACTTGGGATTTTTCGGGTCGATATTCATCTTGCAATTATAGAGATAAGCAAGCACGTCGCAAATAGAAAGCGAACCGCCCGGATGCCCCGCTTTTGCGTTGTAAACGCCCTCTATAACGCCCAAACGCGCCTTTACGGCAAATATCTGCAATTCCTTTTTTCTGATATTATCCATAATAAAATCTCCTTATTTATGAAAGACATTTATATTTCTTTAAGCTCGCTTAAAAAGCTTTTAAAATATTCGGGAATATCCGAAGTAAACTCGACGTACTCGCGGCTTCTCGGATGAATAAAACCTATAAGACCCGCATGCAGGCACTGACCGTTGAGCTTTAACTCCCTGCCCTTGGGCTTACCGTAAACGTCGTCGCCCGCCAGCGGGTGACCGATATGCGCCATATGCACCCTTATCTGATGCGTTCTGCCCGTTTCAAGCTTTAGCCTGACGTAATCGTAATTAACATAGCTTTTCAGCACCTCGTAATGAGTGACGGCGTTCTTTGAATTTTTATCGGTAACGGTCATTTTTTTACGGTCGGAGGGATTTCTGCCTATGGGAGCGACAACGGAACCGGAGCTTTCCTTTAAATGCCCGGTCACAACCGCCCTGTATTCCCTTGTAAAGCTGTGTTCTTTAATCTGCGAAGCAAGCTCTTTATGCGAAAAATCATTTTTGGCCGCTATAAGCAAACCGCTTGTATTTTTATCTATGCGGTGAACGATTCCCGGTCTTAAAACGCCGTTAATGCCCGAAAGACTGTCGCCGCAATGATACATTAAAGCGTTAACGAGCGTGCCGTCATAATTGCCGGGCGCAGGATGAACCACCATACCCTTAGGCTTATTTACAACAAGCAGATCGTCATCCTCAAACACAATGTCAAGCGGAATATTCTGCGGCGTAACAGACAGCTTTACAGGCTCTAAGGGCGTATATTCCACCCTGTCATTAAGCTTCAACCTGTAATTTTTTGAAACTGCGGCGCCGTTTACGCTGACGTTGCCCATATCTATCGCCTTTTGAATATAAGAGCGTGAAGCGGACGGAAAAACAAACGCCAAAAGCTTGTCAATTCTTTCGCCCTCGGATTCCGAGTCAATAAGAATACTGATACTGTTCATTTTTATTTTTCCTTTTCTTCACGTTTCATATCCTTAATCAAATCGTAAATTAAATAAACTATAATGATAAACGAACCCACCGTGACAAGCATATCGGCAAAATTAAACACGGCGAAATCAACAAAAAGAGGTTCGATATAGTCTATCACATAGCCCCGAAAAACTCTGTCGATAAGGTTTGCCAATCCGCCGGAAATAATCATAACGGCGGGAATACGCAAAATGTTTTTCTTAATTTTACCCGACAACAAATAAATAAGCCCGACAATCAATACGACTGCGGTTACTATGCTTAAAACTACAGTATAGCCGCTGAACGAGCCGAAAGCCGCCCCCGTATTTTTAACAAATGTCAGACTTATAAATTTATCTATAAGAATATAGCTTCCCGACTCGGATAAATGTTCAAGCGCCAACAGCTTAACGGCTTGGTCGATTGCAACCAAAATAACTATTGCCAAAACCGTTATTGCCTGAAACATTATTTCACCTCAAATTATTTTTTTCTGAAAAACTTTTTAAACGCCCTTGAACCGTCGTCTTCGTCGTCCTCATCTTCGTCCTCGTCCTCGGCTTCCGCGCGGTCAAACGCGCCTGAGTCTTCCAAAGAGGCGTACTTGTCTTTAATATCGGCATAATCGCCGTCCGCATCGTCGGGTTCGGCGGTATCCTCATCAAAATCCTCGTCGTCAATATCGGAAATATTCAATGAAAAACCGTCGTTTTCACCGTTTTTGCCGGCAGAGTTCTCGGATGAAAAAACGTCCTCAATTTCATTTTTCAATTCAATTTCTTCATCGCTTTCGTCATCTTCGATTTCCGATTCGTCGTCAAAGCTCAATGAAAAGCCGTCGTCGGAGTCAATTTCATCCAACACGCTCTCCTCGGGCTGTTGAAAGTCCTCCTCAACCTCGGCCTCCGACTCATCCTCATAAGCAAAATCGGAAAGCTCGAACGCCTCGTCGATATTCTCTTCCTCGACCTGCTGAGAGGCTTCCTCGGGAATTTCGCTTTCCAAGTATGTATCTGCGGCAGGCTCCGAGGGTTCCTCCCGAACAGGAGAATCCGCAATTAAAGCCTCGTCCGCCGCTTTTTCAATATCGGCGGGAATATTGTCCGCTTTGATATTTTCTTTGCTTTCGTCAACAATAGCGGGAATTTTATCAAGTAAGGTAAGATGCTCCTTGTAAAGATCCATAAGCTTTGTTCTGAACTGCGCCACTTCCTTTTGGAGCATATCGTAAACGAGCTTTTCCTGCGTAGCCTTTCTGTTGATACCGCCAAGCACCTCGTCTGCCTTTGCGTTTGCGTCGTGAACAACGGAATCCGCAGTATATCTTGCGTCGCTGACAAGCTTATCGGCAGTTTTCTTGGCCTCCGAAAGAATTTTATCCGCTTCCTCCTTGGCTGCCGAAACAAGCTTTGAAGACTCCTCCTTGGCTTTTGCGACAGCGCCCGCCGTGCTTTCCTTAGCCTCGGCAACTATTTGGTCGGCAAGCTTTTGAGCCGTGAGCAAAGCGTGGCGAAGGCTGTCTTCATCCTTTTTATATTCTTCCACCTTATTGGCAAGAAGGCTAAGCTTTTTTATCAACGAGCTGTTTTCCTTGAAAAGCTGCTCGTATGAAGCCGAAACCTCCTCAAAGAAATTGTTTACATCCTCAGACCTGTAAGACCCCATACCGGTAGTCTGGAATGATTTTGACTTGATTTTATCAGGCGTAAGCATAGTATTCCCCTCGTACTTGTAAAATTTTTTTATTTATCGAATATAAGACCGTTATTGCCAAGCTCGCTGAGTAAATCGCCGTTTACATCGACATTGTAAGGCGTAATCATAAAAGTATCGCTTGCAACCTGACGCATAGTTGCCCTGTTGGCATAGGTTACGCCGCTCAAAAAGTCCAATACTCTCCTTGCGGTTTCTCCGTTTACGGCTTCGAGATTGAGAACAACCGTCTTTTTTTGATTTAGATTGTCGGCAATACCGCGCGCGTCCTCCATTGACTTGGGCTTGGTCAAAACGACCTGAAGCTTCGCGCTTGCATTTATGCTGACTACCTTGTTCTGCTCCGCTCTCGATTCACGGGTGGATTTCGGTGAAAAGCGAGGAGCAGGCTGCTCGTAGTAATCCTCCTCTTCATCCTCAAATTCTTCAAATTCGTCATTTTCAGGCACGTCGTAATACTCGTCTTCCGAAACTTTAAGAATGTTGCTGAGTTTGTCTTTTAAGCTCATGTTAAAATCCTCCGTATTAATATATTCTCGGCCCAAAAATTTTTGAACCTATCCTTACATGGTTGGAACCGCAGAGAATTGCCGGAACAAAGTCGCCCGACATTCCCATCGACAAAATATTCATGTATACATTATCTATTTTTTTTGCCCCAATGTCAACATACATATTGTATATTTTTTCAAAAAATTTACAAAGCTTTGCATTATCGTCGCAAATCGGCGGTATTGACATCAATCCGCAAATCCTGATTCCCTGAATTTGAGCCGTCTGATAAACGCTTTCTTCAACTTCCGAGGGCATAAAGCCTGTTTTTGAATCCTCTTCCCCTATGTTTACTTCCAAAAGCACGTCCGTTACCAGTCCTTTTTTCACGGATTGCTTGCCTATTTCCCTCGCAACCTTCAGAGAGTCGACCGATTCAATCATATCGACCTCACCTACTATCTGCGAAACCTTATTGGTCTGCAAATGTCCTATTAAGTTTTTACTTACGCCGTCCAAGTTTAAATTCGGCTTTTTTCTGAGCATCTCTTGAACCTTATTTTCGCCTATTAGCTTAATTCCGCATTCAATGGCACGGTTTATAAACATTTCGTCGACCGTTTTGGTTACAGCCATAAAATCAATATCTTCCGGCTTTCTTCCGCTTTTAACGGCGGCAAGCGCTATTTCTTCCGAAATTGATTTAAGGTTATACTCAATATCGGAGAATTTTTCGTCAATCCAAGACTTTTCCGTCATATAAATCAGTTCCCTCCACGATTATTTCGTCATAAAGTTCTATAAAACCCGATTTGTTGTCGGGGTTGTTGCAAATTGAAATGTCGGAATCCGAATACAAAATATTGATTTTTTTAAATTCTACTATATTTCCGCTTTGAACATATACGCCCTTTTGCCCATCAATTTCCCTTATAGCCTTATTGCTTACCTGCAAGCCGTCGTATTCGGAAAAAGTAATCCTTATTTGCTCTTTTCTCAACGAGGAATATTCGCGATTCATAAGATTTGACTTGAAAACGACCGCCGATTTGCCGTCAACATTTTCACCTATCAAAGCAACCTTGGCTTTGAGAGGTTCGGCAGCCGCCATGGTAAATTCGATTTTGACGCTGTCGCCGACCTTAAGCTTAACGGCGTTATCGTAATCGATAACGCAAAGGATATACCAGTTAAAGCCGTCGGACAGCTTACCCATATATTTATCATCGTTTGCTTTCTCGGGTTCGGAATTAATAAGCTCCTGAATCTGCGCGGTACTCAAGGATAAAACGTCGTTGTAATTTACGGCGTTTTCGTAGCCGTCCGCAAGGCTGATATAATAGCCGGGATGCGGTGCTTCAATAGTATTATAGCCCAATTTTTTACTTTCAAGCTCGGAAAGTTTTGAGTTTAACTCGCCGAGCTTTTCGCTCGGGTCAATAACGGAACCCGTAGCAAGCTGCCTTGAAGTGATTGCGTTTCTTATATTTTTTTCTTTTTCCCCGTAATCGCTTACGTTGCCCTTGTTTACGCTGACGACGTATTCTTCGCAGGCGGAGTAAATTCTTTCGTCAAGCGGAGTAATATCGGCGGTTTGCACGCCCACCCTGTTTTCAAGGGAAGAATAATATTCTATCTCCTCTTTAACGCTTTGAATTTCGTTATATACCTTGGCGGATTCTTCGTTATCGAAAACAACCGCGACGGCGTCGCCCGAAGCAACCCTTTTGCCGTCCTCCACAAGCGGTACGAGAGTACCCTCCGAGTCGGAGGCTTCAACGGGATATTCGTCCCTTACAATAAACGCGTCCGCAAGCTCGGCAGAGGAAACGGTCTTTTGCAAACATACCTCTGTTTTTACGGGTTCGTAATTAATTTTAAAAACCAAAAACACAAAATACGCAACTATAAAAAGCGCTATAACCGCATACAACAGATTAAGCTTGTTTTTACCGTTTTTAAATTTAATTATGTTATCCTTTTTCTCAACCTCAGCCATAATTAAGCACCTTTTTTATAAAGTCTGTAACTTCTGATGTAAAATCATCGAAATTTTTGTAATCGTCGGGATAAAACCAATTTATCCCGCTGTTTCTTCTAAACCAGGTTAATTGCCTTTTGGCGTAATGCCTTGTCGCTTTTTTAAGATTTTCCACAGCCTGCTCGAGGCTTATCTCCCCGTCGAAATAAGGCTTTAGTTCTTTATAACCTATAGCCTGAGAAGCGGTGGTCTTTTCGGATAAATTATAATACCTTTCCGCTTCGTCGACTAAGCCGTTTACAAGCATTAAGTCAACACGTTTGTTTATTCTTTCGTAAAGCTTATCCCTGCTTCTGAAATTAATGCCGATATAGCACGGCTCATACAAAGAGGGCTCGGCGGTTGATTCCTTTACAAGCTGCGACATTGTTTTGCCCGTAAGCTCAAACACTTCAAAAGCCCTTATTATGCGTTTTTTATCGGACGTATGGAGTTTTACTGCCGTATCGTAATCAAGCATTTTGAGCTTTTCGAGCATAACGTCCGCCCCGAGAGTCTCAAACTCCTCGGAAAGCTTTTGACGAAGTTCAAAATCTGTATCCGCCTGCGTGAATTTTACGTTATTTACGAGGCTGTCGATATAAAGCCCCGTTCCGCCCGATAAAATAGGAAATTTGTTCTTTTTGCAAATTTCGTCTATTGCTTTTGCAGCGTCGCAAACAAAATCGGCAACGCTGTATTTTTGCTCCAAGTCAAGGAAATCCGTAAGATAATGCTTAACGCCCCTCATTTCTTCTTCGGTAGGCTTTGCCGTTGCGACGGACATACCTTTGTAAATCTGCATGGAATCCGCCGATACAATCTCGCCGTTCAAAGCCAAAGCGCACTCCACCGAAAGCGCCGTTTTGCCCGAAGCGGTTGGGCCGACAATCACCAAAAGAGGTATTTTGCACATCAGCTAAACTCTCCCAAACTGTTTATCAATTTCATACTTTGTAAGCTCAACCAGAACAGGTCTGCCGTGAGGACAATACCTTATACTTTCGTCCGAAAGAAGCCTTTTTGTAAACTCTATAAGCTCCGCGTCGCTCGTTTCGTTGCCCGCCTTTACAGCCTGCCTGCAAGAAATGGAATGATAAACCCAATCAAGCTTCTCGGGCATAATATCCTTTTTGTTGCTGACAAGATAAGACGCAATTTCGCTTACCAAGGCGGAAATGTCTTCCTTTTCGAGATTGAGCGGACACGCCCTTACAATAACCGAACCGTTGCCGAAATCGTCAATCTCGAACCCGGTGCTTTTGAGAAGCTCGGAGTTTTCCGTAACCGCCGTGTACTCCTCCCTTGAGAGCAGCACGCTGACAGGGGTTAAAAGCATTTGAGAGCCGTTTTCGCCGTTATCCTTTTTCAAAGCGTTATAAATCATTCTCTCGTGAGCCGCATGCTTATCAATAATGATGATTTTACCGTTGTATTCGGCGAAAATATAAGTTTTAAACGCCTCGCCGAGGTACTTAAAGCTGATTTCCCCGCTTTGGGGAATTTCCTTTACTTCCGCCTTATCTTTGCCGGAAGCGGGATTTTCATTTTCGTAAGAAGCGTCTTTTTCGCTTTGCCCCGCCGTCTTAACGGACAGGTCTATTTCATCATCGTTTTTGGAATAACTTGCATCCTCGGTCGAACCCAAAACATATGAAAGCGGTTCGTCGGAGCTTACTTCGTATTTTTTATTGTTTTCAACGTCGGAACAAACGGAATTTTCGGCATCTTTGTTAAAAATCTCTTCCCGTATTTCGGGTATTCTGCTCAATATTTCGGTTATTTTGGTCTGCTCGGAATGAGGTACGCTGCGGGAGAGTAAATCAAAATTGTTCTTTTGCCTAAAGCTTGCCTGCTTCCTTGAAGAATCGCCGGAAAGGGCGTTTTTTGCGGCGTAATAAACCGCGTCAAAAATTGCTTTTTCGTTTGAAAAGCGCACCTCGGTCTTGGCAGGATGAACATTAACGTCGACAAGCTCGGGTATTACGCCGAGGAACAACACGCAGGCGGGATATTTACCTGTCATTATGGAATTTTTGTACGCTTCGTTTAAAGCGGCGCACGCCGTTTTGCTTTTAATAAACCTGTTGTTTACAAAAAACAGCTGCATTGAACCCGAGCCCCGCAAATAAAAGGGCTTGGTGATAAAGCCGCTTACCGAAACGCCGTTGAGCTCGTAATTAACATCAATAAGAGCGTCGGAAAATTCTTTTCCGTAAACGGAAAAAACAGCGTCCTTTAAAGCTCCGCTTCCGTTGGTACACAAAAGCTGCTTTCCGTCCTTTATAAACCTGAAGCTTATTTCGGGATGCGATATTGCGATTTTATCTACAATTCCGGCAACCGCCATACCCTCCGATTTGTCGGATTTTAAAAATTTCATCCTTGCCGGGGTGTTGAAAAACAAATCCCTAATTATTATTGTAGTGCCGTCGGGACAGCCCGCGTCGTCTGTAACGCCCTGAATACCTCCCGAAATTTCCAGCCTTGTACCGAGATTTTCCTCTCTCGTTTTTGTAATGATTTCAACCCTTGATACTGCGGCAATGCTTGCAAGAGCCTCGCCCCTGAAGCCGAGAGTGCTGATACAATCGAGATCATCCGCTTCGGATATTTTGCTTGTGGCGTGGCTCACAAATGCAAGCGGCACGTCCTCCCTTGAAATACCGCAGCCGTTATCGGTAATTCTTATGTAACGTATTCCGCCGGACATAATTTCAACCGTGACCGAGCTTGCACCGGCGTCTATAGAATTTTCAATTAACTCCTTAACCACGGAAGCGGGTCTTTCAACAACCTCGCCTGCGGCTATGAGTTCCCAAATATTTTTAGGTAATTTATTGATTTTTCCCATACCGCACCCCTTGCTTTTTGTTTTAATTCTGCTTTGCCTTTGCGGAAAGCTCGTACAGCTTTGACAAAGCTTCTATCGGAGTTAAAGTGTTGACGTCAAGATTTTTAAGCTCCTGCGTAATTTCGTCGCTTGCGGAAGAATCGAAGCTCAACTGCAAATCGTCCGTCGGATTTCTGTTTTCCGCGGCGTAAACGGGCCTCGGATTACTTTCTTCAAGAGATTTAAGTATAACCTTCGCCCTTTTTACGACGGACTTAGGAACCCCGGCAAGTCGGGCAACGTCTATACCGTAGCTTCCGTCGGCGCCGCCGCAGACAATTCTTCTTAAAAATATGATGTCGTCGCCCCGTTTTTTTACGGCTATGTTGTAATTTTTAACGGAATCCATCTCGTTTTCAAGCTCCGTCAATTCGTGATAATGCGTTGCAAACAGAGTTTTTGCACCCAGGATTTTTTTGTCCGCAACATATTCCAAAACGGCCTTGGCTATGCTCATTCCGTCATATGTAGACGTGCCTCTGCCGATTTCGTCAAGTATTATAAGGCTTTTGTCGGTTGCATTTTCGAGTATATCGGCAACCTCGCTCATTTCAACCATAAAAGTAGACTGTCCCGAAGCAAGGTCGTCCGAAGCTCCCACACGGGTAAAGACGGAATCCACCATTCCTATAGAGGCGTATGAAGCGGGCACAAACGAACCTATTTGAGCCATAATAACTATAATCGCAACCTGACGCATATATGTGGATTTACCCGCCATATTGGGTCCTGTTATTATTGCAATTCTGTTTTCGCCGCAGTCAAGCTCGGTGTCGTTAGGCACAAAAGGCGTGTCCCTCAGCATTTTTTCGATTACCGGATGCCTGCCGTCCTTAATAATTATCTTATCCGAATCGTTTACGTCCGGTCTTGTGTAATTGTTTGATACGGCGGTGTTTGCAAAGGAACACAAAACGTCGAGTTCCGATATCGCTCTCGATGTTTTCTTGGTTCTCTCATACTGCTCGCCAATCTTTTTACGCACGCTGCTGAAAATTTCATATTCGAGGCCGACTATTCTTTCCCTTGCGCCCAGAACCCTTGCCTCAAGCTCCTTTAATTCCTGAGTTATGTATCTTTCGCAGTTTGAAAGCGTCTGCTTTCTTATATATGTTTCGGGTACGATTTCCTTAAATGCGTTTGGCACTTCAAAATAATAACCGAATACCCTGTTATATCCTATTTTAAGTTTTTTAATTCCGGTACTTTCCTGCTCCTTTGCCTGCAATGAGGTTAAGAAGCTCTGACCGCCCTCTACGGTTTCCCTCAACCCGTCAAGCTCGGAGTTGAAATTATCCTTTATCATTCCGCCCTCTCTGACGGAAAACGGGGCGTCCTCGCTTATTGAATTTTCGATAAGCGTATATACGTCGGAAAGCAAGTCAATATCGTTATATATTTTTTTAAGAAGGGCGGAATTTGAATCGCTCAAAATTTTCTTTATTTCGGGAAGCGGCGCAAGCGTCGATTTAAGGGAAAGAAGCTCCTTGGCGTTTGCGGTGTTGTAAAGCACCCTTGTCATAAGCCTTTCCATATCGTAAATACCGGACATAAGCCCTGTAAGCTCCTGCCTTTTTTCCGAATTTTCGCAAAGCTCGGCAACGGCATTCTGCCTTTTTGAAATTTGGGCGCAGTCATACAGCGGACATTCAAGCCAGTTTCTGATCATACGTTTACCCATGGCGGTTTTCGTCTTATCCAAAACCCAAAGCAGCGAACCCTTCTTTTCACGGTCGCGCATAGTCTCGGTAATCTCAAGATTTCTCCTCGTTGAAACGCCGATTTTCATATACTTTGCGTCGTTGTAAAAATTAATTTCCTTAATATTGTTAAGCTCTGTTTTCTGCGCCTGATAAAGATATGACAGCAAAGCGCCGAGAGCGCAAACAGCG
This sequence comes from uncultured Clostridia bacterium, assembly GCA_947630835.1. Lineage (GTDB taxonomy): Bacteria > Bacillota > Clostridia > Oscillospirales > Acutalibacteraceae > Fimenecus. The sequence continues at coordinate 26,119 of CANRIZ010000024.1, read as the reverse complement.
CTTTGCTTATTTTCAAGATTAAGATTTTCAAGCGAAGAACGCTCAAAATGCTTTAAAACTATTTCCCTGTTTTTTTCAAAATCAAAGCTTTGAGCGGGCAAAACCTCCTCGGTTGCCTCAAGCTTTTTCAAAACGAAGGCGGAAAATCTTTTAAGCGAAGTCGCCTCTTTGTTGATAAGGATTTCCGACGGCATAAATCTTGCAAATTCATCGACGGTTTTTTCGTCGATATTATCCCTGATTTCGGTAAGATAAAGCATACCCGTCGAAACGTCCGCAAAGCAAAGCCCCACGCTTTCAAACATAAGACAGCAAGACGCAAGGTAATTGTTTTTGGTTTCGTCAAGCATACTGCTCTCAATTACCGTACCTGCCGAAATTACCCTTATAACCTCTCTTTTTACTATGCCTTTTGCCTGTTTTGGGTCTTCGGTCTGCTCGCAAACCGCAACCTTATATCCCCTCTGCACGAGAGTTGCGATATAGCTGTCGGCGCTGTGAAAGGGAACGCCGCACATAGGCGCCCTTTCCTCCTGTCCGCAGTCGCGGCCTGTCAATACAAGCTCCAATTCCTTTGACACAAGCTTTGCGTCGTCGTAGAACATCTCGTAAAAATCGCCAAGACGGAACAGCAAAATCGTATCCGGATATTTCTCTTTTATTTCTAAATATTGCTTCATCATTGGTGATAATTCTGCCATTACCGTCTTAACTCCTAACTTACTGTAACTGAAAATAATCTGTTAATTGCAGCCGCTGCACTCCGAACATTCGCCGCCGCAGTTGTGCTGATGCGCATGGGGATCGCAGGTTTCGGGATCTTCGCCCTGCACGCAAAGCGCAAGTATTCCGGTAAGATAATTCATCATATCGTCAACCTCCTGCCTTGCTTTTTCGTAAGCTTTCATATGCTCGTTTGCCATAATTTGGGCGTAAAGTCCCTGAAATTCCTGATTGTAGGAATTGAGCTTTTCCTCGTTGGGCTTTTCCTGATTGGCCTCATGCTGATAGGACATCTGAAGCAGTCTTATTTTGCCCATAAGCTCGTTGAGTGCCTCGTCCTTTTCGTTTTCCTCCATAGCCTTTTTGTAATCGAGGTAAACCTTGTCCTGCTGAATTGCGGCGCCGAGTTGGCGAGCGAGTTTTTCAAGTTCCATTTTTTTCTCCTTATAATTTGATTTTCTCTTATATAATAACCTCTGAAGGATTATTAACTTAATTTTCCTCTTAATATCCAATTAAGGCTCTGTGTAACCGTGACGTTTTGAAAAGTGCCGATAATGCTCTCGGGGTTTTCGGAAAACGGAAATTCGATAATTATATTACCGTCCGTTCTGCCCGAAAGATAACCTTCTTTGTTTTTTGAAAAGCCTTCTACAAGAACGCCGTAGGTTTTGCCCTTCATCAAAGCGGTTCTGGAAGCAGCAATTTCCTCCTGAACGGTACAAAGCTCCTTAAACCACCTGCTTTTTTCCTCGGCGGGTACGGGGTCGGGCATTTCGGCGGCTTTCGTTCCCTTTCTCGGTGAAAAAATAAAGGTAAACAGCGAGGTAAAGCCCACTTCCTTAATAAGCGACAAGGTATCCTTAAATTCCTCGTAGGTTTCTCCCGGGAAGCCGACAATAACGTCGCTTGTAAGCGAAACGTCGGGAATTTTTGACTTTGCGTAATTTATAAGCTCAAGGTACTTTTCCCTGTCGTAATGCCTGTTCATAGCCTTGAGTACCCTGTCGTTGCCGGACTGAAACGGCAAATGAATATGCTTTGCAACCTTATCGCATTGCGCCACGGCGTCAATAAGCTCCTTTGTGCAATCCTTGGGGTGCGAAGTCATAAAGCGGATTTTAAACTCGCCGTCAAGCTTATTAATCTCTTTTAAAAGCGAGGCAAAATTCATATCGCTTTTGTTGTTCTTACCGTATGAATTAACGTTCTGCCCAAGCAGGGTTATTTCCTTATAGCCTTGCGATATTATTTCCTTTGCCTCGTTAATTATATCCTCCGGCTCACGGCTTCTTTCCCTGCCTCTGACATAGGGAACGATGCAATAAGTACAAAAATTGTCGCAGCCGTACATAACGGGAAGCCAGGCTTTAACGCTTTTGTCGCGGTAAACGGGGATATTTTCCGCAATTTCACCATTTTCTTCCGGAGCGCAAACAACGCGCCTGCCGCCGCTTAATTTTTTGTAAATAAGCTCCGGCAATCTGTAATTTGCATGCGTTCCGAAAACCAAATCGACATACGGATAGCTTTTATGTATCTTTTCCCTGATATGCTCCTGCTGCATCATACAACCGCAAAGAGCTATAATCATATCCCTGTTTTCTTCTTTATACTTTTTTAAGTTTCCGACGTTCCCGAACACCCTGTCCTCGGCGTGTTCGCGAACCGCGCAGGTATTATACAAGACAAAGTCGGCGCTCTCAAGGCTGTCGGTAAATTCATAGCCCATCTCTTTGAGCAAGCCCATAATTCTTTCGCTGTCGGAAACATTGCCCTGACAGCCGTAGGTATGGATATAAGCCTTCGGCGCTCTGTTATAGTATTTGGCGGAAAGTATTGCCTTTACCTTTTGCGAAAAATCCGCCTGTATTTTAAGTTGTTCCTGTGAAACGTTATTATTTATCGACACTTCGACGCTCCGAATTATTTAATGTAAATTGAATTGAGCCAATTAAGCACATCGTTATAAACAAGCTGTTTATCGTCTTCGTTAAGAATTTCATGCCTGTCGCCCGGATAAAGTATAACTGTCGGTTCTTTGCCGCACATATTAAGATTGTCGCTTACGGAAAGAACGCCTTTTCCGTTTAATCCCACCGGGTCAAGAGCACCTGAGATTATAAGTATGGGCAAATCCTTGGGAACGGTTGAAGCCCAAACCCTGCTTGAGCTTTCGTTGGCAAGCGAAAAAACGTCCCTGTACGCTCCGATTGTAAAGGTGAAGCCGCAAAGCTCATCGTCGGCATATTTTTTCTGATTTTCTGCGCTTCTGCTTATCCAATCGAGATCCGAAGCCTTGTTTTTAATTCCGAGGCATTGAATTTTATTAAAAAGCTCGCCCATTTTTTCTATTTTGGTACGGGGGTTGAATTTTTCGCAAAGCATATCGACAACGGGCTGCAGAGTTCCGACTGCGGCGGGTATTTCGGCGGTTCCGCAATAAATCGCGCCGTTTAATTCGCTGCCGAAATGAGTTGTGTACACCCTCGCGCACAGCGAACCCATACTGTGACCGAAAAGGAAATAAGGAATATCGGGATATTTCTTTTTCATTATCTTTGTAAGTATGTGCATATCGTCAACGAGCCTGATATGACCGTCTTTTTCGGCAAAAAAGCCGTATTCCGAAGAATCGTTTACAGATTTTCCGTGGCCGAGATGGTCGTTCCCGCACACTACAAAGCCGTTGGAAGCGAGAAAAGACGCAAAATCAGAGTATCTTCCGATATGCTCCGCCATACCGTGGGCTATCTGAACAACGCCGATAGGGGTAAGCTCTTCTTCTTTCCAAATTAAGGTTCTGATTTTATGAACCGAGTCGGACGAATTAAAATAAGCCTCCGTGCATATAACAGACATGACGATACCTCCGTTAGTTAAAATACATACATCAAATATTATACTATAGTTTAACTTTTTTGTCACCATTTTTCGGAAATAATTATTTGTAAATTTTTTATTATCTCAATACAGCATTTTTTATAAAAAATTAAAAGCCAAATTATGAATAATCGTTTTTTTAACGATTTAAAAATCTTGATAATAATATGTTTTCGTGGTAAAATATAAAAAAATTCCAATAAAGGAGCTTATTATTATGACTTACGAACAGGTAGTAGAAAAAATAAGAAGCAGATACGCCGACACCGACGTGTCATCCGTTGAGGGAACGCAGGCAATTCAGGTAAACCTTTCAGGTAAAAATACAGAGGGCATATTCTACATCGAAATCAAGGACGGCAAGGTAAACGTCGAGCCGTATGATTATCACGACAACTGGGCTACGATAACGGTTAACCCGACAAACCTTTTTAAAATCCTTGACGGCAAGCTTGACCCCGTTCTCGCTTACACAATGGGCAAGGTTAAGGTCAGCGGCGACCTTCAGACCGCGCTTCGCTTTATCAAGCTTGCAAAATAATCGAAAAATTACGGGGCACGGTTTTCCGTGCCTGTTTTTTAAAATATTTTAAGGAATGATTTTATGGAAAACAAGCCTGTAACCGCCGTAATCGTCGGCGCGGGTCACAGAGCGATTATTTACTCAAAATTAGCCCTCACAGACCCCGATAAATTGAAAATCGTCGGCGTTGCCGACCCGGATAAAATCAGGCAAAAAAAAGCCATGGAGATGTTCGGCTTTTCCGAGGAAAACTGCTTTGACTCGGCACAAGAGCTTGCAAAGGCGCCTAAAATTGCCGACGCCGTAATAAACGGCACCATGGACGAACAGCATATAGAAACCTCGATTCCCCTTTTGGAAAAGGGCTACGATATGCTTTTGGAAAAGCCCTTTGCCACTAATGAGGAGGAAATGAGAAGGCTTGTTGAATGTGTTAAAAAGCACGGCAACAAAGTTATGATTTGCCACGTCCTTCGTTACACGCCTTTCTATCTGTCCATTAAGGAAAGGGTACATAACGGCGAAATCGGCGATATTATCAATATACAGACAAGCGAGCATGTAAGCTATCATCACCTTTCGACCTCGTATGTAAGAGGCAAATGGGCAAATTCCGACAAATGCCATACCACCATGCTTTTGGCAAAGTGCTGTCACGATATAGACATTATGATGTGGATGATGTCCGAAACAAAGCCCGTCTGCATATCGAGCTTCGGTTCTAAATTCCAGTTTAAACCGGAAAATGCGCCCGAAAACGCAGGCACAAGATGCCTTGCGGACTGTCCGCTTGTTGACGAATGCAGGTATTCGGCAAAGCGTTTGTACCTCGACCAGCCCGAACGCTGGGCGTTCTACATCTGGGATAAGCTTGAGGGAATTGACAACCCGACCGATGAGGACAGAATCAACCTGCTCAAAGGTGATTCCGACTACGGAAAATGTATCTACAAGTGCGACAACAACGTGGTTGACCATCAATCCGTGCTTGTAAACTTCGCAAGCGGCGCAACGGGTACGCATAATATGGTAGGCGGTTCTTCAAAGCCGCTTAGAAGAATACATATAATCGGTACTTTGGGAGAAATTTACGGAGATTTTGAGGAATCTAAATTCTACGTTTCAAAAATCCATCCCACCAAAACCGACGAAAAGATTGTTGAAGAAGTCGATTTGAAGGTTACCGGAGATATGGTAGGAGCTTACGGCGGTCACGGCGGCGGCGACGAAAAGCTTGCGGCGGATTTTGTAGAGTATCTGCGCGGGGGTAAACCCTCCCTCGCCTGCACCTCGATTTTTGACTCGGTAGCAGGTCATCTGTGCGTTTATCTTGCGGATAAATCAAGAGAAGAAAACGGAATGCCCCAAAAGGTAAATTTGTAAAAATTCCGATACCCCCTAAAGAGAGAAGCCAAATTCGGTTTCTCTCTTTTTTAATGAAGAAATCGCTTACATATTACATAAAAACTGTTGATATTTTATTGGAATTATTGTATAATGTCTTCATTAAAAAATTTCGGCGCATTGGCTGTGCCGCAGTTTGCGAAAGTCGGTGATTATTATTAAATTTGTAAACGACGACGGAAGCAATTTGTATTTTCCGGAAATAAAAAGGAATTTCGGCTTCGGCTGTATGCGTTTGCCGATGAAATTTAAAGTCAAGGTGGATTACAAGGAATTTTCCGCTATGATTGACAAATTTATGGCGGAGGGCTTTAATTATTTCGACACCGCTCACGGCTATGTCGCCACGCAAAGCGAAACCTCAATAAGAGATTGCCTTGCAAAGCGCTATCCGAGGGAGTCCTTTGTGCTTACCGACAAGCTTTCCTCCAACTGCTTTAAAAACGAAAGCGATATACGGCCTTTCTTTGAAAAGCAGCTTAAAGCCTGCGGCGTCGATTACTTTGATTTTTACTTAATGCACGCCCAGTCAAGCAAAAACTACGAGCATTACAAAAAGGCTAACGCTTACAAGGTTGCGGCGCAGTTAAAATCGGAGGGCAAGGTTCGGCATATCGGGCTGTCCTTTCACGACAAGGCGAAAGTGCTTGACGAGATTTTGAAAGAAAATCCCGAGGTTGACGTTGTTCAAATTCAGTTTAATTACCGTGATTACAATGACGCGGGCGTTCAGGGCAAGGAGTGCCTTGAAGTTTGCAGAAAGCACAACAAGCCCGTAATAGTTATGGAACCTGTCAAGGGCGGCGCTCTTGTAAACCTGCCCGAACCCGCTCTTAAAATATTTGAAAATTTAAACAGCGGTTTGAGTCCCGCCTCGTACGCTTTGAGATTTGCGGCGGGCTTTGAGGGAATTATGATGGTAATTTCCGGTATGAGCGACTTAAAGCAAATGGAAGACAATTTAAGCTTTATGAAAAACTTTGAGCCTCTGTCGCAGGAAGAAACACTCGCCGTCGATAAGGTTTGCGCCATTTTAAACGGTACAAATTTAATAGAATGTACCGCCTGCAAATACTGCGTTGACGGTTGTCCCAAGAAAATAAACATACCCGAGGTTTTCGCCTGTTACAATGCTAAAAAGCAGGACAAAAGCTTAATTAAATGGAATTCAAGGCAATATTACTACGCGCTTACAAACGATATAGGCAAAGCGTCGGATTGTATCGGCTGCGGGAAATGCGAAAGCGTCTGCCCTCAGAACCTTGAAATAAGAAAGTTATTAAAATCCGTTTCGAGAGAATTCGGAAAATAATATTAAAAATAACCTTATAGGGGGAAACAAATGAAAAAAGGCATTATTTTTGACAAATCGAAAAAAGTATTTCCCATGATTTTGGCGGCTGTGGGAATTGTACTCGCCGTTCTGCTGCAAGTTATGAGACTTAATTTCTTTGCGGTTGTAAACGTAGCGTTTATGTGCATAATTGCGGCCGTTATGATTATCGGCGTGCTTTTCTTAAAGAAGCTGTATTTATGGAATTTTATAGCTTACTGCGTACCTGCGTTATCTATAGTAATTTATTACATAATTTGGGGCGCCGACGCAGGCTTCGGGGCTTTTTCCTCGGGTCATGCGGGTTGGAAATCCGCCGAAAACGCTCTGTTTGCCGGTGAAGGCAACTTTTTGACAAGGCTCGGGGGAAATTTACTTTTAATCCTCCCCTGCGCCGCCGCTCTGCTCGCTCTTTATTTTATAGGTAAAAAGAAATTCAAAAAGAATTCCGTACACTTCGGCGTTACTGCGCTTATAAGCATTTTGCTTGCGGGAACAACGGTTTTGTATGTGCTTACCATGAACCTGCGTTCAAAGCCCAATACCCAACGCCTCTGGGAAGGTCAGGACGACTATCTCAACAGCATTAACAAGGCTTCTAAGGACAGCCCGAACGTACTTTTTATACTTATGGACGATATGGGCTACGGCGACACTTCGCTCAACGGCGCTATTTACGACACGCCGGCTATGGACAGAATCGGCGAGGAAGGCTTGAATTTCGACAATTTCTATTCAAGCTATTCGGTATGCTCACCCGCAAGATTTACTCTTATGACGGGTCGATATCCTTTCAGGGGCTATGCGGACAACGTTATGTATCCCACTATTGATACCTTCTCTCCCTTTGCTTCAACGAGGATATTCAATTCTATCGAAATGGGCGCAAACTGCGACGGTATGCTCGGCGACGAGATTACCATGGCTGAAGTATTTAAGAGCGCCGGCTACAATACGGGAGCGTTCGGAAAGTGGCATTTGGGCGATTACGGCGAGTATTTGCCGACCAATCAAGGCTTTGATTATTTCTACGGCAGCCATCATGTAAACGATATGACGCCGTTCTATCACGTCAGCGAGGAAAACGGCGAATATGAGATTGTTCACGGTACGGACGAGATGTTCGTTGACGGCAAAAAAGACCAGAGCAAGCTCACCGAATGGATAAACGCCGAAATGACCGACTGGATTACGGATAAGGTTGAAAATACGGACGATCCGTTTTTCGTATATTATGCAACTCCGTGGCCCCACGCGCCTGTATTTGCGGGCGATGAATTTGACGGCGAAAGCGGTATGGGTACTTATGTTGACTGCTTAAAAGAGGTTGACTATTATCTTGCCAAGCTTTTCGACACACTTGAAGAATTGGGCGTAATGGACGATACGATTATCGTATTCACAAGCGATAACGGTCCGGCTCTTGAGGGAAGCGTAAACGAATTGAGGGGCGGAAAATACCTTGCATACGAGGGCGGTCAGAAAGTTCCCTGTATGATACGCTGGGGTAATAACGGCGGACTTTGGAAAGCGGGAACAACTATTGAAAACAGCGCAACGCTTGTTGATATGTTCCCGACGCTTCTTGAGCTTTGCTCGATAACCACCTCGGACCCCGACGGAAACAATTTGCCGAAAGACCGTGAAATTGACGGCGTTTCAATGCTGCCGTTAATTACAAAGGACGAGGTTATACACACAAGCGAACACCCCATTCTTCATATGAAGCGTGAAAAGCTCAAAGCTATTCAGTACACCGTTCCCACAAGCGATATTTTAAGCCGTGAGGAATATAAGGATTACTCTTATCCCGTGCTTACCGACAACGATTACATTACATTCAAATACTTTAAGAATATACAAAACGATAACTCTGCTTTCTTTGATAAATTCCGTAAGAACTGGCTTCATATTTTGAGCGACGATACGGGCGAAAACTATAACCGTTCCTCAACCTATCCGACCGTTTCCGAGGAAATGAACGGCAAGATGGACGAAATTATGAAGAACTTTAAAGAAAACCGCAGAGGTATCAATCAAGATTACTACAGCAATAAATAATTAAGTGTTTACGCCCTCCCCTTTTCAGAGGGCGTAAATATTTTGGAGTGATATGTATGCCGCCGCTTTCAATAATGATTAAGCCCGCTTCAAGCCTTTGCAATTTAAGGTGCAGATATTGCTTTTATCACAATGTTTCTCAATTAAGGGAGGTTTCCTCTTTCGGAATTATGAGCGAAGAAACCGCGGACAATTTAATCAAAAAAGCGCTTGACTTCGCAGGCGGAGAAAGCGTTGCCTTTGCCTTTCAGGGCGGAGAACCGCTTTTGGCGGGGATAGAATATTTTGAGCGTTTTGCGGAAAAAGTTAAGGACGAAAACAAAAAGGGAAGCGTAATTTATTACAGTATTCAGACCAACGGCACGCTTGTAAACGAGGACTGGGCAAAATTGTTTCATAAGTACAATTTCCTTGTCGGATTAAGCCTTGACGGCGATTTTGAAAACAACCGCTTCCGTGTTGACGAAAAACGCAGTAATGTTTTTTACAGGGTGATGAGCGCCGCAAAGCTGCTCGAACGCTTTAAGGTTGATTTTAATATTTTAACCGTCCTTACAGGAAACTGCGCCGACAATATAGATAAAATTTATTCGTTTTTTAAAAGCAAGGGATTTCGCTATCTGCAATTTATCCCCTGTCTGCGTCCGTTCGGCGACAAAAGCGAAAGCGAGCTGTATATGACAAACGAACAGTACGCCGACTTTCTTATAAAATGCTTTAATTACTATGTTAAGGACTATGTAAGAGGTCAATACACAAGCGTAAGATATTTTGACAACATTGTGCATCTTTATTTGGGAAACCCCACCGAGCAGTGCGGAATATGCGGTCACTGTATGCACCAGTTTGTTGCGGAGGGAAACGGAAATATTTATCCCTGCGATTTCTACTGTACCGACGAATGGCTTTTGGGAAACATTGACGATAAAGACGAAAATTTTGATACCCTGGCGCATTGCGACAAGGCTATTGAATTTTTAAAGGAAAGTCTGCCGGTCGACGAAAAATGCAAAAAGTGTAAATTTTACCCCATTTGCCGTGCGGGCGGCTGTAAACGAACCCGTGAAGACAGAGATTACTGCGAAGCTTACAAAAAATTTTTCGGCGCCTGTCTTCCCCTTTTCAGAGTTTTTATAAGCGAAAAAAAGAGCTGATTGCCGTTTAACCCGACTTAAATTCAAATTCAAACATAACCGAGGGAATTTTATGGGAGAGAAAATTAAAAAAGCCATAGGAGTAGAGGGCGATTTTAAAACCGCTATACTGCCTATGATAAACTACAGCTACGCAAATATTTTTATGGGCGGCGCAGGCTACATAATCGGTATGTATTTTACTATCTTTTTAACCGATGTAATAAACATATCGTTGAAGCAAGCGGGAATTGTTGTAATGATTGCAACCGTTTGGGACGCCGTAACCGACCCGGTTATGGGCATAATTACCGACCGCACCCGTTCAAAATACGGCAAGCACCGCCGTTATCTGCTTTGGGGAATACCTGTGCTTTTCACGGCATATTCCCTGCTTTGGAACGGCTACGGACTTGACGGCAAATCAAGCCCCGTAAAGGCTATGGTATATTTTATAGCGGTTTATATGCTTTACAAAACGGCGTATACCATAATATGCGTACCGCATACCGCAATGCTCCCCGAGCTTGCTCCGGCATACAATCTGCGTACCCAGTACAACTCCGTCGGTTATCTGTTTAACTCGGCGGGTATGGTTCCGGCGTTTTTGATAGTTGTAGCGATTTTGGAGCTTTTCGGCTCGGGCGACAATATTACTTCGGGTTCAAAGCAACCGTTTTTGATAATAGGACTTGTACTCTCCGTTTTCTTCTCAATCTCTGTATTTTTGACGTTTAAGAAAACAAAGGAGCCGAGCTCTTTGGGTATGGAAAACGAAAAGCTCGACGTAAAATATGTTTTGCGGGAATACGCGCTCGTATTTAAAAACCGTTCTTTCCGCCAATATTTCTTTATGAGCCTTGCGTATCAATTCTCTACCGGATTTTATAACAATTCAAAGGTTTATTATATCAAATATCTTGCAAACCAGTACAGCAAATATGCGATTTTCAACGCTGTTGCGGGCGTTGCGGAAGCGGGCGCTTTTCCGCTAAATTATGCCCTTACAATGAAATACGGCAAGAAAAAATGCGGAAATATCGTTACGCCTCTTATGATAGCCGGGCTTGCGATAGGCATAATAATGCAGTCAAGCAGCGGAAAGGGCTCTTTAATTTGGGTAGCGCTTATGCTTTTGAGTATGATTTTATATCCCTTCGGTATGTCTGGCTTGGGATTTGTTTCTACAAACATTTTCCCCGACCTTACAGACGTTGACGAGCTTATTACAGGCAGAAGACGAGAGGGCGTTATTTCAACCTTCAGCACGCTGATTAAAAAGAGCATAAGCGGCGTAATGGCGGCAATGGTAGGCTTTACGCTTGAAGGCTTCGGGCTTATTACCGGCGATACGGTTGCGCAATATGAAAAGCAAACGGGCGAAATTTTCGCACAGTCGTCCAACGCAATACTCGGCGTTAGGATATGCGTTGCGATTATTCCGATAGTTACCGCCGTAATATCGCTTATTCTGCTAAAAAAATTCCAAATGACGGGCGACGACCACACTATGATACGCGCGGCGATAGCAACCAAGCATAAATACGGAAGCGTTTATTTAAGCGAGGATGAAATTAAACGCTGCGAGTTGATTTCAGGTCAGAAATACAAAAACACCTGGCTCGGCAAAAACAACGACAGCGACGAAAAGCACCCTCTTACAAAAGATGAAAACGGAAAGTATTTGATACTTCTTGAAAAGGAAGCCGAAAAGCAAAAGGCGTAAAGCTAAACGCAAGCAGAAAAAAGCCTCCCCGTGATAAGGGAGGCTCGTTTTATGCTCAATTATTTATCAAGATTTGCTTTAAGAGTCGCAAGGCTTTCTTCAAGCTCCTCGGGAACCTTGTCGCCGAATTTTGCGAAAAATTCCTCAATTCCCTTTGCTTCCTCTTTCCAAAGCTCCTTGTCAACGTCAAGGATTTTTTCAAGCGACTCCTCGGTAACCTCGCCTTCAAGGCCCTCAAGGTTAATATCCTTGGCATAGGGAAGATAGCCTATCGCGGTTTCCTTAGCGTCAACCTCGCCCTCACAGCGTTTGATTATCCATTCGAGGACGCGAAGGTTATCGCCGAATCCGGGCCACATAAAGTTGCCGTCGTCATCTTTTCTGAACCAGTTTACGTTGAATATCTTAGGAGCTTTGTCGGGGTCAAGCGTTTTGCCTATGTCAATCCAATGCTGCCAATAATCAGCCATATGATAGCCGCAGAAAGGAAGCATCGCCATAGGATCGCGGCGAACGACGCCGACTGCGCCTGCGGCTGCCGCCGTTGTTTCGGAAGCCATGGTAGCGCCTACAAACACGCCGTGATTCCAATCCCTTGACTGATATACAAGCGGAGCTAACTTTGCGCGTCTGCCGCCGAATACAAAGGCTGAAATCGGAACGCCCTGCGGATTTTCAAACTCGGGAGAAAGGCAGGGGCAATTCTCTGTAGGAGCGGTAAAACGCGAATTCGGATGAGCAAGGTTTTTGCCCTCGGCTTTCCACTCTACGCCGTTTGTTTTAATACCTGTCCACTCCTCTGCATTGACGGGCGGATTTTTGTCAAGACTTTCCCACCAAACGGTGTTGTTGTCAAGGTTTCTCGCAACATTGGTAAAGATTGTACCTTTTTTTGTAGCCGCAAGAGCGTTGGGATTTGATTTATCGTTCGTACCGGGAGCAACGCCGAAAAATCCGTTTTCGGGGTTAATGGCATAGAGTCTGCCGTCCTCGCCCTTACGAATCCAGGAAATATCGTCGCCTACGCACCAAACCTTGTAGCCTTTCTTTCTGTATCCCTCGGGAGGAATAAGCATAGCAAGGTTTGTTTTGCCGCAAGCCGACGGGAAAGCGGCGCAGACGTATTTAACCTCGCCCTGCGGATTTTCAATTCCGAGTATAAGCATATGCTCGGCCTGCCAGCCTTCGTTTTTGCCCTGATACGAAGCAATACGAAGCGCAAAGCACTTTTTGCCGAGAAGCACGTTTCCGCCGTAAGCGGAATTGACGGAAATTATGGTATTGTCCTCGGGGAACTGGCAAATCCATCTTTTTTCTGCGTCAACGTCACATTTGCAATGAAGCCCTCTGACCCAATCGTTTGAATCGTCGAGGAAAGCGTCCATTACCTTTTTGCCGACGCGGGTCATAATAGCCATATTAAGAACAACATAGATAGAATCTGTAAGCTCAATACCTACCTTTGAGAAGGGCGAACCTACGGGACCCATTGAATAAGGAATTACATACATGGTTCTGCCCTTGTAAGAATCCCTTGCAATATCATAAAGCATTTTATATGCTTTTTCGGGAGCCATCCAGTGGTTCGTGGGGCCCGCGTCCTCTTCCTTTTTAGAGCAAATAAGCGTTCTGTCCTCAACCCTTGCAACATCGTTGGGCTTTGTTCTGTGATAATAGCAACCGGGAAGAAGCTCCTCGTTAAGCTTAATCATTTCTCCGGTTTCGCACGCCTGCTTGCGAAGCTCCTCGAGCTGTTCCTCGCTTCCGTCAATCCAAACAATGCTGTCGGGCTTGACAAGCTCAACCTTCTCATCAATCCAATCAAGTATGCTCTTGTTTGTTGTGAGTGTCATAAAATATTACTCCTTTGCAATCCGACCGTAAGTCGAAATAAATTAAACAAAATTAATGACAAAATGAAAAATCAAAATCTTCGCCATTATGAAAAAATTATAATATATTTAGGAAAATTATTCAATATCTAATTGTTAAAAAAATATCAAGAATTTGTTATTTTTATATTGAAAATAACAAAATGTTGTGTTAATTGTCTTCGGTAATGGGCATAGTCGCAAAGGCGTTTAACGACATATCCCCTCTTTTGCCGCCGATAAACTCATAATAGCCCTGCGAAGCTACCATGGCGGCATTGTCTCCGCACAACGAAAGCTCGGGCAAATACAGTTTAAATCCGTATTTTTCCGAATCTGCAAGCATAGTTTCCCTTAACACGGAGTTTGCCGAAACGCCGCCCGCAAGCACAAGGGTATCGGCGCCGTATTTTTCAAGCGCTTTCAAAGTTCTGCTTTCAAGCGAATTTACAACCGCCTTGATAAACGAAGCTCCCAAATCCTCCGTTTGTATAGTCTCGCCCTTTTGCCGTGCGTTATGTATTATATTAATTACATTGGTTTTAAGTCCGGAAAAGCTGAAATCGAACGGGCTGTTCTCAACGCTCGGGTTAGGAAATTTAAAAGCGTCCGCATTGCCATGTTTTGACGCTTTATCGAGATTAACTCCGCCCGGGTACGCAAGGCCCATGGTTCTTGCCGCTTTATCCATTGCCTCGCCGGCGGCGTCGTCGCGGGTTCTGCCGACCACTTCAAAATCGGTGTAATCCTTAACCATACACAGCAAGGTGTTGCCGCCCGAAACAACAAGGCACATAAACGGGGGCTTTAAATCCTTGTGAGTAATATAATTTGAGGCGATATGCGAGCGAAGATGATGCACCGGCACAACCGGTACGCCCGACGACAGGGAAAGCCCTTTTGCATAATTAACGCCTACAAGCAATGCGCCTATAAGCCCGGGAGCGTAGGTTACGGCTATTGCGTCTATATCCTTTATACCGCTGCCCGCCTGCCTTAAAGCCTCGTTTACCACGAAAGAAACGGACTCCGTATGAAGCCGTGAAGCAATTTCGGGTACCACGCCGCCGAATATTTTATGCTTTTCTATTTGAGTTGAAACAATATTTGAAAGTATGTTCCTGCCGTCCTCAACAACTGAGGCCGCCGTTTCGTCGCAGGAGGATTCGATACCGAGAATTTTCATACTGCCTCTCCCTAAATCAAATTAAAATAATTATACCAAATTCCGCCTTTTATATCAAGGAAAACAGCGTATAATCGGCGTAAAAAAATCGTTACAGCTTTTCTGCAACGATTTTAATTTTTTATTAAATCAATCCTCTTTATCGACGGTATTTTCATCTTCGTCGCTTACTATGAAGCCCGACGTCTTATCGATACTGTCGGCTTTTATGATTTCGGGCTTGTCGGCTTCTTTTTCTGCCCTTTTTCTCTCCTCGGCAAGCTTCTTTTTAAGCTCCTGCTCTTTTTGCTTTAAACTTATTTCCTTTGCCTTTTCTTCAATATCGACCTTGTTCTTTTGAAGCCTTGCGCTTAGCCTGATTAAAAACAGGCTCATATCCTTAGGCGAAATGTAAAGATACCTTTTTTCTTCTTCCTCGTCTTTGTTAATCACTTTATAGCAAATAACAATCCTGTCAAGCGACAGCGCAACAATATTTTTGTTTTTAGCCTCAAAATCTCCGTCCTCAACGTCGAAAATATCTTTGTATTTAATTTTAAAAAACCTGATGGGATAATCATGGACGTAAAGATAATCGTCGCGAAACTCATAATAAGTAAAAAACGGCAACGGCAATATCAAAACAACCTCGATAACAAGCAAAGCTATTCCGAATTTTATCGTAATATAAGAATCAATAAAAATTTTAGCAATAAAGAGCAGTAAAATTAAGATATTTAAAATTACGGTTAAAATTTTGAGCCAAAAATTTACACCCGATTTGAATTTTAATTGCATGGTATAATTCACTCCTTATTCCACAATATAAAAACGGTGAAAATATGAAAAAGTCGGTCTTATTTCTAAGCGGAATTCTAATCGGCGCGATTAATATCATTTTGGGCGCCGGCGCGGGAATAGTAGCGGTAAAGCTTTTAAACAAAGCAGGATTTACCCAAAAACAGTCTCAGGCAAATGCCATAGCCGTAATTTTCCCCATTACAATTATCAGCTTAATTATATACTTTATTAACGGTCATGTCAATTTTTACGAAAACATTTATCTTATACCCTGCGCCGTTATAGGAGCGCTTATAGGAACGAAAATTTTAAGCAAAATTTCAAATAAAGCGGCAAAAATCGTATTCGGGCTGTTTATGATTTGGGCGGGAATACGTCTGGCGGTTAAAAGATGAATACTGTTGACATTATTGCCGCCGTTATTTCGGCGGTTATCAGCTCCATGGGCTTGGGCGGCGGCGGAGTGCTTATACTCTACTTAACGCTATTTAAAAACACCCCGCAGCTAAAGGCGCAGGGCAAAAATCTGTTTTTCTTTATCCCCTGCTCCGTAGCCTCGCTTTATATATATTATAAAAACGGGCTTATAAAATTTAAAAAAATTCTGCCTATGATTTTCGGCGGAATTATAGGTGTGTTTATCGGCAACCTGTTTATTAAGACAATTCCCGAATCGATGCTTAGAATAATTTTCGGGTTTTTTCTTGTAATTTCGGGAATAGGCACGGTTTTTTCAAAAAAGGAAGGTAAGGAATAAAATTATTGTAAAGGCGAAAAATTTATGTTACTATAAATTAGAAGGATGAGGAATTTTTTATTGTTTTTAAAGTATATGAAGAAAAAAATTGTTTTTTGCATTTTAACAATTTCATATTTTTTGATAACGGTTTTCGACCTGTTGCTGACATTCTTTGCCACTCCGGATTTAGCGCTTGAGGGCAACCCGTTGGTAGTTAATTTTAAAATGGACTGGTTCGGGCTAATCGCTATAAACGTTATCACCTTTGCGATTTACTTTGTAATGGCATACTACGCTTATATAAAGTATAAATCCCCCGTTTCCGGCGAAACGACGGATATGCGCCGATATTTGGCGGATATAACCTACGGAGATCCCAATGTTAAATCAATCGGAATGATAAAATGGCCTAAAAATTGGGCGCCGCAGATTGCCTGCCTGTGTTTCTCCGTTGCCACGGCTCTGCCGTTTGCAAGGCTGATAATAGTTGTGGAATGGTATCTTATTATTAACGGTATAGAAGCGCACACTTTTTTTGATATAATTTCAATTTTCCCCTACGGCAGAATCGATTATTTTATTGCTCTTTTTATAGCCTGGGCGCTTACGGGCGTATGGATAAAAGTTGAGTTTAAAAACAATAAAAAAGTCAATGCCTATATATGAACATTTGCAAAAAGCCTCCCGAAAGCATAAATCGGGAGGCTTAATTTTTGTCGTTGTATATTTAAAATCAACTTATTACGGCAATTAATATCAACTTAGCGTCGAGGACGGAAATTTTGCCGTCTTGGTTCATATCCGCGGTTTTTAGCGAGAGAGCTTCAAGCGAACGCAGAGCTGCTATGTATTGCAAAGTCCACTTCGCGTCGAGGACGGTAATTTCGCCGTCAAGGTTGACGTCGCCTAAAATGTAACGCTTTTCAAGAGCGTTGATTGCTTCAAGTAAGGCTTCAACTTGTTCGTCTGCCTTGTCTTGTTCGGTGACGTTTAGGTTGTAATTTAGGTTTTCAATTACCGAGTTAAGGCGTTTTACGCTCTCGTCGGTATATATCGACAAGTCTTCCGGCACTTGTGCAAGAGCAGAGTTGAGTTTGGAGTAATCAGCATGCTTGTATTCAAGTTTTTCTATTGCTTCAAGGATAGCCTTTGTTTGTTCGTCAACTACTTCTTGTTCTGTTATGTTTTTATCTTTAACATCAACCGAAAGTGCATTGTCAAGTGCAGTTAAATCTTTGTATAGACTACGGTCAAGGGCATTAGCTTTTTCGATTGCGGCATTGTATGCGGTATAGTCGGCAGGTTTGTATTCAAGGGCGTTGATTGCTCCTTCAATCGCTTTTGTTTGTTCGTCAACAACCGATTGCTCTGTTATGTTTTTACCGCTGACATCGGTTTTTAAGGCTTCATCAAGTGCAGTTAAATCTTTGTATAAACTGCGGTCAAGAGCATTTGCCTTTTCGATTGCGGCATTGTATGCGGTATAGTCGGCAGGTTTGTACTCAAGGGAATTGATAGCTTCTTCAATCGCTTTTGCTTGCTTGTCTACAACCGCTTGTTCGGTTATGTTCTTACCGCTGACATCAACCGATAAGGCATTATCAAGGTCAGTTAAATCTTTGTATAGACTACGGTCAAGGGCATTTGCTTTTTCGACTGCCTTGTTATACTCGGTGTAGTCGGCAGGTTTGTATTTAAGGGCGTTGATAGCTTCTTCAATCGCTTTTGCTTGCTTGTCTACAACCGCTTGTTCGGTTATGTTCTTACCGCTGACATCAACCGATAAGGCATTATCAAGGTCAGTTAAATCTTTGTATAGACTACGGTCAAGGGCATTTGCTTTTTCGACTGCCTTGTTATACTCGGTGTAGTCGGCAGGTTTGTATTTAAGGGCGTTGATAGCTTCTTCTATTGCCTTTGCGTAATCGTCAACAACCGATTGCTCGGTTTCGTCCAAGCTGTAATCTATGTTATCTAAAATATCCTGCAACGCCTTAACGCTTTCGTCTGTGTATAGTGATAAATTCTCGGGGATTTCCGATTTAGCTTTTTCTACTTTTGAATAATCGGCAGGGTTGAGCGTTGTATTCTCCGTAACGCCTGTACGGATTTCTATTGGGTCGTAGCCTACATCGGTACTGGTGACAACACAATAGTAATACTTAGCCGCAGGGTAATCTTCGGAGTTAAACTCCCTATCCGTTGCGCCCTCTATGGGTGTTCCGGCGGTGTTGTCCGGCTTGTCGCTTGCATACCATTGATATGTTCGGTTAAAGCCTATGACATCGGGAGAAAGAGTTTGCGTTTTGTCGGTATATTCCATAGGAACATCTTTCAAAATAGCAGTATCTTGCGAAATATTAATAAATTCGTGGCCGTTTTCATTCGCCCACTGCTCGGCATATGTTCCCTTTGTACCATAGACTTTGTAATTCCTGCCTACGGTATCTTCTGTACATTCTTTGAAAGTTGAAGGCATAGCAATTATACAACCCTCTGTTTGCGGCAGACTTTGGGCAGTTTCAAGATGTGAAAACTCAATTCGTGAAGTCGGATATTCTCCGAAAGCGTCCTGTCCGATTTGAGTTGCACTGTCCAAACGGAATAACCGAGGCTTTGTACCACCTGAATTATTCCTTCCGTTAAAAGCTTCTTCGGGAACGGATAATAAAGACGGCATATTTATAATCTCTAATAAAGAGCAGTCATAAAAATCCCGAGGTGATATTTGTTCAATAAATGGAAAATCCGATTGCATAATACCCGTGTCATAAAATGTAGCATAAAAGTATGTACACTTCAATAAAGGGATTTCAATAACAGACAATCTGGAACACTCGTAGAAAGTCCCTTCAAAGGAAGAGGTAAAGATAATTTCGGTACATTGCGGAAGATAAACCGATTCAAGTCTTGCACACCATACAAAGCTCCCATTATATAACGCTTTTATGTTCGGGCAATTAAACGAAATAATATTTGAATACATAAAAGCATTTCTACCCATATCTTCAAGATTAGGAAAACTGCCCAAACAGAAACGGGAAGTATAAGCAAAAGCGGAATTTCCCATATTTTTTGCGGTTGGAAATTCGGCATACATAAGCTGTGAATTTTCAAAAGATTGCTCTCCTATATCAGTAACTCCCTCGGCGCAAATAAATTCAAGCGATATATTTTTATAAAAACTTTTTTCCGGTATCTTAGTCACGGTCTTAGGAAGTGTTAATCCTGTCAGGTTATTAAACGAATCTTTAGCAAATCCTCTAACTGTAATCCCATTTATAGCTTCGGAAACATATAAATCCGATATGCTTCCGTTGTATTTTGTAATGATACCGTTATTATCGATTACAAAATTTTCATCGCTGTCCGTATATTGAATACGGGGCGTAGCTTCTGCTTCGTCGCTGTAATATCCGCTGTCCTGATAGTATGCAACAGCACGAATACGGGTGCGTTGTGTAACCTGAAACGGCTGTGTGTATACATTGGCGTTTTCAAAATCGGGATATGTTCCGTCTGTTGTGTATAAAATTGTTGCATTTTTGTCATCACAAGTAATTGTGCAGGTTTGCTCGCCGACATAAACTTTATCCTCTAAATTAATCTCAGGTGCGGTAAAGTTTTCTAATCCAAGAGCATCGCAAAACTGAATCATACCGAAACCATCCAATAGAGAATAATAATTGTCCATGTTACTGCCTTGCGACGATTCATACTCACCGTATCTTTTAACATCATATGCGGTATCTTTTAATTGGCTCTCTATCTTATCAACCGTTATTTCCGGATAAACCGACTTTAAAACAGCTCCCAACGCCGCCGCACAAGGAGCGGCAAAGGATGTACCCGACCATAAGCGATATGTATTATTTAACGCAGCAACAGTAACATTTTCCCCCGGAGCCGATATATCCGATTTCGGAGTAAGTGAATTAAATTTAACCGCAGTATTGTTCGCATCCGTAGCAGATACAGTTATACACTCTGCCACATTAGCCGGCAATTCATACACGGCATACTTTCCCTCATTTCCCGCTGCTGTAAATAAAGGTATATTTTCGTAATACGCTTTATTTACACATTTATTAACTAAGCCGGAATGATCTGAAAACCCTATACTTGCATTGATAATATTAACGCCGTCTGCAATTGCTTGTAAAAAACCGGCGCAAACTTGCGTAACAGATGCCCAACCCTCACTATTGAGAATTCTATATACTGCAATCTTCACATTATCAGGTGAATAATCTGCCACAACGCTGCTTACAGCCGTGCCATGTGCTTCTTCACAATCCATTTCATCGTTTGGATTTCCGTTAGATGATGAATTGAAATAAGTTCGTTTTATTCTGCTCTTTAAAAACTCATGGTTATAGTCCACACCGGAATCAACAATGCCGACTGTAACCGTATTTAGTTCAATAGCCGAAGATTCTATATAATCTAAAAGCCTGTCTGCCTGCGTCCTGTCATGACCCCATTGGCAAAGATATTTTTGATTTTTAATAATATCGGAATCTAAAAGCTCGGAATCGGATCCTTCATCCTGCAAAGCATTTACAACCTCGTCGGGTGCAACATTTTCAATTTCCGACATAGTTTTATATTGCTCATAAGCTGTAATCGCCGCTTCGGGACTTTCATACTGCAAAATATGAAAATCCTCAAAGCCGCTAATATGCTCCAATGCGTTGCAGTTGTCAAAATTGCCATTTGCACGGACGATTAAACGGGCGGTTTGGAAATCCTGTAAGGTGTACTTTGAATTGGAGTTATCTGTTATATTTTCGGCAGAAAATGTCTGAATCTGCGCAGTTTCGTCATTTTCGGGAACAACAAAATCCTTACCTTTGTCATATTCTTGCGCAAGCTGCGTTATCCCGCTAATAAAGCCGGTTAACTCTTTACTTTCCCATTCCTCTTGCAATGGTGCAGCAAAAACGCCAAAGCACGGACTGAACATAAAAAGCATAAGTATTAAAGACATAAATACCGAAAATACCTTTTTCATAAGCTTAAACTGCCTTTCAAATTGGTTTATGTATCAAATAAAGTTTAAGTAATGAATTTCTTGCGTTTGCAAATTTATCTTACATAATTTTCTCTCGTATTGCTTTGCCTTGCCGTGATTAATTGCTTACCACCACAATTAAGATTAATTTAGCGTCGAGGACGGAAATTTTGCCGTCTTGGTTCATATCAGCGGCTTTTAGCGAGAGGGATTCAAGGGAGCGCATGGAGGCTATGTATTGCAAAGCCCATTTCGCGTCGAGGACGGTAATTTCGCCGTCCAAATTAACGTCGCCTAAAATATAACGCTTTTCAAGGGAGTTGATAGCTTCAAGCAAATCGTCAACCTGTTTGTCCGCTTTGTCTTGTTCTGTTATATTTAGATTGTAATTCAAGTTATCAATAACCGAATTAAGGCGTTTTACGCTCTCGTCGGTATAGATTGATAAATCTTCCGGTACTTGTGCAAGCGCGGAGTTGAGCTCGGAGTAATCGGCGGGTTTGTATTCAAGAGCGTTGATAGCTTCTTCAATCGCTTTTGCTTGCTTGTCTACAACCGCTTGTTCCGCTATGTTCTTGCCGCTGACATCGACATTCAAAGCTTCATCAAGTGCAGTTAAATCTTTGTATAGACTACGGTCAAGGGCATTAGCTTTTTCGACTGCTTTGTTATACTCTGTGTAGTCCGCAGGCTTGTATTCAAGTTTTTCTATTGCTTCAAGGATCGCCTGTGTCTGCTCGTCGACTACTGCCTGTTCGGTTATATTCTTGCCGCTGACATCGGTTTTTAAAGTTTCATCAAGTGCAGTTAAATCTTTGTATAGACTACGGTCTATCGCATTTGCTTTTTCAACTGCGGCATTGTATGCGGTATAGTCGGCAGGTTTGTATTCAAGGGCGTTAATAGCTTCTTCTATTGCCTTTGTTTGTTCGTCAACTACTGCTTGTTCTGTTATGTTTTTATCTTTAACATCAACCGAAAGTGCATTGTCAAGTGCAGTTAAATCCTTGTATAGACTGCGGTCTATCGCATTTGCTTTTTCAACTGCGGCATTGTATGCGGTATAGTCGGCGGGTTTGTATTTAAGTGCGTTGATTGCTTCTTCTATTGCCTTTGCGTAATCGTCAACCTTGCTCTGTTCGGTTTCGTCCAAGTTGTAGTCTATGCCGTCTAAAATATCCTGCAACGCCTTAATGCTTTCGTCTGTATAGACGGACAAGTCCTCGGGGATTTCCGATTTAGCTTTTTCTACTTTTGAATAATCGGCAGGGTTGAGCGTCATATTTTCCGTAACGCCTGTTCTAATTTCTATTGGGTCGTAGCCTACATCGGTACTTGTGACAACACAATAGTAATACTTAGCCGCAGGGTAATCTTCGGGGTTAAACTCCCTATCCGTTGCACCCTCTATGGGTGTTCCGGCGGTGTTGTCGGGCTTGTCGCTTGCGTACCATTGATATGTTCGGTTAAAGCCGATTACATCAGGTGACAAGGTTTGCGTTTTGTCGGTATATTCCATAGGAACATCTTTCAAAATAGCAGTATCTTGCGAAATATTAATAAATTCGTGATCGTTTTCTTTCACCCACTGCTCGGCATATGTTCCCTTTGTACCATAGACTTTGTAATTGCGCCCCTTTGTATCTTCGGTACATTCTTTGAAAGTTGAAGGCATAGCAATTATACAGCCCTCTGTCTGCGGCAAGCTTTGGGCAGTTTCAAGATGTGAAAACTCGATGCGTGAAGTCGGATATTCTCCGAAAGCGTCCTGCTCGATTTGAGTTACGCTGTCCAAACGGTAAAATCGAGGACTTGCGTTTATATCAAAATCAAAAAGAGGACCATTTCCAAAAGCCTGTTTTGGAACAGTAAGAAGCGCCGGCATATTTATATATTCCAAGCACATACAGTTACAAAAAGCTTTAGTATTTATTTCTTTAATGCATGGAAAATCAGCATTTGAAATATTAGTTCCATAAAACGAATTGGAAAATAAATTTTCAACCAGCGGCATTTCTATAAAAAACAAATAATTATCTTCATAGAATTCACCGGAAACGCCTGTCCCACGAGAAATTGCGGTTAATTGCGGCAATCGGACGCTTTCCAGTCTTAATGACTGCTGAAACATACCGTTGCAGCCGATTTTGACATTCGGTCCGTCAAACTATATTAATCCGGAATTCATAAAGGCGGTTCTTCCAATATATTCTGCACTTGGGAAATTAGTATAATATAATTTGGGCGTTAACTCAAAAGCCGACCGTCCTATATTTGCGGCTTTAGGAAAATCGCAATATCTAATATCCGATTGATAAAAAGCGAAGTTTCCGATATTTAATACGCCTTCCGCATATATGAATTCAAGTGTTGTATTTTTTATAAAAGCACTTTCGGGTATTTCTGTCACGGTCTTGGGAAGCGTTAACCCAATCACGGTATTAAACGCATCTTTAGCAAATCCCGTTACGCCAATTCCTTTTATGGTTTCGGGGACGTTTAAATCGGATATGCTTCCGTTGTATTTTGTAATGATACCGTTATTATCGATTACAAAATTTTCATCGCTGTCCGTATATTGAATACGGGGCGTAGCTTCTGCTTCGTCGCTGTAATATCCGCCGTCCTGATAGTATGCAACAGCACGAATACGGGTGCGTTTTGTAACCTGAAACGGCTGTGTATATACATTGGCGTTTTCAAAATCGGGATATGTTCCGTCCGTGGTATATAAAACAGTTGCATTTTTGTCATCACAAGTAATTGTGCAGGTTTGCTCGCCGACATAAACTTTAGCCTCTAAATTTAACACGGGTGCTGTAAGCTTTTCCAAACCGAGCGCGTTGCAAAATTGAATCATACCGACGCCGTCAAGCAGAGAATGATAATTGTCCAAAGCGTTTCCTTGCGCTGATTCATAAAAGTTATTTTTTTCAACATCTATAGAAGTTTCTTTTAATCGAGCTTCTATTTCATCAACCGTTATTTTAGGGTTAATCGATTTTAAAATCGCACCTAACGCAGCGGCGCATGGCGCAGAAAAAGAAGTTCCCGACCATACTTCATATCCGTTATGTATAACGGCAACGGGTATATCTTCTCCGGGCGCGGAAATATCCGTATATTTGCTTAGCGTATTCCACGAAACCGTTGTATTGTTTTCGTCTGTGGCAGATACAATTATACATTCCTCAATACACGCGGGAAGTGTGGATATATCGATGTAAGGAACGTTTCCTATTGCCGTGAATATGGGAATGTTGCACGAATAAGCTTGCATAATACAAGCTTCCGCCATTCCGGATTCATCATTGTGACCCAAGCTTACATTAATTATATCAACACTATCTTTGATAGCCCTTAAATATCCCGCGCAAATTTGACTCGTTGTTGTACTTTCGTCATCATTAAGAACTCTATATACGGCTATTGATATATTTTTAGGAGAATTATCTGCAATAACACTGCTTACAGCTGTTCCATGACATTCGTATTCGTTATCCATTTCATCGTCCGGGGTTCCGTCGGAAGACGAGTTAAAATTTGTTCTAACAATACGATCCTTTAAAAATTCATGGTTATAGTCTACGCCTGTGTCAATAACTCCAACAACAACTTGTTTCATAGGAATATCCGATTGCGCAAGATATTCCTGCAATCTTTTTGACTGTGTTCTGTCCACGCTCCGGCCGCAAAGATAATCTTTTTCCGAAATTTCACTTGCCGTCAAGGTTTCGACTTTTTCGCCCTGCAACGGCGCTGCAACCTCGTCGGGCGCAACATTTGTTATATTTTTTTCTGCTTGCAAATCCGTATAAGCGCTCATAGCTTGTTCGGGACTTTCATACTGCAAAATATGAAAATCCTCAAAGCCGCTAATATGCTCCAATGCGTTGCAGTCGTCAAAATTGCCATTTGCACGGACGATTAAACGGGCGGTTTGGAAATCTTGTAAGGTGTATTCAGATGTGTCGTTATCCGTTGTTTCATCTGTTGTATTTTCGGCAGAAAATGTTTGAATCTGGGCTGTTTCGTCGTTGTCGGGAACGGTAAATTCT
Organism: uncultured Clostridia bacterium; assembly: GCA_947630835.1. Lineage (GTDB taxonomy): Bacteria > Bacillota > Clostridia > Oscillospirales > Acutalibacteraceae > Fimenecus. The sequence continues at coordinate 685 of CANRIZ010000024.1, read as the reverse complement.
TTATCCGCATCATATTCCCGAACAAGCTGCGTAATTCCGTTAATAAAGCTGTTTAACTCTTTGCTTTCCCGTTCTTCCTGCAAGGGTGCAGCAAAAACGCCAAAGCACGGACTGAACATAAAAAGCATAAGTATTAAAGACATAAATACCGAAAATACCTTTTTCATAAGCTTAAACCGCCTTCCAAATTAGCGTTATATCACAAAAGGCAAGTAATGAATTTGCAAATTTTAATAAATCGGTCTTTCATAATTAGCCCTCGTATTGCTTTGACATGCCGTGATTAATCGCTTATCACCGCAATTAAGATTAATTTTGCGTCGAGGACGGAAATTTTGCCGTCTTGGTTCATATCTGCCGATTTTAATGAGAGGGCTTCGAGAGTACGAAGGGAGGCAATGTATTGCAAAGCCCATTTCGCGTCAAGGACGGTAATTTCGCCGTCGAGGTTAACGTCGCCTAAAATGTAACGCTTTTCAAGGAAATTGATAGCTTCAAGCAAATCTTCAACCTGTTTGTCCGCCTTGTCTTGCTCTGTTACGTTCAGGTTGTAGTTTAAGCTGTCGATAACCGAATTAAGACGTTCTACGCTTTCGTCGGTGTAAATTGACAAGTCTTCCGGGACTTGTGCGAGAGCGGAGTTGAGCTTGGAGTAATCGGCGGGTTTGTATTCAAGAGCGTTGAT
>CANRIZ010000023.1 GCA_947630835.1 uncultured Clostridia bacterium | reverse complement strand
TGTTATCAAAAGACCTCTCGAAAGTCTGCAAACCCGCATAAATACTGGGTTTTTACGACTTCTCAACTTATTCCCATTCAACTGTTCCGGGGGGTTTGGAGGTTATGTCGTAGACTACTCTGCTGACGTGTTCCACCTCGTTTGTTATGCGGTTGGAAACGCGGGCAAGGAGGTCGTAGGGAATCTGCGCCCAATCGGCGGTCATAAAATTATCGGTTGTGACGGCGCGCAGCGCGATAAGATGCTCGTATGTTCTGTGATCGCCCATAACGCCTACGGTTTTCACATTCGGGAGGACCGCAAAAAACTGGCTCAATTCGCTCTCGTAGCCCGATTTTGCCATTTCGTCACGGAAAACTGCGTCCGCCTCCTGCAAAATTTTAACCTTTTCCGCGGTGATTTCTCCTATAATACGCACTCCGAGTCCCGGACCGGGGAACGGCTGGCGCCAGACAAGCTCCTTAGGTATACCCAGCTTTTCGCCGACGGCGCGCACCTCGTCCTTAAACAAGTCGCACAGCGGCTCTATAACGCCCTCAAACTCCACGTCGTCGGGCATTTTAACCTTGTTGTGATGCGTTTTTATAACATCGGCGTCGCCCTTGCCCGATTCTATGCAATCGGGGTAAATTGTGCCCTGGGCAAAAAATCCTTTGTCGCTTTCCTTGCGAATTTCCTGCCAAAAAACATTGAAAAATTCCGTGCCGATTATTTTTCTCTTTTCCTCGGGGTCGGTAACGCCCTTTAGCTTTGAAAGGAAATGCTCCTGACAATTCACCCTCACAAAATTCATATCGAAAAGCGAAGTGAAGGTTTTTTCAACAAAATCTCCCTCGTCCTTACGCATAAGCCCCTGGTCAACAAAAACGCAGGTAAGCTGTTTGCCTACGGCACGGGAAATGAGAGCGGCGGCAACGGACGAGTCAACTCCGCCCGATAGACCGAGAATTACCTTTTTATCGCCGATTTTTTCACGCAGATCCGCCACGGTTCTGTCAATAAAATCGTCCATTATCCAGTCACCGGAGCAACGGCAGACAAGATACAGGAAATTGCGCAGTATCTCCTTGCCGAACCGAGAATGAGTGACCTCGGGGTGGAACTGTACCGCATATATTTTTTCCTCGGGATTTTCCATAGCGGCGCAGGGGCAGTTATCCGTTGTGCCGGTGATTTTAAAGCCCTGCGGCGGTTGAGAAATGTAATCGGTATGGCTCATCCAAACCGCGCTTTTTTCGGGTATATCCTTAAAAAGCAGACTTTCGCAATTAAGCGTAACCTCGATTTTTCCGTACTCCGAAACGGGGGCGGTTGCAACCTCGCCTTCACGCATCCAAGCGATAAGCTGGCAGCCGTAGCAAATTCCGAGTACCGGAATACCGAGCTTTAAAATTTCACCGCTGTAGTGCGGCGAGGCTTCGTCGTAAACGCTGTTGGGCCCGCCGGTGAAAATTATGCCCTTGTAATTATTTGCCTTGATTTTTTCAATAGGCGTTGTGTACGGCAGAATTTCGGCATAAACATTGTTATCCCGCACTCTGCGGGCGATAAGCTGGTTGTATTGACCGCCGAAATCCAAAACAAGTATTTTTTCCATTAAAATTCCCCCGGGAACAAAAAATTTGTCGTTTTGTCGTTTTGAATATTATATATAATTTTCGGACGTATTGCAAGCGAGCAAAACGCCTGACGAAAATTTAAATTTTATGAAGTTCGGTTACGGTAAATCACATATTAACCACGTTTTGGGGCTTGCCTTCAAAAAAGGCTTTAATATTTTCCCGCAAAATCGTCATAAGCCTAAGCCTTGTTTCGTAACCTGCCCAGGCTATGTGCGGCGTTATAAGGCAATTTTTTGCGGAAAGCAGCGGATTGTCGGGCTCCGGAGGCTCCGCAGATAAAACGTCCGCCGCCGCCGCGGCAATCCTTCCGCTGTTAAGCGCCCGCGCCAGGGCCTCTTCGTCAACCACGGCGCCCCTTGAGGTATTAATGATAAACACGGATTTTTTGCATTTTTCCAAAAACTCCGCATTCAGCATTTTTTTCGTTTTAGGGGTTAGCGGACAGTGAAAGCTTATTATATCCGACTGCCTTGCAAGCTCGTCAAGGCTCACCCATTTAAAATTCTTCCTGCCGGATTGATTTGTTTCGTGACCCGATACGGCGATTACGTTCATTTTGTAAGCCTCGGCTATGTCGGCGACCGCCTGACCTATTTTGCCGAAGCCCACTATTCCTATCGTTTTACCGCAAAGCTCTATAAGCGGCTGTTTCCAATAGCAAAAGTCCGGGCAACTGCTCCAGCCTCCGTTTTTTACGTCTTCGGAATGAAGCGCAACGCCGTTGCAAAATTCCGAAATAAAAGCAAAAACAAGCTGCGCTACAGCCATGGTTGAGTAAGACGGTATATTTGAAACGGGAATGCCGCGCCGTTTTGCATATTCGCAGTCAACTACGTTATATCCCGTCGAAAGCAGGGCTATAAACTTAACCTTTTCCATTTTTTCTATAGTTTCTTTGGTAAGCGGCGTTTTATTGGTTATTACTATATCTGCGTCTTTTGTTCTTTGAACGATTTTTTCTCGGGGCGTTCTGTCGTATATTTCGGTTTCTCCGTATTGAGAAAGCCATTCCCAGGATAAATCACCCGGATTTGTGGTAATTGCGTCAAGTATGACTGTTTTCAGCATAAAATTCCCTCCGTAGGTTTTATTATTTATTGTAGCATAAAATTAATCAAAGTAATATAAAAATATTAAAGTTTCTTTAATTCTTGACCTTACGAGGATTATGTTATAAAATTATGATGTATGTTTATGCGTAAAACAGAGGTGGTTGCGTTTGAAAATGAGATCCCTGACAAGGAGTAAGCTCTTGAATCTTTGCGGCTTATTGCTTATTATAATCGGCTTTGTGCTTTTGGCGCTGACTATGCTTATGCAGATACAGCAGTTTGCGGTAAGGTATGCAAAGTTCTTGGAAATGCTTGACAATTTGGACAATGCAATAGCTGCAATTCCCAACAAGGGTCTTATTATTATAGCTATCATGCTTTTGTATCTTGCCAAGGCGCTGCTGCCCATACCCATTTCCGCGGTGTGCGTTGTTGCGGGTATGGCTTTCCCCACGGAATTGGCGGTAGCCGTCAATATAGTCGGGTTCGTTTTGCTTTGCACCATAAAATTCTTTTGGGGCAAGCATTTGGGCAGAGGCTTCGTTTATAAATTTTTGTGCCGTTATGAAAACGTGCAGAAGGTTCTCGAATCCGACGCCTCGTCAAAGGACGGACTTCTCGTTGCGCTGAGGCTTGTGCCGAGCATTCCCATCAACACGGTAAGCCAGCTTTACGGCGCTATGGGTTACGGCTATTACAAATATATCTTTTTGTCCATGCTCGGATTTTTACCTAAAATAATCTCCTACAGTATGGTGGGGCGGCATGTGTTTGACCCGTTTTCATATGCCTTTATGCTGCCTTTGGTTATAATTTTTGTTCTTACGGGAATAGCGATGATAGGCATAAATATGTTTTTGAATTTTGCAAACGGCAAAGATAAAATTAAGTGATTAAAAATCGCAGGGAGGATATTTTATGTACACGACGGCGCAGCTTAGAGAGGATTTAAAGGGCGGAAGGCTTGACGAAAGACTGAAAAGGGTTTACGTTGCCGAGTCGGAAATAAAATTACAGTACGAAAGATTTTGTTCGCTGGCGGACGATTTTGACGAGTTCTTTTCGTCGGGCGCCGATATCAGGATGTTTTCCGCGCCCGGCAGAACGGAGGTCGGCGGCAACCATACCGACCACAACCACGGCAGGGTGCTTGCGGCGGGAATAAACCTTGACGCTGTTGCACTTGCTTCAAAAAACGATGACAATATCGTCCGCATTAAGTCAAAGGGTTATGCTATGGACGTTGTCGATATATCGGATTTAAGCGTTCATCACGAGGAGGAGGGACATTCTCCGGCGCTTGTAAGGGGCGTTATAAACGGCTTCCTCAACCACGGCTTAAATATCGGAGGCTTTGACGCGGTAACGGCTTCGAGAGTGCTTTCGGGTTCGGGGCTTTCCTCGTCGGCGGCATACGAGGTGCTTGTCGGGACAATGCTGAATTACCTCTATAACGACGGCAGTGTGGACGCGGTTACAATAGCAAAAATAGCCCAGTACGCCGAAAACGAATATTTCGGCAAGCCCTGCGGACTTATGGACCAGATGGCAAGCTCCGTAGGCGGCTTTATCACTATAGATTTTGAAAATCCGAAACAGCCGATAATAGAAAAGGTTGAGTTTGATTTTGCTTCCTGCGGACATTCCCTTTGCATAGTTGACACCAAGGGCAGTCATTCAAACCTTACGGACGAATATGCGGCTATACGCATTGAAATGGAAAGCGTTGCCCGGTACTTCGGCAAAAACGTTTTAAGAGAGGTTGACGAAAGCGAATTTAAAAAGAATATCCCCGAGCTTCGCAGCGAGCTTGGCGACAGAGCGGTTTTGAGAGCGATACACTTTTTCGGCGACAACTCGAGGGTTATAAAGGAGGTCGAAGCGCTCAGAAATAACGACTTTGAAAGCTTCAAGGCTTATGTTATCGAAAGCGGAGACTCCTCGTACAAATACAATCAAAATGTTTTTGCTCCCAAGCAGGCGGACGTTCAGCCCGTTTCGGTTGCGCTTGCGCTTTCCGAGAAAATTTTGAAGGGCGCCGGAGCCTGGAGGGTTCACGGCGGAGGCTTTGCGGGTACCATTCAGGCATTTGTGCCCAACGGTATGCTCGGCGAATACAAGGCGGAAATGGAAGCCGTTTTCGGCGAAGGCTCCTGCTATGTGCTTTCAATCAGACCTGTCGGCGGCGTTGAAATCTGAATTGAGGTTATGTTATGGATATTTTAGAGGTTATTGAAAAGCTTACAGCCTGTTCGGGTACTCCGGGGGCGGAGGGGGACGCGGTTGAAACGGCGGAAAAATATTTAAGCGAATACGGCGAAACCCGCACGGACAAGCTCGGAAATCTTATATGCGAAATCGAGGGCGGGCGAAGCGGAATTTTGCTCGACGCTCATATCGACAGAGTTGGGCTTATTGTAACCTCGATAACGCCCGAGGGCTTCCTCAGGGTTGCAAAATGCGGCGGTATAGACGGCAGAACCCTTTTGGCCCGGCAGGTAACTGTTTACGGCAGGGAAAAAATCAAGGGCGTTACGGCGAGCGTGCCTCCCCATCTTCAACGCAGGGGAGAGGACTCGAAAGCGGTAGAAATCGGCGATATACTTATAGATATAGGAATGGATTACGAAAACGCCGTAAAGGCGGTACAGCCGGGCGACAGGATAACGGTTGACTCGGAGCTTTTGCATCTTGCGGGCAAAAAAATTGCCGCTCCCGCTTTGGACGACCGCTGCGGAATTGCGGCTGTTCTGTACGCTCTTCATACGCTTAAAGGCAGGGAATGCGGCAGGAAAATCACCGTTGTTTTTTCCACCCGCGAGGAGGTCGGCGGCAGCGGAGCAAGAGTAGCTTCATACAATGCCGACGCGCAGGAATGTATAGCGGTTGACGTAAGCTTTGCAAAAACTCCGGATTCCCGCGCCGAGGAATGCGGAATACTCGGCGGCGGGCCTATGATAGGCTGCGCACCCTCCCTTGACAGGGAAATTTCCGAAAAATTAAAGCTGATTGCGGGGGAAAAGAGAATACCCTATCAGCTTGAGATTATGAACGGCAGAACGGGAACGAACGCCGACTGCATAGGCGTTTCGGGCAAGGGCTTCAGATGCGGACTCCTTTCCGTTCCGCTTCGCTATATGCACACGGGCGTCGAGGTTGTTTCCTTAAACGACGTTAAAAATACGGGCGAGCTTTTGGCGCAGTACATTTTAGACGGAGGCGTTTTCGATGCTTAAAGAATTATGCCTTATAAACGGAATCTCGGGAAGAGAGGACGAGGTAAGGGATTATATAATCGGGCTTCTGCCTTCTGATTGCGCTTACGGCGTTGACAACCTCGGGAACTTGATTGTTGAAAAAAAGGGAAGCAAACGGCCGAAAAATAAAATTATGCTTTCCGCCCATATGGACGAGGTAGGCTTTATAATAACCTACATCACGGACGACGGTTTTTTAAAATTCGCTCCCGTCGGCGGCATTGACGCAAGGGTGGTTTTCGGCAGAAGCGTTACCGTAGGCGAACGAAAGGTAAGCGGCGTAATAGCCTCCAAGGCGGTGCATCATCTTTCGGCGGACGAGCTGAAAAAAGCGCCGGACTTTGATGAAATGTATATAGATATAGGCGCGGAGAACAGAAAACAGGCGGAGCATTATGTCAATATAGGCGACAGCGCTTATTTTAATTCGGATTATACGCTGTACGGAAACGGCTTTGTAAAGGCAAAGGCGCTTGACGACAGAATGGGCTGTAAAATACTTATAGATATTTTAAATTCCGACACGGAATATGATTTTACCGCCTGCTTTGTCACGCAGGAGGAAATAGGCACAAGGGGAGCGGCGGTCGCCGCATACAACGTTAAGCCGGACTTCGCCGTTGTGCTTGAGGGGACAACCGCAAACGATGTTTCGGGCGTGCCGGAGGGCAAAAAGGTGTGCGTTCTCGGCGGCGGCGCGGTTGTTTCTTATATGGATTCGGGTACTGTTTACGATTTTCAACTGTATAAAAGGGCTTTGAAAATCGCAGAGGACAACGGCATTAAATGCCAAACCAAAACGGCGGTTGCGGGAGGCAACGACGCGGCGGCAATTCATAAGTCCTGCGGCGGAGTGAAAACCATAGCGGTTTCCGTCCCCACAAGGTATATTCACTCGCCGTCCTGCGTTGCAAAGCTTGAGGATATCGAAAGCGTCAAGCTGCTCGCCCAAAAGCTTATAGGGGAGCTTGCGAATGATTAAGCTTATCGAGAATCTTAATTCGGAAACGGCGCTCGGACTTGCGGATTTTTTCAAAAAAAGCGCGGACGGAATGTTTGTGCTTATGTCGCTGCTTGATTACACAAGCGTTGACGGCGCTTGGGTGCAGACGCAGGACGACGACGTAACTGCGCTTGTCGTTGAAAAGGAAACGAGCAAGGTTTTTCTGACCGCAAAGGAAAACGCGGATTTCTATGAGCTTTGCGACTTTGTTTCAAGGCTCGGCGCAATGGTAGTTCACTGCGAAAGCTCGGTAAGCGCAAAAATATCCATGACCGCATTTTCAAAAATCAGCCTTATGGTTTTGAAAAAGGATATAGAAAAGGGTAAAAAATCGGTTGAGATAAACGACGGCTTACGCCCGGTTTTCGACTTGCTTACAAAATCGCGGCAGGATATAATAAAGGGCGCAAACGCGGTTAAGGATAAGGATTTAAAAAAGCTTTCCGAAAACGCTTACAAGCATTGGCTTGCAAGAACTTCAAGGGGCATATTTAACGGCTTTACCACCGTCAGAACGGTAAAATCGGGTGAAAATTCGATATTGTCCGCCGCGGTTGCGGACAGGCTCGGCAGTATGGTTTATATCAGAGATGTTGCCACCGACAGGGATTTTCGCAAAATGGGATACGCAAGCGATTGCATTTCGGGCATATGCAGGGATTTTAAAAAAGAGGGGGATACGGTTTTCCTCGCCTGCAACGACCTTGCGGCGGAAAACTTTTACAAAAAAATAGGATTTGAGAGAAAGGCTTATATGGATTTGGGATTGATTGAACTATGAATACATATTTTGATTTGAGCGATACCGTAAAGCAGGCGGGCGAAGCGGCTCTTAAAAAAGCGGAAAAGCAATTTCAAAAAATAGAGCGCACGGGCGAATACAATCAGCAAAAGGTGCTTGCGGCGTTTATCAAAAATCGGGTAGACGAAACGGATTTCAACACAACTACGGGATACGGCTATTCCGACAAGGGCAGGGAAAAGCTTGACTCGGTTGTTGCGGATATATTCTCCGCGGAGAGCGCAATAATAAGGGCGGGCGCTCTTGCTTGCGGAACGCATACGCTTGCCGTGTGCCTGTACGGCATATTAAGACCCGGCGACACGCTTTTGTGCGTAACGGGTACGCCCTACGATACCATACATTCGGTGATAGGACTCGGCTCAAAGGGCGCAGGGCAGGGTTCTCTCGCCGATTTCGCGGTTAAATACAGACAGGTGGATTTAAAGGACAACGACGAGCTCGATTACGAGAGGATAAAGCTCGAAGCCGCCGACAAAAGCGTGAAAATGGTTTATATTCAGCGTTCAAGAGGGTATGAGCTCAGGCACAGCATAAGCGTTGCGGAAATAGAAAGGGTTTGCTCCGACGTACACGCCGTAAACCCCGGCGCCGCGGTTATGGTTGATAACTGCTACGGCGAATTTACCGAGGAAAGAGAACCTATAGAGGCGGGCGCGGATATCGTTGCCGGTTCGCTTATTAAGAATATGGGCGGCGGAATTGCCCCGAGCGGCGGCTATATCGCAGGCAAAAAGGAGCTTGTCGAGCTTTGCTCCTACAGGCTGACGACGCCCGGACTCGGTTCGGAGCTCGGCGCAACCCTCGGCTTTAACAGAAGCCTTTTTATGGGTCTGTTCAACGCTCCCCATGTTACCGAACAGGCGCTTAAAACCGCGGTTTTCGCCGCCTCGCTTTTTGAACTGCTGGGCTTTAAGGTTACGCCCGGAAGCGATGAGACAAGGCACGATATAATTCAGGCGATTTGCCTTGAAAATTCCGAAAGGCTTATCGCATTCTGCCAAGGTATGCAAAAGGGCGCTCCCGTGGATTCGTATGTTGCCCCCGAGCCTTGGGATATGCCCGGATACGACAGCAAGGTTATTATGTCGGCGGGCGCGTTCACCTCCGGCTCCTCCATAGAGCTTTCTGCGGACGCGCCGCTTCGCGAGCCGTATGCGGTATGGATGCAGGGCGGGCTTAACTTTTTTTCGTCAAAAATCGGCGTTTTGCTTGCCGCCGATGAAATAGTCAGGAGGAATTTGCTTTGAAGCTTCGGAATTTAAAAAGCGGCACCGACGTAAGAGGCGTTGCGGTAAGCTATAACAACGAGCACGAAATCGAATTGACCGATGAAGCCGTTATGAGAATTACCGCCTCGTTCGTTATGTTCCTTTGTGCAAAAACGGGCAAGGATAAGGACGAGCTTGTAATTTCCGTCGGCCACGATTCAAGGGTGTCGGCGCAGAGAATAAAAAAAGCCGTTACGGATATACTGCTGTCAATGGGCGTAAACGTAAAGGATTGTTCGCTTTGTTCCACTCCGGCAATGTTTATGACAACAAAGCTTGCCGGCTGCGACGGCGCGGTTCAGATAACCGCAAGCCATCACCCGTGGGACAGAAACGGTCTTAAATTTTTTACGGGCGACGGCGGACTTTCCGGCGAGGAGATAAGCAAAATCCTTGAGGTTGCGGAAAAGTACGAAGCGGTTGCCTACGATACTTCGAGAACCGCCGCGGAAATCGACTTTATGTCCGTTTACTGCGAGCATCTCAAAAAGCTTATAAAAGAGGGCGTTAATTCTTACACGAATTACGAAAAACCTCTTGAGGGCTTAAAAATAGCTGTGGACGCGGGCAACGGCGTGGGCGGATTTTTCGCAAAGGGCGTGCTTGAACCCCTGGGCGCCGACATAAGCGCAAGCAGATACCTCGAACCGGACGGAATGTTCCCAAATCACGTTCCAAACCCCGAAAATGAAGAAGCGATGAAATCCATATGCGAGGCGACTGTAAATTCGGGCGCGGATCTCGGCGTGATTTTTGATACCGACGTAGACAGGGCGGCGTGCGTGAGCGCCGACGGAAAGGAAATCAACCGAAACAGGCTTGTTGCGCTTGCGGCAAGCATTGCGCTTGAAAACAACGCGGGAGGAACAATAGTTACCGATTCCGTCACCTCGGCGGGGCTTACGGAGTTTATAAACGAAAAGCTCGGCGGGGTTCACAGACGATTTAAAAGAGGCTATAAAAACGTTATTGACGAAAGCATAAGGCTCTGCAAGGAGGGCGTTAACTCTCCGCTTGCGATAGAAACCTCGGGTCACGCCGCATTTAAGGAAAACTATTTTCTTGACGACGGAGCGTATCTTATCACTAAAATTATTATTAAAATGGCGGATTTGCGCGCGCAGGGGAAAACGCTCGACAGCGTGATAAAGGATTTAAAAGAACCCGCGGAGGAAACCGAGCTTCGCTTTAAAATAAAAGAGGAAAATTTCAGAGAATACGGCGAAAAGGTCATAAAACACCTTGAAGGAGTTGCAAAGCTCAAGCCCGAATGGGAGCTTGCTTCGGATTCCTGCGAGGGCGTAAAGGTTTCTTTCGGCGCTCCCGACAAAAAAGGCTTTTTCCTTTTGAGGCTCAGCGTACACGACCCCGTGATGCCTATGAATATAGAAAGCGCGGTTAAGGGCGGCGTTATGAAAATCGCCTTTGAGGCGTTTGAGGAGCTTAAAATTTTCGGCTCTTTGGATATGGAGGCTTTTCACAGCTTAAAGAATTTTGAATAAGCTATTGACAAAGCCGAATATTTATTTAAAATGTAATGTAATCGGTAATTTAATTAAATTCATATAAGGAGCTTATTATGATTTTTGAAAAGGTCAGAGACATTATTTGCGAACAGTTTGAAATTGATTCGGACAGCATTACGCCCGAAACGGTAATAAGAGAGGATCTTGACGCCGACAGCCTTGATTTGATAGACCTTGTTATGACGTTTGAAGACGAATTTAAAATTGAGGTCCCCGACGAGGCGATTTCCGAAATAAAAACCGTGGCGGATATAGTTAAATATATCGAAGAAAACTAAGCGCAAAATAGGAAAGATAAGGATGTAGTTTAATGGCAGAACAGAAAAAAATGGTTGAGGAAATAACCTCAATGGACGAGGACTTCGCAAAGTGGTACACCGACGTTGTAAAAAAAGCCGAGCTTTGCGGATATACAAGCGTAAAGGGCTGTATTGTTTTAAGGCCTTACGGCTGCGCCATATGGGAAAACATACAGAAGATTATGGACGGTATGTTTAAGGCGACCGGCCACGAAAACGTTTGTATGCCTATGTTTATACCCGAAAGCCTTTTGGAAAAGGAAAAGGACCACGTCGAGGGCTTTGCACCAGAGGTTGCGTGGGTTACTCACGGCGGCAGCGAAAAGCTTGAGGAACGCCTTTGCGTAAGACCTACTTCCGAAACGCTTTTCTGCGAGCATTACAAGCAAACCGTACAGTCTTACCGTGATTTGCCCAAGCTTTACAATCAGTGGGTTTCGGTTGTGCGCTGGGAAAAAACAACAAGACCGTTTTTAAGGACAAGGGAATTTTGGTGGCAGGAGGGACATACCATACACGCCACTGCCGAGCAAGCGCAGGAAGAAACAATCAAAATGTTGAACGTCTATGCCGATTTCTGCGAAAACGTGCTTGCGATTCCCGTTGTAAAGGGCGTTAAGACCGAAAAGGAAAGGTTCGCCGGTGCGGAAGACACCTATACCATAGAAGCTCTTATGCACGACGGTAAGGCGCTTCAGTCGGGAACCTCCCATTATTTCGGCGACGGCTTTGCAAAGGCTTTCCAAATACAGTTTACCGATAAGGACAATAAGCTTAAATATCCCTTCCAGACCTCCTGGGGCACGTCCACAAGGCTTATCGGAGCTATTATTATGGCTCACGGCGACAACAACGGGCTTGTGCTTCCGCCGAAGATTGCGCCCATACAGACGGTCGTAGTCCCCATAGCGTACCATAAACCCGGCGTGCTTGAAAAGGCGGACGAAATTACCGAAAGGCTTTCCGGAGTTTGCAGGGTTAAGTGCGATAAAACGGACAATACTCCCGGTTGGAAATTTGCCGAATACGAAATGAAGGGCGTGCCGCTCCGTCTGGAGATAGGCCCCAAGGATATAGAGAAAAATCAATGCGTCATAGTGCGCCGCGACAACAGGGAAAAGATTTTTGTAAGCCTTGACGAGCTTGAAGAAAAAATCCCCGAATTGCTCGACGAGGTTCACGCTTCGCTTTACAAAAACGCTCTCGAAAGAAGAGAAAAAATGACCTACGAGGCTCGCAGCTTTGAGGAACTCAAGGAAATTGCGGACAACAAGCCCGGCTTTATCAAAGCTATGTGGTGCGGCGACAGAGCGTGCGAGGATAAGCTCAAAGAGGAGACGGGCGTAACTTCCCGCTGTATTCCGTTTGAGCAGACCGAAATTTCCGACAAATGCGTATGCTGCGGCAAGCCTGCGAAAAAGATGCTTTACTGGGGCAAGGCATATTGATAATTACGGCGGTTTCACTCTCCGAATTGCCTTATTTGGAGAGTGACCTTTTTTTAGAAGCTTTTTGCAAAGCCGTAATAAGCGTATTTTAACAGAGAATAATTTTATTGAAATACAATCTATACAAAACCATGAAAAAATGTTAAAATAATTCTATTCAATGCTTTGAGAGGTTAAAAATGGAGCTTTTTGACATAGCGGGTCTTAAAGTGAATATGGATTGCAAAGAGGGCTTGGTTTACGAGCGTTCAAGGGCATATCTTGCCGAGGACGGCGGCGAAAAAGCGGATTTCTTTGTCGGCGTACCCGAAAAAACGCTCAAAGAAAAGGCGGCAAGGCTCCCGCATCTCAGCTTGGACGAGTGCGATTATATATTTTGCGGCGAGATGTTCTATTACAAGCTGCTTGATTACGACGGTATGCTGCTGCACGCCTCGGCTGTGGAAAAGGACGGCTGCGCTTACCTCTTTTCGGCAAAAAGCGGGATTGGCAAATCCACGCACACGGCTCTGTGGCAAAAGGTTTTTGACGACGTTAGCATAATAAACGACGATAAGCCCGCCATAAGAAAAATAAACGGCGCACTGTATGCCTGCGGAACTCCTTTCAGCGGGAAGGACGACAAGAGCGCAAACGTCCGCGTTCCTTTGAGGGCTGTGGTTTTTCTCGAAAGGGCGAAGGAAAACAGCATAGAGCGTATGACGCCGGGGCAGGCGATACCGCGTTTTATGTCGCAGACTCTGCGGCCTTCGGACAGGGAACGGATGATGAAGCTGCTCGCTATGATTGACGCGGTTTTGAGGGAGATACCGGTTTTCAGGCTCAAATGCAATATGTCCCGGGAAGCGGTTTTCACCGCGTATAACGGCATAAACGAATATATAAAATCCGGCGGAGGTAATTATGAAAATTAAAGAAGGCTATGCTTTAAAGGAAATTGCGGGCAGCTACGTTGTTGTTCCGCTCGGGGAAACTCAGTCAAGCTTCAAGGGGATTATGACCTTAAACGGCGTGGGCGCTTTTATTTGGAAATTTCTCGAAAACGGGGCGGACAGGGAAGAACTCGTAAAAGAGGTTCTGGCGGAATACGACGTCGACGAGGAAACAGCCGCAAGGGATATTGACAGGTATATAATTAAGCTTCGCGCCGAAAAAATTATCGAGGATTGATTTTTGTGGACAGCGGATACAGGCTTGAGGACTTGCTGCCGATAATAGAGGAAAAACTCAAAAGCGGCGGCACGTTTGAGATAAATATAAACGGAACGAGTATGCTGCCTTTGCTTACGCAAAAAAGGGACACGGTTATACTCAGGGCGTTTGACGGCAAATTAAAAAAGTATGATATTCCCCTCTACAGAAGAGAAGACGGCGCCTTCGTTTTGCACAGGGCGGTCAGGACGGGGGAAAATTCTTTTTGCGCCTGCGGCGACAACCAATGGGAAATCGAAAAGGATATAGCCTACGCTCGGATTGTCGGCGTTACGGCGGCGGTGGTCAGGAACGGCAAAAAAATTTCGGAAAATTCTTTCGGCTACAGGCTTTACGGCGCAATTTGGACTCTTTTCAGACCGATGAGAAAGTATATATTTAAAATCAGAGGGTTGCTGAAAAAATGGATAACACGAAAGCGTTAAACTGGATATGGGCAAATTCCAAAAAGGAAATGCCGGGACTTGTGTCGCTCGTACTGTGCGACGCTCTGTACTCGGCTTGCTCCGTTTCCATGGCGGTGTTCGCAAAGCTCATTATCGACAGGGCTCAGGCGGGTTCGGTACAGGGGCTTATTAAGTACGCCGTTATGCTTTTGTGCGTAATTGTTTTTCAAATAATATTAAAGCTCTCCTCCAAGGCGATAGAGGTCAGAGTTTCGGGAAGGCTTGAAATCAAATACAAAACAAGCCTTTTTTCCAACATACTTGAAAAGGATTATCTTAAAATAAGCCGCTATCACAGCGGCGAGCTGATGACAAGGCTCACAAGCGACGTAAACGTGATAAGCCAGGCGGTAGTGTCTATAGTCCCCGGCGTAGTTTCAACGGTAACGAGGCTTGTATGCGCCTTTGCGGTGCTGTTTTTTCTCGATAAGACCTTTGCCGCAGTTTTCCTTGCGGCGGGAATTTTACTCTTTGTTTTTACAAGAATTTTCAGAGGCTCTATGAAAAAACTGCACAGAGAGGTTCAGGAAACGGACGGCAGGGCGCGCTCTTTTATGCAGGAAACGGTTGAGAGCTTACTTGTAGTTAAAATTTTCGGCGTCGGCAAAAAAATGAAAAAGGAGTCGGAAAATTTACAGCTTGACAACTACAAAGCGAAAATAAGAAAAAACCGCTGGTCGATTTTTGCAAATCTCGGCTTCTCGGCGGCTTTTTCGCTGGGTTATCTTTTGGCGCTTGTCTGGAGCGCCGCAAGGCTTTGTACGGGCGGCATAACCTTCGGCACGCTTACCGCCGTAATGCAGCTTGTAAACCAAGTTCAGACGCCCTTTACCGCGCTTTCCGCCGCTGTGCCGCAGTATTATTCCATGCTCGCCTCCGCCGACAGGATTATCGAGATAGAAAATTTGGAGTGCGGCGAAACGAAAAACGACGGCGGCATTGATGTGAAAAAGCTTTACAATGAGCTTGAAAGCATAAACTTTGAAAACGTATGCTTCGGTTACGGCAGGGACTCTGTTATTGAAAACGGAAGCTTTGAAATAGAAAAAAACGACTTTATCGTGATTTCGGGAATTTCGGGAATAGGAAAAAGCACGTTGTTAAAACTGCTTTTGGGCGTTATTCCGCCGGATTCGGGCAAAATATATTTAAGGTCCGGCGGTTCGGAATACCCGGCGGACAGGTTCACAAGACCGCTGTTCGCCTATGTTCCGCAGGGCAATATGCTTTTCAGCGGAACGGTAAGGGATAATATAAAATTCGTAAACGAAAATGCGACGGACGAGGAGGTTATGCGCGCGGCGAGAATAAGCTGCGCGGATGAATTTATCGACGAGCTGCCGGATAAGCTCGATACGGTTTTGCTTGAGGGCGGCAAAGGCTTGTCCGAGGGGCAAATTCAACGCCTTGCAATCGCCCGCGCGGTGCTTACATACGCGCCCGTGCTTTTGCTTGACGAGGCGACCTCCGCCCTTGACGAGGCGACGGAAAAAAGGCTTTTGGACAATATAAAAGCGCTTAAAGAAAAGACTTGCATAATAATTTCTCATAAATCCGCGGCATATGAAATATGCGGCAAAGAAATAAAAATAGAGGACAAATCAATTAAAATCAGGAAACTGTAGAAAAATAAAAATTTTAGTTGTATATTTGGGATTAATCTGCTATAATATCCTACGAGATTGACTTGAGTATACTTGACAGGAGAAAAAAATGGATTATAATTCGGAATCAAGAAAAGAGTACGACGAGGGCCTCAGCCTTGATATGGCTCTTATGTACCTCAAAAAGCTCGTTGATAAATGGTGGTTAATCGTACTTTCTTCTATTATTTGCGCCTTGGTCGGCTTTATTGTCGCAAGGGCTACCTATGTTGAAGAATATTCTTCAAAAATTATGTTTATCGCAAGCAATAAAACTCAGGCGGTAACGGTTGCCGGCCGTTCTTCGGCCGACCTGAGCGCTTCCATTTCGCTTGCCGAAAGCTTTAAGTACGTTTTCACTACTACCCAGCTTTCAAAGGCTGTAGCGGATTCCTGCGGCTATAAGGTTACGCCGGACGACATCAAAAGGTTCGTTTCGGTTGATTCGGTCGAGTCGACCGCTATCGTAAACCTGACCGTTACCACTACGGACCCAAAGGTGTCCTACGCTATAGCAAACGCATATATTGACAACTATTCAACCGCTATCGAAACGGCGTTCCCGAACACCTCGCTTTTGGTAATCGACCCTCCGCTTGTTGCCGAAAAACCCAACGAAAACCGAAGCAAGCTTGTTTATACGGCTATGGGCTTTGTAATCGGCATTGTTCTGTCCTGCCTGTTTATAATTGTTGCGGTTATGTTTAAGGATACAATTAAAAATACCGAGGACGTTACCAACAAGCTCGGTATGAAGCTGCTCGGCGTTATCGGCAGGGTTGGCAAACGCTCTAAGAAGGACGTTCCCAGGCAGGGAATACTTGTTACGGATAAACGCTCCGGATTTTCGTTTATCGAATCCTATAAATTGATACGAACCAAAATAGAACACGTCGCTTCGAGAAACGACTACAAGGTAATTATAGTTTCCAGTACCGTTGAAAACGAGGGCAAGACAACGTCGGCCACCAATATTGCGCTTTCGCTTGCTCAAAACGGAAAATCGGTATTGCTTATCGACGCCGACCTCAGGAAACCCTCCGTTGCCAAAACGCTCGGCTTTGCCGCCACGGACGACGAGGGCATATACGGCATCATTTCCGGTTCCAAGACTCTCAAGGAGTCGATAAAGTATTCCGAAAAATATCAGCTTTTCGTGCTTGTTTCGAATAAGGCGTACGAGAACTCCTCCGAAATCCTCTCTTCGGCGCAGATGGAGGAAATTATCGAGGAGGCAAGGAAGGAATTTGACTTTGTCATTATAGACACCGCGCCGTGCGGTCTGCTTGCAGACGCGTCCATACTCGCGGCCTATTCCGATACCATAGTTCTCGTCGTTAAGCAGGATTTTGCTTCGGCAAGGCGAATTAAGAGGGCTGTCGAAAACTTTGAAAACTCCGGCACGGAGATAATCGGCTGTATCTTCAACGACGCCGAGAGCGGCCTGTCCTCTTCTTTCTTAAAAGGCAAAAGGGGCGCCTACGGATACGGCTACGGCAAGGGTTACAGAAAAGGCTACGGCTACGGTTACGGTTACGGCTACGGTTACGGCAGTTCAAGAAGCAAAAAAAGAGCAAAAAAAGATTAAAAAAATCAAATACGAAAAACGATTTTATCCCCGCGATTTTGCCGCGGGGATTTTTATTCGCAATATTTTTCTCTAATAGGAAAATATGTAAAAAACTAAATAAAATATTTAATTTTTTAATGTTTTTTGATTGAATTTTATTGACTATGACAACGATTTATTATAAAATAAGTTTAATGTATATTTATGCTCGGGGGATTGTTTTTCCCCTCGGCGTTTATCGGAATTTTAAGTTGTTTTTTATCAGTTAAAATAATTTCGCTGCGATATTTATTTTGGAGGGTTACTGTATGGGCTTAGCAGATATGGACGTTAAGGATTTGTTTAAAAAATTCAAATCCGGAGGCGGGAAAAAGGACGCGCGAAAAGGCAGCTCCGTTACCGCTTTTTTCGATAAAAATCCCAAAATGAAAATAATTTTGCCGGCTCTCTTTGTTCTTATAGCGGTTGTCGTTGCGGTTATTATTATTCTCTCCGGTCCCAAATCCGACACGGAGCTTGACGAGAGCGCGACGGTTGCGGGTCAGGCGGTTGCGGTGCTTCCCGAAATCGAGCGAACTCAGGACGAAACCGTTGCCGAAAACGTAGATCCCTTTGCCGAGGACGTTATCGCAAACGCAAAATTAACCGGTTTAATCTATAATTCCGACGGTTATTGGACTGCGGTGGTCCAAACACAGTACGCTTCGTACACTCTCCAGGTAGGCGATTACGTCGGCAGCTCTCAATGGCTTGTCGAGGCTATTACGGATTCTTCCGTAACATTCTCTCTCGGCGAAAAAACGAGAACCATAGAGATGAAAAAATAACCAAGCTTTTCTTTAAAATATAAAATCCAAAAGTCAACACAGGGGGACTGAATAATGTACGGTTCAAGAAAAAGTTTAAAGGCGTTTCTCGTAGCTCTGCTGGCGGTCGTTTTGCTCGCCAACGCAGTAATGCCCGTCACGGTTATGGGCTCAAGCAACGACACAAGCACCGATTATCAATACTACGTTGTGAAATCGGGCGACAGCCTTGCGGGCGTTGCAAAAAAATACAATGTTTCGGCAAACGACATTATGCTTGCCAATAAGCTCTCAAATGCCGATAAGCTTTATGCTGGCAGGGTAATCAAGGTTCCCCTCGGTTCGGCTACCGAGGAAAGATCCTGGTTCACGTCAAGACTTACTTTAAATCTTAACGAGGCGGACGTAAGGGACGCTCTTACGGCTATAGCAAGAAATGCGGGTTACACGGTAATCTTCGACGGTCAGCCCAATCAGAAAGTAAGCGTAAACCTTGAAAACGTATCACCCCTAAAGGCTGTTGACTATGTTACAAGACTTGCGGATCTCTCATATTTAAAGGACGGCAACACGATTATGGTCGGCACGGCGGCGGACCTTAACGGCACGTTCGTCGACAAGGTCGTTATGACTAAGTTTAACTTGAAATACATTACCGTCGATACCCTTAAATCGCAGGCGGGTTCGCTCGGGCTTGAAAATATACAGTATGTTGATACTCCTCAGGACACAAGCACCGTTTACATAAGCGCATATCCCAAGGAGCTTGCCAAAATCAAGGAGCTTGTCGATATACTCGACGTAAGCAGCAACATTTCGGCGGGCGCGTCGCTTATCACTTCAAACTTTACCTCGATACAGCTTGAAAATATTGACGCGACCGAGTTCAGCGGATTGCTTTCAAATCTCGGTATGGACGCGGGAATCGTACTTGCGTCAAGACCGTACACTTTATATACATATGTGACAGGAGCGGCGCTTGCCGATATTAAAGCGATTAAAAGTATTGTAGATAAGCCTCTCACAGGCAAAAACCTTGAGGGCTCCAATCAGGAGGTTATCGAACCTTCCACAGGCAACGAACAGCCGACAACCACAGCGCCGAGTACGCAGCCCGGAGCAAGCACGCCCGGCGACAGCGGCACGGCTGCGCCTTCCGAGCCCGGAACCTCGACCGCTCCGACCGAGGATACAATCCTCAGGGAGGTTGCCCTCGAATATATCGACAGGGCGGCGGCAGTTGAAATCCTCGGAAGCTTCCCCTATGACGTAAGCCTTTACGGTCCGGAAAAGATGTCGAAGAAAATTTGGCTTATGGGCCTTGAATCCGAAGTAAATAAGGCGGAGGGCAAAATTAAGGAATTTGATACCGAAAGCTATGCCGACAGTATGAAGCTTGAAAATCAGTTCTTTATCTACGACCTTAAGAACTGCACGGCTCAGGAAATGCTCGACAGGCTCGCAAACATCGACGTAGGCGAAGTAACCTTCAAGACCAACGCTTACCCGAAGGTTTCAAAGGCTTTGATAGTAAGCTGTGACTATTCAAGACAGGAGCAGATTAAGTCCCTGCTTGACGCTCTCGATACCGCAACCACCTCCGAAGTGGAGTACAGGGCGGTTGAAAGCACGGCAAGCGCTTCCATAGGCAGGTCGAGAATCGAGGCGCTGCGTATGACGCATCCCGAAATTCCCGCAACCGCGGAATTCCAGTTCGTAACCGTTACTTCCAAGAACGGCGATACAACAAGCTGCACAACCTACGTTAGGGCAACGCCCGAAATGGTAGATTACGTTAAGGCCTTGCTTGCCGAAATGGACGCGGCTTAATACCGAAAAATATCGGGTGCAGGCAAAAAAGCTTGCACCCTATAACGGCTTATTGCGGTAATTGATTTGCCGTTTAATACAGTAATTTTCCCCTTTGGGTTATTTAAGGAGTTGTAGCACAAATTGTTTTTTGAAGGAAGGGAGAGCCATTTCCCCTGCACATTGCACGATCTTTTAAGGAAAACCGTTGAAACGGGAGGCTCCGACCTGCACCTCGTTGCGGGAGTCGAACCCTGTATAAGAATTAACGGTGATTTGAAAAGGCAGGAGGATTATCCGGCGCTTTCTCCCGAGGACATTGAATGTATGCTTTCTTCCGTACTCTCTCCGGTACAGAAGGAAAGGCTTATAAACGATTGGGAGCTTGACCTTGCGGTAGCGGTTCCCGACTGCGCCAGATTCAGGGGCAACGTCATAATTCAGCGAGGTTCGCTTGCGGCGGTTTTCAGGGCGATTCCGTTTGAAATTCCCGATCTCGATAAGCTCGGGCTTCCGAGCGACATTAAGCGGCTTTGCAATTTGCCGAGAGGGCTTGTGCTTGTAACCGGACCTACCGGCTCGGGCAAATCGACAACCCTCGCTTCTATGATTAAATACATAAACGAAAGATACGAAACAAATATAGTTACCGTTGAAGACCCGATAGAATTTTTGCATACGCACATTAAATCAACAATAAGGCAGAGGGAAATCGGCGCGGACACACATTCCTTTGCAAACGCGCTGAGAACGGTTCTTCGTCACGACCCCGACACCATTATGATAGGCGAAATGCGAGATCCCGAAAGTATCTCCATTGCAGTTACCGCCGCTGAAACGGGACACCTTGTGTTCTCAACGCTTCATACGCAGACCGCCCCTATGACAATATCCCGTATTATAGACTCTTTCTCGGAGGGGCAAAAAAATCAGATAAGGCAGCAGCTTGCAAACTCTTTAAAGGCGGTTATTTCCCAACAGCTCATACCCACCATTAACGGCAAGGGCAGGGTTGTCGCGGTAGAATATATGATAGATACCCCGTCCGTAAAAAACCTTATCCGTGAGGAAAAGGAGCATCAGCTTTACGCCTCGATGCAAACCGGACAGATGCAGGGTATGCAGACTATGGACCAAGCTCTTATCAGGCTTTACAGGGAACAGAAAATTTCCAAAGAATCCGTTATTGAATTCTGCGTAGACGAAAAAGAAGTCAGAAGACTGCTTTCAACGGGCGGATTCTAAACGGCAACATTAATATAAGAGGAGGGCAAACGCTTTGGCATCCTTTGTATATGGCGGTATGAACAGGCAGGGGCAAAATGTTCACGGCGAGGTTGTCGCCGAAAGTTCATCGGAGGCTATGGATAAGCTCCGGGAAGCCGGTATCGTCGTCACAGAAATTAAAGAAAAAACCGTTAACGAAAGAAAAAAGACGAGAGGTAAAAAGGTCGGTATCGAGGATGTTGCGATATTTTCAAGGCAGATGGCGGCAATGATGTCCGCCGGCGTTCCGGTAACGAGGGCTCTTTCCACGCTTGCAAAGCAGACCTCTAACGCCACGCTTTCCGCCGCAATTTCGGAAATTTGCGAAAACGTCGAAAGCGGTATGCCTTTGTCCGACGCATTTGCACAGTATCCAAAGATTTTCAACGATTTGTTTATCGCTATGATTGCAACGGGCGAAGTGGGCGGTATCCTTGAACAGTCGCTTTCAAGCCTTGCCAACCAGCTTCAAAAGCAGAAGGCTCTTAACGACAATATAAAATCTGCGGTTTCCTACCCCAAGAACATAGGCTTGTTCGCTATTGTGCTTTTGATAGCGATGCTTGCGTTTATGGTTCCCACGTTCCAGAGTATGATGCCGGCGGGAACGGAGTTGAATCCCATAACTCAGTTCATTTTCAACGTTTCCACAAGCCTTAGAACGCAATGGTATTTTTGGATTCTTGCGGTTGCAATAATTATCACGGTTCTCTACTTTGTTATTAAAAGCAAGCCCGTACATATTTTCTGGGAGAACCACAAGCTCTCGGCTCCCATAGTCGGGGAATTGAACACGAAACAGGTTATAGCGCGGTTCTGCCGTACGCTTGCAACGCTTCTTGCGGGCGGCGTAACCGCAGTTGAAGCCTTGCAGAGCGCGGGTCCCACGTCGGGAAGCGATTTGATTGCAAAGGCGGTTGCGGACGCTATTGAAGATATTGAGGAGGGCAAGGCAATATCCGATTCGCTTGACAAAAGCGGTTTGTTCCCTCCCATGGTAGTAGGTATGATAGCTATAGGCGAGGAAGCGGGTTCTCTTCCCGAGATGCTTGACAAAGTCGCCGAGTTTTACGAGGAGGACGTTGAAACTATTTCAAGAAACCTGAAGGCTATGATTGAGCCTATTGCCCTTATAGGCATAGGCGGTATAGTAGGCGCAATGATTATAGCCCTTTACTTGCCGATATTCCAGGCTTCGACATCTGTTGAAGGCTATTAATGGGGGAGATACGAAATATGGCTAAAATTAAAAGCATAATCGGATTTGAGGTTGACACAAAAGAAATCAGGGCGACCGAAATAAGCCGCAACAACGGCGTTTATGAGATACTTGCCTGCGGAAACATTCCCCTGCCGGAGGGTACGGTAGACGAGGGCTTTATCAGGGATCAGGAGGCTTTCAATATCGCTCTTACGGAGCTTATACAGAGCGGCGGCTTCAGGTCTTCCGACATAGTTGTAGGCATAAACAACGAAAACGTCATTATGAGATACGCCACGTTCCCCAAGGTTGACGACGATAAATTGAGAAATATGGTTCTCCTGCAGGCTCAGGAGTTTATACCCATTCCCGTTCAGGAGATGGAAATAGACTACGTTGTTGCGGGTCACGGGTTTAACGATGAGGAGCAGGAAACCGTTAACGTGCTGCTTGTTGCCGCAAGAAGAAATATGATAGAGCAATACATAAACATACTTTCGGCTTCAAAGTTTCAGGTAACGGACGTTGACGCAACTCTGCTGTCATATTGCAGGGCGCTTAAGACGGACGTTGTCGGCGAGGAAAAATATGCGGTCTTGAATATGAACGACGACCTGCTCAATTTCCTTGTCATACAGGGCGACGAGATTTCGATGGCGCGTTCAATCAACATACCTGAAAGGGTTGCCGAAAACGTAAAAAGGCTTTACAACAGCGAAGCGGGATACGAGCTTGAAAAAGAGGATATCGAGGCTGTAGGTTCAATGCTCGGCAGCGAAACCTCGTCCTCCGTAGGCTACTATTCCATGCGGCCCGACATAGCTCCCATAGAGCATATCTACTTTTTGACAACGGCGCCTCATTCGCAGGAGCTTTTAAACGAAATAACCGGTATGGTAAGTCTGCCCGTTACAATTCCCGATTTTTACAAATCAATTAATTTCGGACTCGAGCAGAACGTTATCAATAAATTTACGGGCTGTATAGGCCTTGCAATTCAGGCATTGGAGGGATAATGAATGTTTAAAGTAAGTTTATTGCCCGACAGCTACAGGCGTCACCTTGAGGGTAAAAAGAAGGTTGACCTCATTTCAAAGGTTGCTCTTGTTGTGCTTGTGTGCCTGTTCATAGTTTACGGCGGAATTTTGATAAAGCATCAGCTTCTCAAGTCGAAGCTTTCAAACATTGTCGAAAAAAATCGGCAGCTTGAGGACGAATTCCCCGCCCTTCAGGAATATCAGCTTATATATGACGACCTCGTATCGGCTCAAAAGATGATACAGAGCATTTTACCCAAGGATTCCGAGGCTGTCAACTTTGTCACAACGGTATCAAACATAACTCCCGATTACGTTCAGATTACACAGATAGACCTTGAGGATTGGTTCAGCAAGGGTATCTGCACCCTTAACTGCACGGTTCAGGACTATCAGGATTATAAAGATTACGTAGAGCTTTTCAAAACGGAGGAAATGCAGAAAACCGTTAAGCAGGTTGAAACGGTCGGTATAACCAGAACGGTAAGCGCCGATGGGGATGAAAAATCGGTCACGTTTACATTGGCGTTGAGCCTTTCCAACGCGCTTGAGGTTACTACCGTTGCGCCCAAATACGAAACGGTTACCGACGATAACGGCGAGGCTGTAACGGATGATAACGGCGAGGTTCAGACCACCGACGTTGCCAACACAACCGCCGCCGCAACCGACGCGGCAACGGAATCGGAGGACGGTTCCGAAACAACGTCGGAGGAAACTCAGACGCAGGCAGAGGAGGATTAAGCTATGGCATTGAGCGACGTTATCAAAAAGAAGAATAAAACAAGCGAAGCTAAGGGCGATAAATCCGAAAAAAAGAATATACTTGAAGACGTCAGGGTGGTTATAGCCATACTCATTATAATGATTATCGCTCTTATCGGGCTTATCGTTTACGGCAGTATGGGGATTAAAGAAACCCGCAGTGAAATAGACGAAATTAAGGTTGAGTATTCCGACAACCAAAAGGCAATAAATCAGCTTTTGGCGCTGAAAAAGCAGAGCGACGTTTACAAAGCGAGGAAGCTCGAATACGACGAGATGATTTCATCGGAACCTATCGACCAGATGAAGATTATGATAGATTTAGAGAATACCGTTGAAAAGTATAATTGCAGCCTTAACTCCGTTGAATTTGACGAGCTTGTAAATACCGGGCTTGTAAATCAGGTCAACGCGTATATTACGATTTCGGGCGAATATAACGATATTATGAGCTTTTGCCGCGCTACGGTCAACGACAAGCAAATTAAGAGAATAGATAAAATCAATATGACCAAAACGGATAAAGACAGCAACAAAATGAACGCCGAGATTACCGTGGTTGAGTTTTCAAAAGGCTGATCGGCAAATAATTATATTTTGGGGAGAGTAGTTAATGGCCAATAGTGTAACACCTATTCCGGGCAGCCTCGGCGCAAGGCTTATCGAGGCGGGAATTATAACTAAAGAGCAGCTTGCGGAGGCTCTTGAAGTACAAAAGACCAGCAAAAATCTGATAGGTACAATACTTACGCAGTTAGGCTATTGCACAGAGGACGATATTGCAAGAATACTTGCAAAAAAAACCGGATATAAATATGTTTCCATAAATGAAATAGGTGTAAACGTTGCGGTTGCCAACCTTATCACTCCTGAAATGGCACTAAGGAACAACATATTGCCGCTTTATCAGGAGGGCAAAACCGTTTACGTTGCGATGAAAAATCCCAACGATATTATTACGATAGACAATCTGCACCTTATGACAAATCTTGAAATTTGTCCTGTGGTTGTCCCCGATATGGAGCTTGCCGCCGCTATCGAAAACTTTGCCAATATGAACTCCACCCTTGACAATTACGACGATGACGACGACACCGCAAGCGACAGCGACGTTTCCGAGGAGTATTCAATCGACGATAAGCCCGCCGTTCAGCTTGTTAATCAGGTTATCAACAACGCTATAAAAACGGGAGCTTCCGATATACATATAGAACCGCTTGAAAAATATTTGAGGGTTCGTTTCAGAATCGACGGCGTTTTGCAGGAAATTATGCAAAATTCCATAAAGCTTTTCCCCTCGGTCGTATCGAGGGTTAAGGTCTTGGGCGGTATGGATATTGCCGAAAAGCGTATACCACAGGACGGACGCGCTACGGTAAGGTTTGAGGACAGAACTCTTGATATCCGTATAGCCACCATGCCGACCGTATTCGGCGAAAAAATAGTTCTCCGACTTCTTGAAAGATCGCAGGGCGTAGTACAGCTTAAGGATTTGCACTTTTCAAAAAGGCAGTTCGACAGATTCAGCCGGGCGATACATATGCCTTACGGCTTTCTGCTTGTTACCGGGCCTACAGGTTCGGGTAAATCCACAACGCTTTACGCTACGCTTGACGAGATAAGCTCCGACGATAAAAATACCATTACTCTTGAGGACCCCGTAGAGCGCAGAATGTCGGGTATAAATCAGGTACAAATGAACAACCGAGCCGGTATGACCTTCGCTGCGGCGCTTCGTTCTGTTTTGCGTTCCGACCCCGATATAGTAATGGTCGGTGAAATTCGTGACGCCGAAACCGCAAAGATAGCTATTGAGGCGTCCCTTACCGGCCATATGGTTCTCTCCACCCTGCATACGAATGACGCACCCAGCGCCGTTACCCGTCTTGACGAAATGGGCGTGCAGCCTTTCCTTACGGCTTCGTCGCTCGTAGGCGTTCTCGCGCAAAGACTTGTGCGTAAGCTTTGCCCGAAATGCAAAGAGGAATACGAAATAAGCAGGGAAGATATTAAAAAGATAATTCCGGACTTCGATAAGTACGGATACGACGGCGACAGCTTTAAATTGTATAAGGCAAACGGCTGTATTACCTGCAACAATACAGGCTACAAGGGACGTGAAGCGGTATTCGAGTTCCTTACCGTTACCGAGGAGATGAAACGCCTTATCCTTGACAGGGCGACCGTTACCGAGGTTAAAGCCTTGGCGTGCAGTCAGGGCATGCACACCCTTAAAGACGAAGGCCTTTATAAGGTTATGGAGGGCAGAACCTCTCTTGAAGAGTTGATAAGAGTTATAGTTTAATTTACTGCCCGTTTAAATTTATCGAGAAGGTGATTTGTTATGAAGACGAAGTTAAAAGAAAACGGCGGATTTGCTATTGTTTCCGTAATTTTCTTGCTTGTTGTGCTTTCCGCCATGGCTACCGTTATGTTTCTTTACAGCGTTACGAGCCTTCAATCCGTCCGCTTTATGTCGGACAGGAAAAAAGCGGAATACCTTGCCCAGGCCGGCGTAGAGTCCGCTTCATACGCATTTCAGCTTGCGGTAAAAAGCAACAACGATGACGCAACCAAGCTTATTGTAGATACAAGCGACGACGGTAAAATCATAAATTCAAACAAGGTTTATATGATTTATTCGGGCGGAGCTTATCAATATGTTGACGAAGCAACCGCGCAATCACATCCCGACAATGAAATAATCGGCTATTATGAGGTCGAAATAGAGAGCAAGCCTTTTAACTTCGTACAAAAGGCGATTAAAAACGAAAAGGTTTCTTCCGGCTTAGCGTCGGGATCCGGCAACACATTTACCCAGTATCTTGTAGAGTTGAGCGAGGGACAGCGCGTATTCACCGCTACGGGTCACGCCTACGGCAACGACAATGCGGTTGCAAAGAAGAAAGCGTTTATTTCCGAACCTACGCAGGGCTTAGGCAGATATTATGACGCCGAAACGGGCATTATTGACGCAAGCTTAAGCGGCACCAACAAAACCCTTACCTATACCGATGAGAGCGGCAATACGGAAACGCAAACCGTTCCCGTAGCGAAAAACCCGAATTTTTCCGTACTCGGCGAAGTTAAAATGGCGTCCGAGTATAACGTTAAATATTCGTTCTTTGAGAATGTACCCATACTTAAATGGTTCATAGGCACTTCCGGAACCCTTCCAATTCCTACCGACGGCCGTAGCATACCTTTGCTGATGGGCTTTACTTCGGGCAATATGGTACTGAACAGCCCCGAATCGGACGGATCAAAATCTGTCGGGATTAAATTCAAAGAAAATCAGGACAATATGGTAGCGCTTATAGGCGAATCCAATTTGTTCTTAAACACAAATGTCGACGTAACTCCGTCTATGTCGCATTTCAACACCCTTTTCCTGCGGGGAAACAATATAATAGTAAACGGCGACATTGAAATGTATGTTTACGGTTTCCCAAAGTTGCAGTTCCTTGAGAAAACATTAAATCTTTTTCAACTGTTTCTTAAGAATTATGCTTTGGGCAACGTTGTAATCGGAACCCCCAATCCCGAAACCGCCACAAATATGGACCCGGTAAACGACAACGGTATATACCGTTCCAAGGTTTATAAGCTGAACGAGGGAACGGGCGCTTACGAAGTGGAAAAGGAAGTAAACGGCTTCGGAAAATGCGGAAAAATATTTTTCGGCGGCGACGTTTTCGTAAACGTTCAGATACCCAACGCAGGCACTTACAGGTACAAGGTATTTTCTTCGGGCGATGCCTATTATTACGACGACGATTTACCCGCATACGAGGGCGGACCTGTCGGCTACGGCATAGACTTATTCAAGTATTTTATTGACAGCACGGTAGCCTCCGGCAGATATACCGAGAACGTAAACGAAAGACTCGGTCAGATTATGATGATTTACTATTCCGCCTCAAACAACACGCCCACAAGCTATGTAACGGGCGTTGAAAATTCCGAACACAAACCTACGGGCGTTATAACATATAATGCAATGAGAAAGATTGATTTGGATAAGTTCAGGCAGGACACTTACGCTTCGCTTATCCCGCCGGACGCAACGGATTCAACCTCGCTGAAATGGCTTTTGGCGTGATATGTATATTAAATCGGAAAAGGAGGAAGCTTTATGAAACGCAGTAAAGGCGCATTACGTTCCCAAAAAGGTATGACGTTAGCCGAAATATTGGTTGCTATGACCTTGCTTGTGCTTATTATTTGGGTGTTTACACCGGCGTTTATGACGTATTTCGGAAACATTCGTACCGCCGGAGAGGTTACGAAAAAAACCTACGAACGGGCAAGCCTTATGGAACGGCTTGTCGCCAATATAAACGGAAATAACGCCATAGGATATGAAACGGATGTTTCGGATGTTCCTTTAACGTTGAGCGCAAACGGTACTTCCGTAAATTTTTCGGATGAAGGCGGCATAAACGGACATATTATTTCCGAGAACCTTAAAGAGGGGAATTCTTACGTAACATTTTATACCGAGAATTCGGGCAACGCTATGATATGCTTCCCCTCGGTTCTTACCGACGACTTCCTTACAAAGGATATAGTCGTTGCGCCCAAAGGCTTTGAATTTGACGAGAAAGCCTTTAATAAGGATAACACTACGGATTATCATTTTGAGGTTTTCAATACAAATTCTTCGGGCAACGAGGTAAAGGTAGAAACCAAATACTATGATATTGCCTCTAAGGACGACGGCAACGGCGCAAAGGTTGCGGTTTTCACCTTTAAGGGCGCAAACAACACAATCAGCTTTGAAAATTCGCCTCTTTATATAAAATACTGCGACAACAACGGCGTAAAGTATAAGGTAAAGGTTGAAATAGGCGCTCCCGAAATAATAATGGTCGGCGAGAAAAATTCCGACGGCAAATATTATTACTATGTAACCAAGGGCGTCGACACCGAAACGGGCGAAATGGAAATTCTCGCAAAGCAGATGAAAGGCCGGAACGGCGACGAGAACTACGAGCTTAAATCCGCTATGAACGACGTTGAGTGGGTTGAAAAGGGCGAAGGCGACAACGGCGCGGGCGGCGTAAACGATTACGGCTATTATGTAATGGGCGGCGACGCAGGCCAGGTAAGAAGATTCTGGAGAAACGAGAATACGGGAAACTATTACTGGGGCGGCGATTACCTTACAAACTATGACCGCTATGCCTATGTCAATAACAAGGGCGCGGCGCAGGCGGGCGCACATGAAACGCTTACACCCACGCTCACAACGCAGGCTATGTTTAAGTCAATATTCCGTTCGGGTCAGGAAATTGTTGAAACCAACGGAAGAAAGATAAACGAATTGTTCAAGTCCGATAAGGTATCGTTGTTCAATTATCAGGCTTTGACCTCCAACTACTATACGGCGAACGTATCCGCCGGCGACGAGTATTACACCACGCTTTCGGGCGCTGTAAAGGTAAAAAACTGGCTCGGCAACAATTACGAGTACTACGGTCCTTCTTCAAAATCAAGTCAAGATGAATCCGTAAACAATATTGCCTGGCTTACCGGCGGCAACAACAAAGCCTCCATACTTAACAGGGAAGGCTATATAAAGGCAACGGACTACGAATATAAGGACGACCCGTCGCTTATTACCATAACCTCGGTCGGCGCTATTCAGATAAACAAGGATAACCCGACTTACTATGAATCACAGGACAGTACCTCTTTTAACAGCAACGTATATCCCACGCAGTCCTACACGCTTTACTGCGGATATATTCCCGCAGTTATAGACGCTTGGGCTTGGAAAACCGCAAATATCGGCGGTTGGAAAGCATGGGTACACGTCGGCACTTACGGAGTAGGCTTCAGCGATGTTTATGATTCCTGGGTACCTACGGGTAAATTCGGCGGTATATATACAAACACAACGACTCTTTCAAAGGACGCTTTCACAAGCACAAGCTATAGGGATCTTTTAAGATATTGCGATGAAAAATCCTCCGATAAGGACAGCTTATATCCGTTCCCGAGCAAGAGCAGCAATACCTATTATTACAAGGCGGGGCAGACTACAAACGGCATACTTGCCACGGGTATAGCGCTTCCCGCACAGGGCAACGACTATTATGTTACGGGCGGCAAGGAAGTCGATATTACAATGGGTTACCTTTCGCACCCGTTCGCAATTTCGCTTGACGACCCCGAAATCCCGATAATCAAGGGCTTAACGGGTTCGGACTACTTCTTTGAAAAGTTTAACGGCATAAGCGGTAAGTTCGATCACAGCTTCTTCTCGGGCGGACTCAGGGATAACGTCACAATGCTCGATGTTAAGAGCTTCCACGACGACCTTACGGGCAACAATATCTCCCTTGCGGTCGGCTATACGTTAAGCTATATGTTCGCGGACTATGACTATTGTACCCGTGTAAATCAGGTATATAATACAGGTATAGTATATATCCGTGCCACGGGCGACGGTACGGAAAAGGACGACGCCGGCAACCTCGCTTCCGGTAAGGGCTGGTCGCTTAAAAAGGAAACCAACGTGTTCCACCAGTTCTACGGAACGGATCAGTACACCGGCGAGGACGGCAAGAACGCCATTAACGGCTGGAATACAAAATATCACAGAAATTATTTCAACATTTCGTCCGATTCCAATAAAGCTCCGCAGCCCGGATATTCCCCCAATGTTGCCGAAGGAAACGATCAGTACGGCACCAACAGCCATCCCTTGGCGCAGACCGAATGTACCACCTGTAACTGGGGTACTACGGGCGACGGCAAGGCTCAGGCTATGTGGGGAACCTCCAACGGTACGCTTATGAGCTGGTTCTACGATCAGGAAAATCTTAAAAACTCAAAAATAACCTCCGTTAAGAAAGAGTTTGAAAATTACACCTGGTACAAGAAAATAGGCTCGGACAAGGGCAAGGAATTTTACGACAATTCCTCCGTAAGCTTGGGCAAGGAAGATAAATTCGGCTTTATCTCAACGCTTACAAGGATTAACGACGTTTGCTGTGCCGACGACGTTTGGGTAGCGGCTGGCAACCAGTCGACCGACAAGGATATTTCACCCGCCAACGTATGCGCTTCGGGCGGCGTGCTTGATAACGGCGTTACTTGGAAGCCCTACAGCGGCTACGGCGAGCATGCAGCCTACGTCAACGTAAAATATTGCGTAGACAGGCTCAACAACATATATCTTTGGAAAGCAGTTAAGGTTGCCGACAGCGACAAGGTAAATATCATTCAGCTTTCGTATAACCAAGGCATTTGGTATGCGTTCGGTTATATCGACACAAACGGAAACGGGGAAAATGACGCGGATGAAAACGCCGTTGTTTACTGGTCAAAGAACCCCACGGATTCCTGGAATTTCTGCAAGACTAAGGTGAGCGCAAATTCGGATGAATACATCCAGAATTCAAACGGCGCGGTAACAACAGCCGCCTTGGTATTCGACGAAAAAACAGGCGACTTTACCACGGTTTCGGTCAGCGGAATCAACTCTGCCGCAAGCCAAGGATAAGTTAAAAAAATCAAGCTTCGGAATGGAGGACAGCGCCAATGTTCAAGGTAATCGGTAAAATGAAAAGCGATAAGCGCGGCTTTACTTTGGTCGAGCTTTTGGTCGTTCTTGCCCTTATGGGCCTTGCGGCGGGGCTTATAGGCCAGCTTATCGGCTCTATATGGAGCAGATACCGTATGGTTGAACAGCTTTATATAATCCAAACCGAGGTTCAGGCGATAATGAGCGCATTTCAGGCTGACGCGAGTACGGGTTCGCTTGCCACGGCGACGAATGTCGATTTGTTGTATTCCAATCCCGAGGAAACAAATACAAACAAGAGCTTTACCGCCTGCCCCGAGCTCGGCACGTTTACGGAAAATCCGGACGACGGCTCGCTGACCTTTTCGGGCAGGGCGGACGGCGCCGACAAGACCTATACCTATCTGTTCGTATATAACGGTTACTTCTACGTATTAAACGGCGGTCAGGAAACGGCACGCAGGTTTAAGTTCACGGATGAAGCCAAGGTCGATATAAATTACGAGGTTTCGATTGACGCCTTTGAAAAAGACACAAACAACGTTGAAAAGGAAACAAGCACCGAGCCGCATAAGTATTTGCCAAGCGGCGTAACAATCACCGTTGAAAGCGCAAAGGATTACGATTTCCATTACGAGCTGCATACGTCGTTTTCGCTTAAAAACACCTTGGACAGCAAAGCGGAAATTAATATGAACAACAAAAACATGTATGCGCTTACAAACAACTATGTTGCGGGCTACGCATATACGACGGACGCTCCCGAAGGTGAAACAAGAGACGAGCTCCCGAACTTACCCAACGTTACGGATAAAACCGGAACGGCGGGGGTTTATGTGGGCGACGGCACAAGTACCTATCCTTATTTAAAGGAACATGCGAACGTTATCAGGTATATTTCGCTTTATGATTTCGCTTTCGGCACTCCCACGGGCAATTCGAGCGAAATGAACATAGGCTCGGGCTGCAGTATCAGCTTCCTTATGGCGGGCAACAGAATAGGCGAGGGCGTTAAGACTACGCTGCGCTCGTTCAGGGACAACGTATTAAAGAACAACGCTTTGGGCGAGCTTATAATAGATAAGTATTACGACTGGTCGCCTGCCATAATCGAAAAGGCAAGCGAAAGCCCCGCACTTAAAAAGGCTTTGACCTATGCCGCGGAGGGAACGGCGTATTTCATAGAAATGGCAAAATAGTATTTTTCGTTCGTTTTTTCATAACTTGAACCTTTCAGATGAGCAGCGCTTTGCCGTAAGGCGGAGCGTTGTTCAATTTACGGCAAAAATTTACGCATAAATACGGCGCAAATACTTGACAAACGCTTCCTGCGCGAATATAATATTAATGTTAAGATGTACGGAATATTCACACTTTTTAAACGAAATCGGAACGCATTTTCGATTGGGGGTTAATATGGAAAAATTAAAGAACAAAAGCGGCTTTACCCTTGTTGAATTGATGATAGTTGTTGTTATCCTCGGCGTTCTTGTCGCAATAGCCGTGCCGATATACAGCGTAAATGTAAGCAGGTCGCAGGAAAAGGCTTGCCGCAGTAATATGGCTATAATCAAAAAAGCGGCCACGCAGTACCTTATGACTTATGACGGAGCGGAGCTTAAAGACATTTTTGCCGACGGTACGTCGGAAAGCGTTACGGTTGCTTCGGAGCAGGAGGCAAAGGAAAAGTTTACGCCGGAATATTTATCAATGCTTGACGGCGGCAGGATGCCCATACCCGAGGACGACGTTTATACCGTTAGGCTAAACGGCGAAAAAACCGCCTTGATTGTTACTTGCAGCAATGAAAATCACAACTGAATATTTAAAAAATTAAATAAATTTTTAGAAAAATTTAAAAATTTTTAACATTTTTTAATAAAAGTACTTTACAAATGTGTATATATATTATATAATGTGCTTATAAGAGTTACGGAATGTTCCCGAAGCTCTTAATTCATCTAAGGTATCTTGGGCACTGCCCATCATATAAAAAATTATTTTAAAAAGGGAGATTTTTACTATGAGAAAACTTATGAGTAAAAAAGGTTTCACACTCGTTGAATTGATGATCGTTGTTGTTATCCTCGGTATCCTTGTTGCGGTAGCAGTGCCGATTTTCAGTTCGGTAACAAAGAATGCAAGAATTAAGACTTGCGATTCTAACATCAGAATTATTAAGGGCTGCCTCAGCACTTACTACATGACCGGCAATAATGGCGATCCCATTACCGATACCAGCAAGACAGATCCTTCTTCAGATGCCGGTTTCAAAAAGCTCTTTGAAGGCAAAACAGATACTAACGGTATTCCTACTTGTCCGGCAGGAACAGCTGCATATACAATTAATGTAGAATTTGACGGAGCAACAGCTTCTAAATACAAAGTTACTTGCCCGAACTACAGTGCAACAGATCACAATCCTTCAATGAGCGAAAAGCCGGCGTCAAAAGGATAAACTTACAATTAAGTAAAAATGCGGAACAGAGGGTTAATCTCTCTGTTCTTTTTTGATATTTTATATTGTAAAATGCAAACAAATATTTTATAATAATATAAATATGAATTTTTCGGGGTGATATCTTTGGATTTAAGGAAAGGCAAAAACAACTGCCGTATCAATATGTTTTTGTCCGCGCTTTTGGCGGCGCTGATATTTATCGCTGTCGCCGCCGTAAACTCTGTAGCGCCCTTCGGCGAAATGACCGTGCTGCGTGCGGACGCGCAGTCGCAATACGCCCCGTTCCTTGCGGAATATTCCGCCAAGCTTAAAAGCGGAGATTTCGCCTTTTATTCCTGGAACCTCGGCGGCGGCAATCAACTCGGCTTGGTTTGCTACTACCTTTTAAGCCCGTTTAATTTAATTTCGCTTGCTTTTAACAATTCCAATATAGATATAGCCTTCTTCTTTATAATCTTGGCAAAAACTATGTGTATGGCGGCTTCTTTCAGCTTTTACATACAAAAGAAGTTCAAAACGGGCGGCGCACTTTCCGTCGTTTTCCCGTTAATATACACTTTCAGCGGCTTTTATATAGATTATTACTACAACACTATGTGGCTCGACGCCCTTATAATGCTGCCGCTTATTGCACTGGGAATCGAGAACATAGTAAACGGCAAAAGGGCGACGCTTTATTTCGTTTCCCTTGCGTACGCTGTCTTCGTAAATTTCTACACCGGCTATATGATTTGCATATTTGCCGTGCTTTACTTCTTCTATCTCATCTTCTCAAAGGATATTTCAAAAAACGCCGACGAAAAGGCGGAGGACGAAGCGCCGATTATGAAGGTAATGTTCAAATTCGGCGGGGCTTCGCTTTTTGCGGGGCTTATCTGCTTTGTTGTAATATTGCCCGTAATTTACGCCATAGGCAACGCGGCGGCAAGGTCGGATTTCACAAGCAAGGAAGCGTTTTTTAATTTCTTTGATTTCTTATCCTTTAACCTTAGCGGAATAAAGCCCGTTCAAATTGAATATACGGAGGATACCGCGCCCTATCTTATGAGCAGTATGCTCACGTTTTTAATCTTGCCCGCGTTTTTCTTCCTTAAAAACGTAAAGCCCAATAAAAAGGTTGCGACGGCGGCGGTAATCGCAATATTTTATTTTTCCTTCTGCATACCGCAGATGAATTATTTTTGGCACGGCTTTTCCGCGCCGGTAGGTTTACCGTACAGGTTTTCGTTTATCTACCTTTTGTTTATTATAACGCTTGCTTACGAAACGATTTTGAATATAAAGGAAACCCCGATTTGGGCGTACGGAATTTCGGCGGCGCTTATCGCGGCGGCGCTTATCTATACAAAATATTCAAAATTCAGCAACCATTTTACAAGCTACGCCGTAATTATCAGTGCCGTTTTTGCTTTCGTCTATTTGGCGTTTATAATTATAAAAAAATACAACGCTTCCGCAGGCAAGGTGACAACCGTTTTATTGTCGGCGGTTATTGTCGGCGAAATGTTCGTTGCCAACATACACAATATCTATCCTCTTGAAAAGTACAGCTATTATTACGGCAGCAAGGGCACAATAGGCGATATTAACGACGCCGTCAAAAAATACGGCTCTGAGGATATTAACAGATTCGAGCTTTTAAACAACAGCAAAATTTCAAACTTATCGGCATTTTTTAATTTTAACGGTCTGTCCTGCTTCTCGTCTTTGGCGGACGCTGATTTTTCCATGGCACAGTATACGCTCGGAAATATAGGAAACAAGATGAATAAAGTTAAGTACACGGCGCAAACGCCCGTTTACAATATGCTCTTTTCCATAAAATATGTTTTCGACGATATAGACGCCATTGACCCGAACAGCCCGTTTTACGAAAAGGTTGAGGAAAAGGAAAACGGCACGGTCTACAAGGTAAAATACACCCTGCCCTTCGGCGTATGCGCTTCAAAGGATATAAACGGCTGGGACCCCTATTTTGCGTTGCCCGTTCAGGTGCAGAATAACCTTATTAAAGCCGTATGCGGCGAGGAAAACGTGTTTAATTTCCACAATGCGGAAAATATCAAATACGAAAACTGCAAGGAAGTGGACAAGGATACGATTTCCGATTATATAGCCGCCAAAAACAAGGAAAACGCACAGCAGGTTAC
The DNA here is from genome assembly GCA_947630835.1 of uncultured Clostridia bacterium. GTDB lineage: Bacteria > Bacillota > Clostridia > Oscillospirales > Acutalibacteraceae > Fimenecus. Next base: position 2,928 of record CANRIZ010000023.1, on the reverse strand, counting down.
CGAGGAAGAACCGCAGGAGCAGCACGACCACGACCACGAGTATGAAATTGCGGGCGAAGCAAACGACGCAAACGAGGGCGAAAGCTATGTGCTGTCTGCGGAAACCTTAGGTCAGGTTTTGGACGCGGTTGGCGGCGTGTATTCCTTTAAGGCGGTCAAGGATGATTTTAAAGTCTCGTTTGACTTTACGGCTTCGGAGGACGCCGAGTATTTTGCCCTTGCCGACAGCGGCTCGATGCAGACGTTAAGCGTTATCAGGCAAAACGGCGAAAAACGCGATTTTGACGTTTACGAAAGGCGTTTAATAGATATAGGTTATTTCACAAAAGGCGAAAAATATACTCTTGAGGTTTCAAACCCCGACAGAGAGTTTTCGGAATACGAAGCGGAATATCCGCTTACCGATTCCATACAAATGTCGGTAGGCTCGGTAAGCGAAGCGAGATTTACCGAAGCCTACAATAAAATAGTCGACAACGGCGTTTTGCAAATAAAGGAGTTTGAGAACTCGCATATTTACGGCACGGTAAACGCAAAATCGGACTGCGTTATGACGCTTCCCATGCCGTATGACGAGGGCTGGACGGTTTTCGTTGACGGCGAAGCGGTTGAGCTTACCGAGCATGCAAGCCATATTATGATGTTTGAGCTTCCGTCGGGCGAGCACGAGATAGAGCTGTCATATTTCCCGCTCGGGCTTAAAGAGGGCATATTTATCTCGGTCGCGGCGACGTTGGGCATAATAATGGTTATGCTTTTGGGTAAGGTCCATAAAATGAAATTGGAGCTTGCACGGGAAGAACAGGCAAAAGATTCGGACGAAAAGGGCAAGGAATAAGCTATGGCGGATTATGAAGTTTTTTTGCTTGCGATGCGTATTTACATATCGGTTATAATATTTATTTTCGGCATTTGCATCGGAAGCTTTTTAAACGTACTGGTTTACAGAATACCTCTTGGTATCGACTTCAAAAAGGGTTCGTCGTTTTGCCCGAATTGTAAGCATGAGCTTAAATGGTACGACCTTTTTCCCCTGTTCAGTTGGCTGTTTTTGAGGGGTAAATGCCGTTACTGTAAGGCGAAAATCTCCCCTATCTATCCCATAGGCGAAAGCATTACCGGCATTATGTTCGTAATGGCTTACGTCTTCGGCACGGGCTGCGAGCTAAAGCTCGCGCTGCTCGGGTATTTTATGATTTGCTCGGCTCTTTTTGTAACCTTTTGCATTGATTTTAAGCATATGTTTATTCCCGATTCTATGTGGATAACAATTTTGCTCGGCGGCATTGTAATTTATATCGACTCGCTTATTTCAAACGGCTGGGACAAAAAGGAGCTTATAAGCAGGATTGCGGGGTCGCTTATTGTCAGCGTTTTGTTCTACCTTATAGCTTACATTAAGCCGGACGCCATGGGCGGCGGGGATATTAAGCTTATGTTCGCCGCAGGCTTTGCTCTGGGCGCGATAAAGGTGATATTTGCGCTGCTTGTAGGCGGCTTGGCGGGCACGGTATATCTTTTGGTTACAAATTCCCTTAAAAAGGAGAATATGAAAAAGCAGGTGCCTTTCGGTCCGCATCTTGCGGTGGGGATTTTTACGTCGCTGATGTTCGGCGATTTACTTATAAATTGGTACGTCAATTTATTTTTATAAATCGGGATTTTGGCAGAATAGGGAACGTATTAAGTCTTTATTCTGCCTTTTTTTGAGGAGATTATGAGCGAAAACGTGCATAACAACAAGGATTTAATCTGCCCCTACCGCAAAAAATGCGGGGGCTGTCAGCTTCTCAATATGACTTATGAGGAGCAGTTGAGCCATAAGATGAAAACCGAAATCAGGCTTTTGGGGAAATTCGGCAGGGTAAGCGAGATTATCGGTATGCAAAACCCCTATAATTACCGCAACAAATCACAGTACGCTTTCGCAAGCGTAAGGGGAAAAACGGTCGCCGGGGTTTACCGGTCGTCGAGCCACAGGGTGGTGGATATCGAACGCTGTCTTATTACCGATAACCGCGCCGATGAAATCTGCCAAAGCGTAAAAAAACTGCTTAAAAGCTTTAAATTGAAGCCGTATGACGAAACGTCGCGGGAGGGCTTTTTGCGCCATTTGCTTGTTAAAACAGGCTTTAAGAGCGGAGAAATTATGGTGGTTTTGGTAACCGCAAGGGCGGAATTTCCCAAAAAACGCTCGTTTATCAACGCATTAATAAAACTGCACCCCGAGATTACAACCGTTGTACAGAACGTCAACGGCAGGTTTACAAGTATGGTTTTGGGCGACAGGAGCGAAATATTGTACGGCGACGGGAAAATCACCGAGGAGCTTTGTTCGTTTAAATTCAGAATTTCGCCCGGCGCATTTTATCAGATAAATCCCGTACAAACGGAAATTTTGTATAATAAAGCTTTGGAGTTTGCGGATTTTAAGAAAAACGAAACCGTAATTGACGCTTACTGCGGCACGGGTACTATAGGGATTATCGCAAGCGGCGGCGTTAAGAGCGTTATCGGCGTTGAAATAAACGGGGACGCAATTAAGGACGCAAAGGAAAACGCCCGTTTAAATTCCGTAAGCAATATCGAGTTTTACAAAAGCGACGCGGGGGAGTTTATGAAAGCCCTCGCCTCCCGTGGGCAGGGGATTGACGCGGTGATTATGGACCCTGCGAGAGCCGGAGCGGATATGCCGTTTTTGACCTCGCTTGTAAAGCTTTCGCCCAAGAAAGTAATTTATATCTCCTGCAACCCCGAAACGCTCGCAAGGGATTTGTTTTATCTTACCAAAAACGGTTACAAGGTAAGAAAAATTCAGCCCGTCGATATGTTCCCGCATACGGAGCATGTGGAGACGGTTGTTCAACTTTCCAAGGGAGAAATCCAGTCAAAGAAAATCAGGGTTGACTTCTCTCTGGAGGATATGGA
>CANRIZ010000022.1 GCA_947630835.1 uncultured Clostridia bacterium | reverse complement strand
TCGCGGGCGTCGGTACCGGCGGAACGGTGACGGGTGTCGGTGAATATCTCAAGAGCAAAAATCCGAATGTGAAAGTCGTTGCCGTGGAACCGGCCGGCTCGCCCGTCCTTTCAAAAGGTACGGCAGGACCGCATAAGATTCAAGGCATCGGCGCCGGTTTTGTGCCGGATACGCTGAATACAGCCGTTTACGATGAGATCATTACCGTGGAGAATGAGGACGCCTTTGAAACAGGACGCACCTTGGCACGGAAGGAAGGTCTGCTGGTTGGCATTTCTTCGGGCGCGGCCGTCTTTGCTGCAACCGAACTTGCAAAACGCCCGGAGAATAAAGGAAAGATCATTGTCGCCTTGCTGCCCGACACCGGCGAACGGTATCTCTCCACCCCGATGTTTGCAGACTGACCATTTTCAAATCATAGACTTATGCGAGGAATCATCATGAACATTCAAATACGAATCAATTTGAATACAGTGAATGATGCAGCCGAAGAAGCGTCCGGTTTCTCCGGCTTCCTTGCCGTATCCGATTGTTGCTGCTGTATGATAAAGCATACAGGCGGCTGACCACTGTTCTTTGGATAGTCTATCAAAAGCTCATAAACAAAACTCCGCCTGTTTTCAATATTCCGATTCATTTTGGATTTTGAAAATGCAGGCGGAGTTTTATTGTTTACATTTAGGAGGAAACAAAGATGTCAAAATATAAAAATATAGAATCAGCTCTTATTCATGGTGGAATATACGGAGATGAGCATACGGGCGCCGTCAATGTGCCGATTTATCAAACTTCGACCTACGAACAGCCCGAACTCGGAAAGCATAAAGGATGGGAATATTCGCGCACGGGAAATCCCACAAGGGCGGCGCTTGAAGCGCTGATTGCAGAGCTTGAATGCGGAAAAGCCGGATTTGCATTTGCATCCGGCATGGCGGCGATCACAGCGGTGCTGAGCCTTTTTGAAAGCGGAGATAAGATCATTATTTCGAGCAATGTTTACGGCGGTACTTTCCGTGTTCTGGATAAAGTGTTTAAGAATTTCGGTATAAACTACACGATCGAAGATACGACTGACCTTGCCGGGCTTGACTCGAAAATCACACCGGATGTCAAGGCAATTCTTGTGGAAAGCCCCGCAAATCCTCTGCTTACCGTGACAGACTTATCCGGTGTGTCGGAGATTGCAAAAAAGCATGGTATTCTTTCTGTTGTGGACAATACTTTTATGACACCTTATCTTCAGCGCCCGATTGAACTCGGTGCAGATATCGTCATACACAGTGCAACAAAATATCTCGGAGGGCACAGTGATTTGGTGGCCGGTCTTGTTGTTGTGAATGACGAGGCGCTCGCGGAAAGAATCGCTTTTATTCAGAATTCTACCGGAGGCGTGCTTGCTCCCTTTGACTCTTTTTTGCTGATACGAGGTATAAAGACCTTGGGAGTTCGCCTTGACCGTCATGTTGCCAATGCGGAAAAGGCGGCGGAATACCTGAAACTTCACAGGGCAGTAAAGCAGGTCTATTATCCGGGACTGCCGGATGCGCAGGGATATGAGATCAATCGCAGACAGGCAAAAAACGGCGGCGCAATGATTTCCTTTGAATTATACGAAAATTATAATATTGCAAAATTTTTCAGTTCCCTCCGGCTGATTGCTCTTGCGGAAAGCCTTGGCGGCGTCGAAAGCCTTGTCTGCCATCCGGCGAGTATGACCCACGCTTCTATTCCCTACGAAATAAGGCAAAAAGTTGGAATTACGGACGGCCTTATTCGGCTTTCCGTCGGAATTGAAAGTATTGACGATTTGCTTTTTGATCTGGATCAGGCAATAGCGGAAAGTGAGATGTGATTATGGCGCTTTACTCTTCCATGCAGGAATTGGTGGGAAACACACCCATTGTCAAGCTCAGCCATCTCGGACTTTCGGACAAAGTCCGGCTATTCGCAAAGCTGGAACTATATAATCCGGCCGGAAGCGTAAAAGACAGAATCGGACAATACATGATTGCCGACGCAGAAAAGAAAGGCCGAATAAAACCGGGTGGAACAATTGTCGAGGGTACAGCAGGAAACACCGGCCTCGGAATTGCCTTTGCGGCACTAAATCGCGGCTATAAAGTGATTTTTGTTGTGCCGGAAAAATTCTCTGAAGAAAAACAAATACTGATGCGCGCTCTCGGTGCGCAGATTATCAATACTCCGAGAGCAGACGGAATGCTCGGTGCGGCAAAAAAAGCAGAGGAACTGCGTGAATTGATCCCGGGTGCAGTTTCTCTGAAACAATTTGAAAATCCGAGCAATCCGCTCGCTCATTATGAAACGACCGGACCGGAGATTTATTCGGATATGGATGGAAATATTGATTATTTGGTAGCAGGAGCAGGCAGCGGCGGTACATATTCCGGTGTTATGCGGTACCTGAAAGAACAGAACCCGAATATCAAAGGAATCCTTGCCGATCCGATTGGCTCAACGATGGGTGGCGGAGAACATAGTGATTACAATATCGAGGGAATCGGAAATGACTTCATTGCCGCTACCATGGATATGTCCCTTGTGGACGCGGTCATAAAAATAAACGATGAAGAAGCACTTGAAGGGGCAAGGGAACTCGCGACAAAAGAAGGGATTTTCGCCGGTTCCTCTTCCGGCGCGTCACTGGCTGCCGCAAAAAAATTGATTGATGACGGAGGGGCAGGCAATATTGTTATCATCCTGCCGGATCGCGGTGATCGCTATTTCAGCAAACACCTTTATGCGTGAAAAAGCAGCAGTCGATTTTCATCATCGGCTGCTGCTTTTTCAAATCACATAATTGTCAATGTCTCGTGCATTTTGCTGGTCGAGAATATCCTGTAAGGTAATTCCGTCAAAATATTCGTTTATCACCTTGTAGAATCCCTGCCACACGGGAAGTGTCGGGCATTCGGCGCTGCGTTTGCATTCTTCGGGATTTTTTCCGACACACGCTACCGGGGCAAGATCTCCCTCCGTCAACCGCAGGATCTCGCCTACCGTATACCGGCTGGGATCTTTCACAAGCATATATCCGCCTTGGTTTCCGCGATTTGTGCGCAGCAGGTCGGATCTGTTTAAGATCGGTACAATCTGTTCCAGATATTTCTTTGAAATGTCCTGACGCTCGGCAATGTCTTTTAAGGCGATATATCCTTCTTCCCGATGCGCAGCCAGATCAAGAAGCATCCGAAGCGCATAACGGCCTTTTGTTGATATTTTCATACAGAAAGACTCCTTATCATCGTATACCTAATAATAACATATATTTAATAGGTTTTCAAGAGGAAAAGCGATGAAACCTTTATTTTCCGCATCCGTATTGACTTTGAATCTGTTATATGTTATACTACGTATATAAAACCTATAAGTAAAGTAAGAAATGAAAAGAGAATCTGCTATGACACTGCAACAAATCCATTACGCCATTACAATTGCGGAAAGCGGCTCATTAAATAAAGCTGCCGAAATTTTATATATCGCACAGCCTTCTCTCACCAACTCGATGCAGGAGCTTGAAAGAGAGCTTGGGATTACGATTTTTAATCGCGGTGGCCGGGGTGTTACGCTGACAGCGGACGGAGCCGAGTTCTTGCAATATGCAAAGCAGATTTACAGTCAATATGAAGATCTGATTGAGAAATATGCGAATCCGAAAGCCTTGAAAAAGAAATTCGGCGTCTCCACGCAGCACTACTCCTTTGCAGTGAAGGCGTTTGTGGAGTTGGTAAAGTCATTTGACACCGCCCGCTACGAATTCGCCATTCGTGAAACCAAGACGAAGGATGTGATTGGCGACGTCGCGTCGATGAAAAGCGAGATCGGGATTCTGTATCTCAGTGATTTTAACCGTGCTGCGGTAAGTAAGCTTTTGCGCAGCGCGGAGCTTGAATTTCATCCTTTGATTAACTGCAACGCTTATGTTTATTTATGGTCGGGCCATCCGCTTGCAAAAAAGAGATCCATTCGGTTTGACGAGCTCGCGGATTACCCCTGCCTTTCCTTTGAGCAGGGGGACACAAGCTCTTTCTATTTTGCGGAGGAAATTCTGAGCACCGGCGAGTATCTGCGCACCATTAAGGCAAACGACCGAGCAACGATGCTGAATCTGATGATCGGTCTGAACGGATATACACTTTGCTCCGGTATTATCTGCGAAGAACTCAACGGCGACGATTATATTGCCGTGCCGTTTGAAGCCGATTCCGCCCCGGAAAACAGCGTGATGGAGATCGGATACCTTACAAGAAAAAACAGTTCGCTGAGCAATATCGGGCAGAAGTATATAGAGGAAATTAAAAAATACTTGCAAATCACATAATACCATGTCGCACATATAGGTTTAATCTATAACTCGGCATTGACTTCCCGTATTAGACAGAAGGCGTATGTTGCGTTATAATCATGTTGTAAACAAAAAGGAGGCGAAAACAGTGAGAAAAGAATTTTGTCAGAGGAATATTTCCTGCGCTTCGTTTTCTGTGCTACTGAGCCTGAATCGAATGTGCGGATGAATTTTCTGTAAATCCCAAATAAACAATGTTAAAATTAGAATAAAAATTTAAGCGGCATGACCGCAGGAGGATATAATACAATGGCTAATATTCATGATTCTAAAAACTGGAGCTTTGAAACCAGACAATTACATATAGGTCAGGAACAGGCGGACCCCACGACAGACGCAAGAGCGGTACCGATTTACGCGTCCACCTCGTATGTATTTCACAACTCGCAGCACGCGGCGGACAGGTTCGGCCTGAGAGATGCGGGCAATATCTACGGCAGACTGACCAACCCGACACAGGACATTTTTGAGCAGCGGATTGCGTCGCTGGAAGGCGGCGTTGCGGCGCTGGCAACCGCTTCGGGTGCGGCGGCAATCAACTATACTATCAGCGCGCTGGCAAGAAGCGGCGAGCATATCGTCGCATCCAAAACAATTTACGGCGGTACTTACAATCTACTGGCACACACGCTTCCGCTCTCCAGCGGCGTCACCACCACCTTTGTCGATCCCGACGAGGACGGCGCATTTGAAGCGGCCATTCAGGATAACACAAAAGCTATCTTCATTGAAACGCTGGGCAACCCGAACTCCAATATCATCGATATCGAAGCAGTCGCCGCCGTTGCCCACAAGCACGGTATCCCGCTGGTGATCGATTCCACCTTTGCGACCCCATATCTCATTCGTCCGATTGAGTACGGCGCAGATATCGTCGTCCACTCCGCAACGAAGTTTATCGGCGGCCACGGGACGGCCATCGGCGGCGTGATCGTAGACAGCGGCAATTTTGACTGGAAGGCTTCGGGCAAATACCCGTGGATCTCCGAGCCTAACCCCAGCTACCACGGAATTTCCTTTGCCGATGCGGTAGGCCCTGCCGCCTTTGCGACATATATTCGTGCCATCTTGCTTCGCGATACCGGCTCAACGCTGTCGCCCTTCCATGCGTTTTTGTTCCTGCAGGGGTTGGAAACCCTTTCTCTGCGTGTAGAGCGTCATGTGGAAAACGCACTGAAGATTGTGGAGTATCTTAACAACCATCCGCAGGTGGAAGCGGTGCATCATCCCTCTCTTGAAAGCGAGCCGAGCCACAAGCTGTATCAGAAATACTTCCCCAACGGGGCAGGTTCCATCTTTACCTTTGAGGTCAAGGGGGACGCCGCGACCGCGCAGAAGTTCATCGACAATCTCGCCATCTTCTCCTTGCTTGCCAATGTTGCCGATGTTAAGTCCTTGGTGATCCATCCCGCCAGCACGACCCATTCGCAGCTGACCGAAGACGAATTGCTGGATCAGGGCATCAAGCCCAACACCATCCGTCTCTCCATCGGCACGGAAAATGTAAAGGATCTGATCGCCGCGCTTGACGAGGCGTTTCAGGCGATTCAATAAACGCCACCGGAATACACCGGGCTGTTAAAGTCCGGTGTATTTTTTTGCGCCGAATCGGTCTTTACGGGAATCCCTCAAAAGTATTATAGGCGAGGTCTATGTTTCGATATCGCTTTCCTGTATTGGACGGGAAAGGTGCGCTCTGATATAATATTAATCAAAACATAAGGAGGTAAGGTCATGAAAAAGAACGACTGCAGACACGCAATGTGTATGTGTACCAAAAATTCCAAAGACCGCCGATGCATGCGATGTTGCAGCACGCGAATGTAATGCGTGACATTGCTTTCATTTGGTTTGATGTGTCTTTGGAAGCCTGACTTATGAAACGGCTTCCGTTTTTTATGTCCTTTTTGACAGCAAATGGGACATATAGTTTACCCCTATTACCTATTATTCATATCTGCTATTAGTATTTTCGCGGATATCCTGCTAAAATACATACGAAAAAGAAAGGAGTGGTTTATTTACAAGATGAGTGGTCAAACAGCACTGTTCCAACTAAAGAATGTTTCAAAAGTATTTCACACGAAAGATTCGGAAGTCCGAGCTGTAGACGATATCAGTCTTGACATATTTCCCAGTGAGATTTTCGGGATCATAGGTATGAGCGGGGCAGGAAAAAGCACTCTTGTGAGAACCTTGAACCGTTTGGAGAATGTAACATCCGGCCAGGTCATTTTTGACGGTCAAATACTTGGTGATCTTTCAAGTAAGGAACTCAGGGCTCAAAGAAGATCCATGGCGATGATATTTCAAAGTTTTAACTTGCTCACGCAAAAAACGGTTCTTGCCAATGTGATGCTGCCGATGAAAATCGCTCATGTCCCTCACAAAGAGCAGAAGGAACGGGCACTTGAAATGCTGAAAGTTGTTGGACTGGAAAATAAAGCAACCGCCTGGCCTGCACAGTTATCCGGAGGGCAAAGGCAGAGAGTCGCTATTGCCAGAGCGCTTGCGATGAACCCGAAAGTGTTGCTGTGCGATGAAGCCACCAGCGCTCTTGATCCTAAGATCACAGAAGAAATCCTGTCTTTGCTCAAGGATATCAACAAAAAAATGAACCTGACGATCGTAATCATAACCCATGAGATGAGCGTAGTCGAAAAGATTTGTGATCGGGTGGCAATCATTTCCGAAGGTCGTTTGGCGGAAATCGGATCTGTGAAAGAAATCTTTACTTCACCAAAGACAGAGGCGGCAAAACATCTGATATTGCCGGCGGAGAAGGAACTGAATCCGTTCGACATAACCGACCGACGATGTATACGCATCGTCTTTGACGGACGGGAAGCCTCAGAACCGCTTATCGCGAATCTTGTGGAGGCAACCGGAGAAAAAGTCAATATACTCTGCGCAAATACAAAATCGGTTGGCGGGGTCGGATTCGGTCAAATGATCGTGGAACTGCCGAGTGAAGATGACGCTGTCGAGCGTGTGCTTCAATACATACGGGAAAAGGGAGTTAATTTTCACGAGGTACAGTTAGAGGAGGTGAAAAGCGTATGAGTGAGGCAATATGGAAAATGATCAGAAGCGGTGTCCTCGAAACACTGCAAATGACGGTCATATCAACGGCTTTAGCGTATTTGATCGGTCTTCCGCTCGGCATTTTGCTTGTTGTGACCGAGAAGGGTCATATCCTGCAAAACAGAATTATCAATACAATACTCGGAACGATTATGAATATTGTTCGCTCTGTTCCGTTTTTGATTCTTCTCGTTGTGTTGGTTCCGTTTACAAGGTTTGTGACAGGCTCGTCAATCGGAACAACCGCAACAATCGTTCCGTTAACGGTTGGAACAATCCCAATCGTCGCACGAATGGTTGAGTCTTCCCTGAAGGAAGTGTCGCCGGGAATCATAGAAGCTGCCGAATCGATGGGAGCGTCTCCCGCCTCTATCATATTTCGGTTTATTCTACCGGAAGCCACGCCTTCGCTTATACTCGGCGGAGCAATCAATTTAGCTACCGTTTTAGGATACTCCGCTATGGCAGGATGTATCGGCGGCGGAGGTATTGGGGCTATCGCTCTGAACTATGGCTGGTACCGTTATCAAACAGATGTGCTGCTCGTCACGGTAGTCATTCTTATTTTGATTGTTCAGATCTTCCAGGAGGTCGGAACAATCCTCGCAGCAAAAAAGAGACATTCATAAAACAAAAATAACAAAAAGGAGATTTTAATCATGAAACACTTTTCTAAGAAAATTATCATTATCGCACTTGTACTGATCGCTGCTGTAGCTGTGGGCGTTTTGGCCGGATGCAGCAATTCAACTTCTAACGAAAATTCATCTTCCGGTGAAAGCAACGCGGTGACGATTAAAGTCGGCGCCAGTGTCACGCCTCACTCGGAAATTCTGGAACAGGCAAAGCCTATCCTTGCCGAGGAAGGAATCAATCTTGAAATCATACAAATCGAAGACACCGTTACACCGAATACAGGTCTTGCAGAGGGCAGCCTGGACGCCAACTTCTTCCAGCATCAGCCGTTTTTGGATGAGTTCAACGCAAAAAACGGAACGGATCTCGTGTCTGTAGGCGCCGTTCATTATGAGCCCTTTGGCATCTACGCCGGAAAAACCAAGAGCCTTGCCGATCTTCCCAACGGAGCGACCGTAGCGGTTCCTAACAACACCACAAACGAGGCCAGAGCTTTACTTTTGCTCCAGCAGGAAGGTCTGCTCACACTGAAGGACGGCGCGGATATCAACGCAACCGTAAATGACATTGTTTCCAATCCCAAAAACATTCAGATCAAAGAAATCGCCCCGGAGCAGCTTGTCAGAGCGCTTGCGGATGTTGATGTGGCCGTTATCAACGGCAACTACGCCATCGAAGGCGGTTTGAAGGTGAAAGACGCGTTGGCGGTAGAGTCCGATCAGGGCGTTGCCGCAAAGACATACGAAAATATCGTTGTTGTGCAAAAGAAGGATGAGAACAACGAGGCGATTAAAAAGCTGGTTGAGGTTTTGCAGAGTGATGAAATCCGCAAATATATTGAGGACACCTACGATGGCGCTGTTGTTCCAATCAAGTAAGAAAACACACACAAAACAAATTTTATAAAGGAGATTTAAGTCATGGCAAGAGTAAAATTTATTACAGAAAACGAGACACAGGGAAAAGCGAAAGAGGCATACATCGATCTGGAAAGTCACGGAAAGCTGACCAATATGAAGAAAGCTCTCCTTCAGGACTATGCCACCTACGACGCATTTATGGGCTGGTACACCTCTTGGGACAGACTGGTTGAAGTCATCGGCATCCGAGCCGCTACCATCTATGCACATTCCGTTTCTACAACGAATAGCTGCCAGCTTTGCTCTCTGTTCTTTATCAGCGATTTAAAGGAACTCGGAATTGAACCGGACGACTTTGCCCCGGACGAAAAGGAACAGGATCTCATTGAACTTGGCCGGCAAATCGTGAAAGATCCGACCAATGTATCAGATGAGTTATTTGCCCGCCTGAAAAATACCTATACCGATGCGGAAATTGTTGTCATCGTTGGCTTTGGCGCTCAAATGATTGCTACAAACAACTTCAATTCTGTTTTGAAGATTGATGTGGATGAAAGGCTGCTGCCAATCAAGGACAAATTCAAGCCTGCGACTTGGAGAAAAAATATTCAGTAAGGAGGATGCGGCACAATGGTGAATTTCCAATATTACAATCCGGCAAAGATCGTGTTCGGACAAGGTGCGGAGAAGGAATTGCCCCGCTTGTTAAAGGAAGAAAAAGTCACTTCTCTCCTTATGGTATACAGCGGTGAGTTTATAAAGGAACTTGGGATTTACAGCGCCGTCCGGAATGCCTGCCGCGAGCTTGGTATTGAGTTTCACGAAAACGGAAATGTTGTGCCAAACCCCTCCATTGACCTTGTGCGTGAGCTGTCGTCGCTCGGCAAAAAAGAAAACATTGATTTTATTCTTGCTGTCGGCGGCGGCAGCTCTATCGACACGGCAAAGGCCGCAGCACTCGGAATTCCGTATGACGGAGATGCGTGGGACTTCTTCGGAAAAGGTGCGGTGCCGTCAAAGGTACTGCCCGTCGGGGTGATATCCACCCTTCCCGCCAGCGGCTCCGAAACATCAAACTGCGCGATACTTTCAAACGGCGAATGGAAACTCGGATATGAAGATGACCGCATTATCCCCAAATTTGCCATTATGAACCCGGAGTACACCTTAAAGCTTCCCGCATTTCAGACAGCCTGCGGTGTCGCCGATATTTTATCCCATCTGCTGGAACGGTATTTTTCCGATGCCCTTCACACCGATGTTACCGATTATTTGATTGAAGGCGCGGTGAAAGCATTACTCGTCAACGGAGAACGTCTTGTGAAGTATCCGGACGATCTGAACGCACGAGCAGAAGTACAATGGCTTGCATCCATTGCACACAACAATCTGCTGGATACCGGCAGAATTGCCGATTGGGGATCGCACCGTATTGAACATGAATTAAGCGCTCAATACGGAATTACGCATGGCGAAGGAATGGCTGTAGTTTTAGTTGCATGGACAAAGTTTGCCGCAGAAGAAAAACCCCGGAAGCCGGCACAGCTTGCGACTCGTGTTTTTGGAATCGATCCATATAACTTTTCTGAAAAAGAGCGGGCATTAAAGTTATCGATAGAACTTAACAGGTTCTTTCGATCGCTGAAACTGCGGACAACGCTTGATGAACTTGGGATAAGTGATCGGGACTTTGACGCAATGGCTGACCGCGCCACCGGAAACGGAACAAAAACGGTAGGACATTACATTCTTCTGGATAAAGCAAAGTTTACAGCGGTCTTAAATTTGGCGCTGTAAAGACCTGCAAGAGCACATAAACTCAGCCTCCCCGTAAACACTTGCGGGGAGGCTGTTTGTATCAGCAATGAAAAAGAAAAGTATGGAGGTTAGAATGAAGGAGTCCTCCAAATCGATTCCAAGTGCTTTCAATATGAAAAAAGATACATAGCAAAACGGACATCGAACTGCGCTCACGAAAATGAGCTGCAGTTCATTTTTTATGTGTCGAAAAGCATATTGAAGGCACATCTCTTCCATATTGCGCAGACCGACTCGCAAAGTTCTCAAAATAAATACTGCCAAATCCAAATGCTTTATTTTATCGAAGAACGGTTACGAAGAAATCACCTATTCAGAGCTATGCTACAGGAGGGACACAGATAAAACCCGATGGGCAAGAAAAAAATGGCAGCTCACCACCATTCGCTCTATCTTGACCAACGAAAAGTACAAAGGCGACGCGCTCCTGCAGAAAACCTACATCGTAGATTGCATCAGTCACAAGTCCAAGAAAAACGAAGGCAGCATAAAAAAGCGGATATACAAAACGCATAAAAATTAAACAAAAAATCAAATAAAAAATTCAAAAACCGCATTATATCTAAAATTTTGCAGTTATAACATAATTTATAAAATCTTGTTTGCTTCGCAAGTGGGTAATACGGCTTGACACAAACTCAAAAACATAATATAATAGTGAAAATATATATACTCACTTTAAAAAGAGATTATTATGTTTAAAGGCAACTGTTAATTTTATCGGCAAGGGCTGTTATAAATGAAATTCGAGAAATTCAAAAATAAGATTTGGTTGGCTACGCCTACCATGCACGGCGACGAGCTTGAATACATAAAGCAGGCTTACGAAACGAACTGGATGTCCACCGTCGGCGAGAACATAAACGAGGTTGAAAAGCAAATTTCCAATCTCGTGGGACGTAAATATTGCGTTGCGCTTTCCTCGGGAACGGCGGCTTTGCATCTTTGCGTAAAGCTTGCGGGCGAACGCCTGTACGGTATGCCCAAGCCGAACGAGGGCGCGCTTAAAGGGCATAAGGTTTTTTGTTCCGATATGACCTTTGACGCGACGGTTAATCCCATTGCCTACGAAAACGGCGAGGCTGTTTTCATTGATACCGAGTACGATACCTGGAATATGGACCCCGAGGCTCTCGAAAAGGCTTTCGAGGTCTATCCCGACGTGCGTCTTGTGATGCTGGTGCATCTGTACGGCACACCCGCCAAAACGGATGAAATCAGAGCCGTATGCAAAAAGCATAACGCTTTGCTTATCGAGGACGCGGCGGAATCTCTCGGTGCGCTTTATAAGGGCAGGGAAACGGGAACCTTGGGCGATTACAGCGCAATTTCCTTTAACGGCAATAAGATAATAACCGGCTCTTCGGGCGGTATGTTCCTTACCGACAGCAGGGAGGACGCCGAAAAGGTCAGAAAATGGTCCACTCAGAGCCGTGAAAACGCTCCTTGGTACCAGCATGAGGAAATCGGATATAATTACAGAATGAGCAATGTTATAGCCGGAGTCGTAAGAGGGCAGACGCCGTATCTTAAAGAGCACATAAAAGGCAAAAAAGCAATATATGAGCGCTATCTTGAGGGATTTAAGGGGCTGCCCGTAAAAATGAATCCTTATTCAGATGAAAGCGAGCCTAATTTTTGGCTTTCGTGCATAATTATTAATCCCGAGGCTATGTGCGCTCAGCTTCGTTCGGATAACGAAGCCCTATATATAAAGGAAAAGGGAAAAAGCTGTCCGACCGAGATACTTGAAACCCTTGCAAAGTACAATGCCGAGGGCAGACCTATCTGGAAGCCTATGCACATGCAGCCCGTTTATCGCTTAAATCCGTTTATTACAAAAGACGGAAACGGCAGGGCATTAAGCAACGCCTATATTTCCGGCAAAAAGGCGCAGGACGTCGGGGCGGATATTTTTTCGAGAGGTCTGTGCCTTCCCAGCGACAATAAGATGACCGAGGAAGAGCAGACCGCCGTTATTGAAATAGTAAAAAGCTGTTTTGAGTGAGGGGAAAAATGAATAGTTTACATAAGCCTAAGGGTTTGTACAAAAATTATTTTAAGCGCATTTTTGATTTTACCTTATCGCTGGCGGCGCTTATTGTTCTGTCTCCGGTGCTTTTGGTTTTAACGCTTGTCGGAGCCGTGGCAATGAGGGGAAACCCGTTTTTTATTCAAAAGCGCCCCGGTATGATTGATAAGAAAACGGGGCAAGAAAAAATTTTCAGCCTTATTAAATTCAGAACTATGTCCAACGCTAAGGACAAAAACGGAAATTTGCTTCCCGATAAAAATCGGTTAACCGCTTACGGCAAGTTTTTAAGGTCAACCTCCTGCGACGAATTATTGGAGCTGATAAATATTTTAAAGGGAGATATGTCGATAGTAGGCCCGAGACCTCTTTTAATAGATTACCTCCCGTATTATACTCGTGAGGAACGAACAAGGCACAGCGTAAGACCCGGCCTTACGGGCTTGGCGCAGATTAACGGAAGAAATTATCTTATGTGGAATCAGAGGCTTGCCTTAGACGTTACCTATGCGCAGAACGTGACCTTGGCAAACGATATAAAAATCATATTTGATACCGTTATTAAAGTAATTAAGCGCTCGGATGTATCCGAAGCAAGGATTACCCCGCTCAATATCGAAAGGGCGCAAAAGGAGAGTAAATTGGGAAATGAAGTTTACTAAAGAAGTAGGCGAATCCTTAACTTACAAATTCGCACAGGCGGCAAACGAGATGAAAGCTCAGGGGAAAGAAATTATTTCCCTCGGGCTCGGCGAACCCGATTTTAAAACGCCTGATTATGTTGTTGATTCGGTAATAAAGGCTTTGAACGACGGTTTTACGCATTATTCGGCAACTCAGGGCTTGCCGGAGCTTAGAAAATTGATAGCAGACGACTGTAACCGAGCTTACGGCTCGAGCTATACCCTCAACGACGTAATCGTCACCCCGGGAATCAAGGCGGCGGTTTATTTTGCGTTGGCGGCTGTTTTGGAACCCGACGACGAGGTTATTCTCATCTCGCCCTATTATGTAAGCTATCCCGCAACGGTTAAGCTCGCAGAGCCTACCGCAAAAATCGTAAACGTGACTTTGAAGGAAGATTTTACCTTGGACAGGGAAATGCTGAAAGCCGCTTTTAACAAGCGTACAAAGGCAATTTTGGTTAATTCTCCCAACAATCCTACCGGAACCGTGCTTTCAAAGGAAGAGGTCGAATTGATTATCGCTCTTGCCGAGGAGAACGACGCTTATATTATTTCGGACGAGGTTTACGAGAAGCTTATATACGGCGGATATACGCATACAAGCTTCGGGTTGTACGGCAATATAAAAAACAGGCTCGTTATCTGCAACGGCTACAGCAAATCTCACGCTATGACGGGTTGGCGGCTCGGCTATGCGATAGGGGCAAACGGCATTATTGCGAAAATGAACAAGCTGCAACAGCATATAAACACTAACACCTGTACGTTTATCCAAAAGGGAGCCTGCGCTATTTACCAAAACGAGGCTTCGCATATAGCAGGGTATGTAAGCGAGCTTGAAAAAAGAATAGACTTTTTTGACGCGGAGCTTAATAAGCTGGAATATTTTTCGGGCATAAAGCCGAAAGCCGGATTTTTTTACTTTACGGATATTTCCGCCGCGGGCGTTGATTCCAATACCTTCTGTGCCGATTTATTGAAAAAAACGGGCATAGCGTCAACTCCGGGAATAGCCTTCGGACCGGAATGGGACGGATACGTCAGGTTTTCCTTCGCCGTACCTATGGCAACATTGGAACGGGCGATAGGATTGATGCGCAATTATAAATTTGGGGAGTAAAGGCAGGCTTTAAGGCAAATGGTAAAGATTGTTTTAACAAGAAGTATGGTACCCGGCGACATTCAATACATAAAGGACGGGCTTGATAAAGAGATTGCCGGAATGTATGAATTTGTCATACCCGGGGAGTTTACCGAGCAAAAGATATGCGAAGCGGCAGAGGACGCCGAAATTTTACTCGGGCCGTATGTCACAAGGACAATCCTTGAAAATGCAAAAAAGCTTAAGCTTATACAGGTACCGTGGACGGGAATGGACACGTTTGATTTTGAAGCGGTAAAAGGCTTTGACGTGCCTGTTTGCAACACACACAGCAACGCCGATTCCGTTGCCGAGCTCGGAGTTACGCTTTTACTTGATTTACTCAAAAAGGTATCGTATCACGACAGAAAGATGAGGAGCGGCAACTGGAACAGGGATCAAAAACCGCTTGGTTTGAAGTCGAAAATGCTTTCCGCTCAAACCGTATGCGTGCTCGGCTTTGGCAATATAGGCTCAAAGGCAGGCAAATTAATATCCGCTTTCGGCGCCGAGGTTATAGCGGTTGACGACAGGGCAAAGGCGGGCGAAACGGTGAAACGGGCGTTTTCAAACGCTCAAATCGACGCTGCGCTTAATATTGCGGACGCGGTTATCTGCACTTTACCGCTTACTTGCGATACTAAGGGAATGATTAATTCGGAGAAATTTGCGCTTATGAAGGACGGCGTCGTGTTTGTAAATATATCGAGGGCGGCGATCGTTGACGAGGACGCGGCTTGGGCTGCGCTCGAAAGCGGAAAGCTCGGGGGCTTTGCCTCCGACGTATGGTGGAACGCTCCAAAAAGAGGGGAAAGCGAAAGCTATCCGTCTGCTTTACACGAATGGTGGAAACGCGACCATGTTGTGATGTCTCCGCACAGAGCGGGCTTTGTAGAGGGTTGCTTACCTCATTTGGACGGGGCGATAGAGAATATTATCGCTTTAACAAAGGGAAAACCGCTTCAAAATACGGTCAAAATAACTGCGGGTTATTGATTTTATCAGCGTTTGGAGTTTAGTTATGAAAAAGGCGTTTATTATATTGGCTCATCAGCTTCCGCAACAGCTGAATATATTTATAAATCAGCTTCTTGCCGATCCCGAAAATGATATTTTTGTACATGTGAATAAGAAAAACGAACAGATGAAAAACGAAATCATAAAAAATGAAAGGGTTTTCGTTTCACAGCAAAATATTGAGGTCACTTGGGGCTCGGACAGTATTTTAAAGGCTTTATTAATAATGTTAAGGCAGGTAAAGGAGACAGGGCAAAGCTACAAATATATTCTTATTTGCTCGGGGCAGGATTTACTTGTTAAAGACGGACTGGATAAATTTTTGGGGGATAATTACGGAAAATTTTTCATCTACGGTTACGAGGACGATAAAAAAAGACGGGCGTTTTTGCTTCATAAATGGCCCGACAGATACAGACAATTAATTGATAATAAGCTTAATCCCATAAAGATTATCAGACGATTGAGATTGGAGCTTTTCAAGCTCGGTTTTCCGTTGGAAGAAAAGAAGGTAAATTACGACGTATCATCGGTTACTTTTTACGAAAATCTGTTTTGGTGCGCTATGCCGGATTTTATTTTCGATTATATATTGGATTTTCTCGATAAAAATCCCGGCTTTTGGGAAATATATGATAATGCGCTTGTACCCGAGGAAGCGTTCTTTTCAACAATAGTTATGAATTCAAAGCATAAAGATTGCATTGATTATACCAACGGCAAAAGCCAATCGTTGACTTACGACAAGAGAAAAGGCGGACATTCTACTTTAATAACGTCAAACGACATTGAAGATATAGAAAAGTCCGACAAGTTCTTTGCAAGAAAGTTTGATATTACCAAAGATAAAGAAGCAGTAGATTATTTTGCTCATAAAATTATTTGAATTGGAGTTTTAATATGAAATCCCTGATTCTTGCAGGCGGCTTCGGGACTCGCATCTCCGAAGAATCCGCATTCAAACCCAAGCCGATGATAGAAATCGGCGAAATGCCTATTCTTTGGCACATTATGAAGGGCTATTCCGCGCACGGAATTAATGATTTTATCATCTGCGCGGGCTATAAGCAGCGCATAATTAAAGAGTGGTTTGCAAATTACTTTCTGCACACCTCGGACATCACCTTTGACTTTACCGAAGGCAATAAAGTTATCGTTCACGATAAGCACGCCGAGCAGTGGAAGGTTACGATTGTTGACACAGGCCTTAATACCATGACCGGCGGACGTATAAAGCGTGTGCAGAAGTTCGTTGGCAACGAGACTTTCTGCCTTACATACGGCGACGCCGTGTCGGACGTTAATATAACCAAGTTAATCGAATATCATAAATCCCACGGTAAAATTGCTACGCTTACATCGGTAAGTCTTGCTCAGCAAAAGGGAGTTTTGGACGTTGATGAAAGCGGCACGGTTACGGCGTTTCGCGAGAAGGACGATGAAGACGGCTCGCTCATTAACGCGGGATTTATGGTTTGCAATCCCGAAATTTTTGATTATATCGACGGCGACGATACCATTTTTGAGCAGAGTCCCATGAAAACTCTCGCTGCCGAGGGTCAGCTCAAAAATTACTATCACGACGGCTTTTGGCAGTGTATGGACACAAAGCGTGAGATGGATAAGCTTGAGCAGCTTTGGGCGTCCGGTAAAGCGCCGTGGAAAATTTGGGAGGACTAAATGGATTTGTCATTTTATTGCGGTAAGCGGGTTTTGGTTACCGGGCACACCGGGTTTAAAGGCACGTGGCTTTGCAAAATGCTCGTGAATGCGGGAGCAACGGTTACCGGTTACAGCCTTGAACCGCCGACTTCGCCTAATCTTTTTGACATTTCGGGCGTTGAAGCCGAGATGACAAGCGTTATTGCAGACGTTCGTGATTTTGACAGGCTTAAATCCGTTTTTCACGAGTTTCAACCCGAGATTGTATTTCACCTTGCCGCCCAGCCCATAGTCCGTGAAAGTTACAAAAATCCTCGCTATACTTACGAAACAAACGTTATGGGCACGGTTAATTTAATGGAATGCGTGCGTTTGAATTCGTGCGTTAAAAGCGTGCTCAATGTAACTACCGACAAGGTTTATAAAAATAACGAGTGGTGCTGGGGCTACCGTGAGGACGAGCCTTTGGACGGCTTCGACCCGTATTCCAATTCAAAATCATGCTCCGAGCTCGTTACCCACAGCTATATAAACAGCTTTTTTGCGGATACGGACGCAGCGGTTTCAACCGCCCGTGCAGGAAACGTAATCGGCGGCGGGGATTTTGCAAGCGACAGGATAATTCCCGACTGCGTTCGGGCTATGAAGGCGCAAGAAAAGATAGGCGTAAGAAATCCATATTCAACCCGCCCTTATCAGCACGTTTTAGAGCCGCTTTCCGTCTATCTTACCATTGCTCAAAAACAGTTTGGGGATAAGAGATATGCGGGCTTTTACAACGTCGGACCTGATGAATGCGATTGCGTCACAACGGGGAGCTTGGTTGAGCTTTTTTGCAAGCATTGGGGCGACGGGGCGCAGTGGATAAATCAAGCCGAAAAAAACGCCCCGCACGAAGCGGATTTTTTAAAGCTTGACTGCTCAAAAATCAAGAGCGTTTTCGGTTGGCGTCCGCGTTGGCATATGGACGAGTGTATGAAATATACCGTGCGCTTCTATAAAGCGTGGCTTGCGGGGGAAAATATCCCTGCGGAAATGGAAAAAGAGATAAAGGACTTTTTGGAGGAATAAAATGTCAAATTGGGAAAGCGAAGCTCAGGCAAGAGAGCAGATAAAAGCTCTTGTAGCGGAGTATTATCACGATTTCAAGGAGAAAAAAGAACCGTTTAAGCCGGGTGACAGGATAAGCTATGCGTCCCGTGTTTTTGACGAAAAGGAAATGCAGAGCCTTACCGACGCAATGCTTGATTTTTGGCTTACAACCGGCAGATTTTCCGATGAATTTGAAAAGAAATTTGCCGAGTGGATAGGCGTTAAGTATGCGCATTTGGTTAACAGCGGCTCGTCTGCTAACCTTATCGCATTTTCGGTTCTTACAGCCCCCGAACTCGGCGAACGTCAAATCAAGCGCGGCGACGAGGTCATTACGGTTGCTTGCGGCTTTCCCACTACCGTCGCACCTGTTTTGCAGTACGGCGCAGTACCGGTTTTTGTTGACGTCACAGTACCTCAGTATAATATTGACGTTACCAGGCTCGAGCAGGCTTTGTCCTCCAAAACAAAAGCCGTCATGATTGCCCATACCCTCGGAAATCCCTTTGACCTTAAAAGCGTTAAAGAATTTTGCGACAGGCACAACCTTTGGCTTGTTGAGGACAACTGCGACGCGCTCGGCTCGCAATATACCGTTGACGGCGTAACGAAATACACCGGCACTTGGGGCGACATAGGCACCAGCAGTTTTTACCCGCCGCACCATATGACAATGGGCGAGGGAGGTTGCGTATATACCGACAATCCGCTTCTCAACAGGCTTATTCTTTCCTACCGTGATTGGGGCAGGGACTGCATATGCCCCTCCGGTCACGACAACTTCTGCGGACATCGCTTTGACGGCATTTTCGGCGAGCTGCCAAAGGGCTATGACCACAAATATGTGTACAGCCATTTGGGATATAATCTTAAAGTTACGGATATGCAGGCTGCAATCGGCGTAGAGCAGCTTAAGAAATTCCCCGGCTTTATAGAGCGCCGCCGCCATAATTGGGACAGGCTCAGAGAGGCTTTTGAACCTGTGAGCGATAAGCTCATTCTTCCCGAACCTGCCGAAAACAGCCGCCCGTCGTGGTTTGGCTTTATGATTTCCGTCAGACCGGAAAGCGGGCTTGACAGGAATAAAATTACACGGTATATAGAACAAAATAATATTCAGACCCGCCTTCTTTTCAGCGGAAATTTAATCAAGCATCCGTGCTTTGACCAAATAAGGGGAACCGACGCTTACAGGGTTGCGGGTTCGCTTGATGCAACCGATTTTATTATGAATAATTCGTTCTGGATTGGGGTTTATCCGGGTATGAGCGATGAGATGACAGATTATATGGCAAAGACGGTAATTGAGGCGGTGAACAGATGAAAAAAGCTGTTGTTACCGGAGCCAACGGCTTTGTAGGTTCTGCCGTGTGCAGGCAGTTATCGCTTCAGGGCGTAAAAGTAATTGCCGTTATCAAGGATGAAAACGAAAAAACGGATAATATTAAAAACATTCCCGGGTTACGGATTGTATATTGCGATTTATCCGATTTTATAAATATTCCCGTGATTATAAAGGATAGAGATATAGACGTTATTTACCATTTTGCATGGGCGGGAAGCGCCGGACCTTTGCGCGGGGACTTCGACGTTCAAATAAACAATGTTAAGTATTCCTGCGATTTGGTTAAGGCTTGCGCCAAACTGGGCTGTAAACGTCTTGTGTTTGCTTCAAGCATTATGGAGTATGAAATTTCAAAAGTAATGGAAACAGAAAAGACTCCGGGTATAAACACATTGTATTCAAGCGCAAAAACAGCCGCCGATTATATGGCAAGGGCTATAGCCGGCAGTCTCGGCGTCGAGTATATACGGGCGGTAATTTCCAATATCTACGGTCCCGGGGAAACAAGCCCCCGCCTTATAAATTCCAGTATAAGAAAATTGTTAAACGGCGAGCATTGTTCGTTTTCCGCCGGTAATCAGATATATGATTTCATATATATTACCGACGCGGCAAAGGTTTTTGCGTTGCTCGGCGAAAAGGGAAAAAGCAATAAAACATATTATATCGGCAGCCTTGAACCCATGCCGCTTAAAACATATTTGACAAAGATGAGAGACGTTATTGACCCCGACGCGCAAATCGGTTTAGGGGAAATCCCGTTTGACGGGGTAAGCGCGGATTATGACGCGTTTAATTTGAAATCGGTATCCGAGGATACCGGATATTCTCCCGCTGTAAGTTTTGAAACAGGGATAAAAGAGACCGCAAATTGGATTAGGGAGAATATGAAAAATGAATGATTTTTACTTTTCGCAAACCAACCTCAAAGACGCTTGTTTAATACAGTGTATTCACTCCGGGGATAAACGGGGAGGGTTTACCAAGCTTTTTGAAAAAGAAAAGTTTAAACAGGGCGGTTTGCAATTTGAATTAAGCGAATCTTTCTTGTCCGTTTCGTCAAAAAATGTTATCAGGGGAATGCACTTCCAGCTTTATCACCCTCAGGCAAAAATAGTTTCCGTATTATGCGGAAAAGCTTTTGACGTTATTGTTGATTTAAGAAAGTCAAGCGAGACTTTTATGAAATGGCAGGGCTTTGAGCTCAGCGGCGAAAACAATTATGCGCTGTATGTTCCCAAAGGCTTTGCTCATGGCTTTTTGGCATTGGAGGACAATACCATGATGATGTATCAATGCCAGGGACAGTATGATAAAGCAACCGACACGGGTATAAGATTTGACGATCCCGATATAAATATATCTTGGCCCGTGGAAGATATTAACGCAACGATTCATTCGCAAAGGGACCTTGGGCTAATGTCGTTTAGGGATTTTTCCTCCAAGGATTTCATATATAAATGAGGTTAATATGAATATTTTAATTCTCAGCGCAGGCACACGAAATAAGGTTGTGCAGTATTTCAAAAAAGCGTTTTCGGGAACGGGAAAGGTCATAGCTACCGACGCAAGTCCGTTAGCCCCCGCCGTTTATGAGGCGGACAAGTATTATACTGTGCCTTTGATAACCGAGAACGGATATATTGACAGGATACTTGAAATTTGCAAACAGGAACAGGTAAGCGGCGTACTTTCTCTTATCGACCCGGAGCTTTCGCTTTTGGCGGAGAATGAGGAGAGGTTCGCTCAAATCGGCGTGACGGTAATCGGCTCGTCATATGAGCTTTGCGAAATGAGCCTTGACAAAAGGCTGATGTTTAAATGGCTTAGCGAGCACGGCTATAATTGCGCCAAAACATATACCGACTTAAAAGGCCTTTCTTCGGCTGTTGCCGAGGGCGAAGTCTCTTTCCCCGTTTTTGTTAAACCTGCAAGGGGAAGCGCAAGCATAGCCATTTCCAAAGCGTATGATATGCAAACCGCAGAGCTGCTTATGAATCACGATAAGAATTTAATAGCGCAGGAATTTTTGAACGGTCGGGAAATAGGCGCCGACGTTTATATTGACCTTATTTCACATGAGGTTGTTTCGATTTTTACCAAAAAGAAGCTTGTTATGAGAGCGGGCGAAACGGATAAATCCGTTTCCTTTAAAGATGAAAAACTGTTTTGCCTGATTGAGAGTTTTGTAAAAGAGGCGGGCTTCACAGGGCAGATAGATATAGATATTTTTGATATTGACGGGGAGTATTACATATCCGAGGTCAATCCCCGTTTCGGCGGCGGCTATCCGCATGCGTATGAATGCGGTTGCGACCATATGAGCTTGATTTTAAATAACCTGCGCGGCAAGGCTAACGAAAAGCGTATAGGCAGCTATAACGACGGCGTTTATATGATGAAATACAATGAGATAAAAATATTAAAACAGCTTGATATTTAAAATTTGATTGAGGGAAAAAAATGAAAATTCTGTACGTCACTACGGTCGGCGGAACGATGGGCTTTTTCAGGGATTTCATAGAGAAAATTGTTGAAGAGGGAAATACCGTGGATATTGCCGCGAACGAGAACCTGGGAGCTGTTTCCGATGTGTTTTCGGAAATAGGCTGTAGGAAATATCTTTTATCCTGCGCAAGAAGCGTTTTTAATACAGGCAATTTAAAAGCGGTAAAGGAAATTCGTAAACTGGTAAACGAAAATAATTACGATATAGTCCATTGCCATACGCCTATTGCGGCGTTTTGTACAAGATTGGCTTGCATTCCGCTTAGGAAAAAGGGCGTAAAGGTTATCTATACCGCCCACGGCTTCCATTTTTACAAGGGCGCGCCGCTGAAAAATTGGCTTGTTTTCTATCCGGCGGAGTGGTTATGCGCTTTTTGGACCGACGTGCTTATTACAATCAATAAGGAAGATTATACGCTTGCAAAAAAGCATATGCACGCTAAAAAGATTGAGTATGTTCCGGGCGTCGGAATTGATTTGCAAAAGTTTTCCTCTAAGCCGTATACCGCCGAAAGAGTAAAAGAAATACGTTCTCGGCTCGGCTTGACCGCCGAAGATAAATTGCTTTTGTCCCTCGGCGAATTGAATGAAAACAAAAACTTCGAGGCGGTTATTCGCGCTTTAAAGGTGCTTGACGACAAGTCGATTCACTATGCCGTTGCGGGCGAGGGAAAATTGCACGATTATTTCATTCAATTGGCAAGGGAGCTCGGAGTTCTTGGGCAGCTGCATTTGCTCGGCTTCAGGAACGACGCTCCGGATTTATACAAGGCGGCGGATTTGTATATCAATTCCTCCCTGCGCGAGGGCTTGCCGGTTTCCGTTATGGAGGCGATTGCCTCCGGCACGCCGGTAATCTGTTCAAATATTCGGGGTAACGCCGATTTGGTAAACGCCAAAAATCTGTTTAATCCATCGGATTATAAAGATATTGCGGATAAAATACGAAGCGGTCTATCCCATGATGAAGGCTCTCCGGACGCTTTACAAAGCGTGGATATTGGCAAATTCGGCTCGCAAAACGTTTCAAAATGTATGAAAGAAATTTATAAACAATGTTGAGGTTTGGTATGAATAAGGAAAACAAAAAGGTTTCTTACTACTATAAAAGTGATTTTTTAAGAATGACGGGAAGAGATACAAGCAATATCGCCTTCTTTTTATTCCATTATTTCGGCGAGTTTCGACTGAGATACGTCTTTTATTTAAGATGGCTTCAGCTTCATTCCAAAAAGCATATACTGTATCCCTTGTTCTATACTTTAAAGATGTTATCGGGAAGAAAGCACGGCTTGGAAATTGCTCATAATACGACTATCGGACCCGGATTGTATCTGGGGCACCCCTATAATATCACCGTGGGGGGGGGTGCTGTCTTGGGAAAGAACGTCAACCTTCATAAGGGCGCAACAATAGGCGCAGAGAACAGGGGAAAAAGAAAGGGCATTCCCACACTCGGCGACAATATTTCCGTCGGCATCAACTCAACAATAGTCGGTAATATTACTGTCGGCAGCGACGTTATGATAGCGTCCAACAGCTTTATTAATCGGGATATACCGGAACATTCCGTTGTATTCGGCAATCCTGCGGTTGTTAAAAGCCGCCAAAACGCAACCGAGTCTTACGTTGTTAACAGGGTTTAATCGGGAATACGGCTTTTTCGTTTCTGTTTTCGTAAAATATGAACTAAAAGGTGTCAATATATGAGAATATTGCATGTGCTTAATTCAACCTCATATTCGGGGGCCGAAAACGTCGTTTGCCAAATAATTGATATGTTTGGGAGCGATAAAGATACGCAGATGGTGTATTGCAGTCCCGACGGACCGATAAAAAGCTCGCTTGAAGACCGACGCATTGATTTTTCACCCGTAAAAAAATTAATTCCGTCGGAGCTTAAAAAGGTTATTAAAAAAGTGAAGCCGGATTTAATACATGCACATGATTTCAGAGCGAGCACAATAGTTTCATTTTCGGCGGGTAATATTCCTGTCATATCCCATCTTCACAATAATTATCCGTGGCTTAAAAAGAAGGGCGTTAAAACCGTGCTCTATGCCGTTACCTGCGGCAGGTACAAAAGGATTTTAACCGTTTCTGCAAGCGTTTTTGACGAATTTGTTTACGGCGACAGGTTTAGGGATAAGCTTACCGTTTTAGGAAATCCGATAAACATCGGCGCCATACGCTCAAAAGTAAGCCCTCAAGGCTCAGAAAAGGTTTTTGATTTGGGCTTCTGCGGCAGGTTGGCGGCTCAGAAAAATCCCGAAGCGTTTGTCAATATCGTCGCAAGCCTTAAAACCCGTTTCCCGAACTTATCCGCAGTGATGGTAGGCGACGGCGTGCTTAAAAACGAGGTCTTGTCACTTATCGACGAAAAAGGTCTCGGGGAAAACATTAAATTGCAGGGCTTTCAAAAGAACCCTTATCCCATATTGCAATCGTGCAAGCTGATGTGTATGCCGTCAAGGTGGGAGGGCTTCGGCCTTGCGGCTGTTGAAGCTCTTGCATTGGGAACGCCCGTCGTTTGCAGTAATGTAGGCGGGTTGCCCGGAATAGTGAACGACGAGTGCGGCAAGGTTTGCGCTTCACAGGAGGAAATGACTCGCGAGTGCTTAGCCTTACTTTCGGAAAAAAGCCGCCTTGAATATAAATCCGAAAAAGCGGCGCAGAGGGCGTCGGAATTGGACAATATCGCCGAGTATAAAAATATGCTGTCCGCCGTTTATGCGGGCGCTTTGAACATCAAATAAGGAGAATAGTGAATGCAGCCTGAATTAACCGTTCTTACGCCGACCTATAATCGGGCCGAGCTTCTGCCCAAATGCTACGAAAGCCTGCGGGCGCAGACTTGCTTTGATTTTGAATGGCTTATTGTTGACGACGGTTCTACAGATAATACCGAGGAAATTGTCAATAGCTGGGCGTCCGACAAAAGCGTAGGTTTTGAAACGGTATATGTCAAAAAGCCGAACGGCGGCAAGCATACCGCAATTAATTTTTCCTCAAAATATATCAGGGGTTCGGTCGTTTTGATTTTGGACAGCGACGATTACCTTACAAGCGACGCCGTTGAAACTGTTTTGAAATATTGGAAAGATTATTCGGGCGACGGCAAAATTTGCGGCCTTAGCTTTTTAAAAGGCTACGACCTGCAAACCTCCACCGCAAAATTCGGCGCTGAAATTCAACGTTCAAACCATGTTGATTTCAGAGTGAACCGAAAAATCAACGGCGACTGCTGCGAAATAATCAGAACAGACGTTTTAAAGGAGTTTCCTTTCCCCGAATTTAAAGGCGAAAAATTTTTGGGTGAGAATTATCTTTGGGTAAACGCCGGTTTAAAATACGATACCGTATATATAAATAAGATTATTTACATTTGCGAGTATTTGGAGGGCGGCTTGTCAAGGCAGGGCAGGGCTTTGCGAATTAAAAGCCCCCATGGCGGTATGGCAAGCTCAAGGGTTGAATTAAATAAACGCATATGCCTAAGCCGCCGAATAAAAAGCGCAGCGCTTTATTCCTGTTACGGCTTTGCCGCCGGGATGTCCGTAAGGGATATAGTAAAAACAAGCGGGCATCCGTTAATTGTATCGCTGCTTTTGCCGCTTGGCAGATTTTTGCGTTCTTACTGGGGTTGAGAACCCAATTTTTGAGAGGATTTTTTAGTTTATGAGCGGAGCGATTATAATATCGTCATATTTTACCTTTTCTCTTGCAGCCGTTTTGATTTCAAAAAGGAAGTACAGGCTTAGGGATACCAAAGGTATTTTATTTTCAAAAAGGTCAAAAATGCCTTACTTTTACATTGTTTTTTCGTCGCTGATGTTTACGGTTGTCGATTTTTTAAGCACATACGGCAAAGGGATAAGCGATCTCGGAGGCGACAGAAAAAATTATTACAGAATATTCGTCGGCCAGCTTACGGGTTCTCAGACATATGGGCTTGCAAGAATTTTTGACTTTGTAAGATTATATTCCGACGACATAAGAAGTGCTTTTTATTTAACAAGCTTTGTATGCTTCTTCCTATTGTTTTTGTCTTACAGAATTTCGGACGACTCTACACCCTCCGCTCTTGCATTTGTTCTTCTTACCGATGTAGCGTTCGCTTTCTATGTAAACCTAAAACAGGCCTATGCTATCGCTTTGGGATATTTGATGTTTTCCATTGCTTTAAAAAAGAACACGGTACCCAATACCGTTTTGTGTCTTATTTTATCGCTGCTTGCGTGCCTGTTCCATCCCTCCGCAATAATTCTGGTTTTGTCCTTACTTATTATTAAATTGCTGCCTCGTGGCAAACAGAGGATAAAGCGGGCGCTGTTTATATTGGTTTTGTCGGTGTTGCTTGTTCTGCTCGTCTTCGGTGATAACTCTATAAAATTATTGGCGAATTTTGTAGGCAGATTTTCACCTGAATATTCCAACACTATTATAAACTATCTTGGGGAGCAAGGCGGCGGTATTAACGATAGCCTGTCGTTTTCGTTTATAAAAGGTTTTCCGTTTTATTACTTGGCATTTCTGGGCTTTGTAAAAAGAAAATATTTAAAGCAAAAAATCAAAAATTACGATGCGTACTGGATTTTGACGATAATTTGCTCCGTAGCCTATGTTGCGTCGCTTTATTCGTATTGGCTGGCTCGTTTGTCGCCGTATTTCTATTTACATTCCGGTATTTTCTTCGGATTGATTTTAAAAAATTCAAGCGGCTTCCATTTTGATATTAACGGCAAAAAAATCAGCGTAAATTCTTTAATAATTTATTCAAGCTTATTTGTTTTGCTCCTTCGTTATATGCTGTTGGTATTCTATATAAATTACAGTGGATTTTAATTTTATCGGGTGTTGATTATGAACGTATTACTTATATGCAAAACTCCGTACAATATTATGACCGCGCTGCAAATTGCGCTTACAAAGCACGGCGGCGACAATTTGGATATAGTGCTGTTTAACACTATGTCGAATGTTGATAAAATCGCAA
Source organism: uncultured Clostridia bacterium (assembly GCA_947630835.1). GTDB lineage: Bacteria > Bacillota > Clostridia > Oscillospirales > Acutalibacteraceae > Fimenecus. The sequence continues at coordinate 13,369 of CANRIZ010000022.1, read as the reverse complement.
AAAACATAGAACAATGCGGTTTGTTCGGCTCTGTTCGCATATGCCGTATGCGAAAGGTTGATAAGCCCGGCAAAAATATTCTGCGCAGGACGCTTTCCAAAATGTGCATATTCGGCGTAGGCGTTGAGGAACGCCTTTTCCGTTCGTGTGAAAAGTCATATGATTATATATACGACACTCCCGGCGGTTGGGTAGATAAGCAGATAATACTCAAAAATAAAATAAGAGCCGAAAAAGAGGGCAAAAAAACGACCGAGTTTTTGTATGAGGACGGAACATCCACATACAGTAAGGGTGAAAAAAGCAACGAAAAAGCCGCGGCGGACGGGGAAAAGAAAAGCATTAAGATTTACCCGGGCTTTTCGGGAATGTACGTTTTTTCGCCCGAAATTATCGAGTATAAATATCCTTTTCCCGTATTTCCCATTGAAAAGCTCAGCAGGGATAACAAAAAATATATGGACGCAGTAAACGCCATATTTCAATATGAAAAAATCGAAGACGTATACGACAAGAAATATATATTTTTTGAAGAGAGCTATTTTGCCGACGGGATGGACATTAACGACGTTGACGTTATAAAAGATATTTCCGAAATCGTAAAGCCCGAAAATATATTTGTTAAAATTCATCCGAGAAACAGGGAAAACAGATTTTCAAAAATGGGCATAAAAACAAATGTCAATACGGAAATTCCCTGGGAGGCAATAGCTTTAAACGAGAAAATTTCGCAAAAAATTCTCATTACCGTTTCTTCAAGCTCCGTACTCAATATTCTGCTTGTTACAAAGACGATACCCGAAAAAATTATTTTGCTTACAAATTATGAAAAGGTAAATAAGGACGCGCTTTTCCCGTTTCACACCTGGATTTTAAAGGTCGCAAAACGCTACAGCGATATTATTGAAATACCCGTCACTTACGAAGAGCTTAAAAACAGCCTGTTTGATAATATCAAATGATAAAGGAGAGATAATTATGAAAATTATCGGAGTAATCCCCGCACGTTATCAGTCAAGTAGATTTCCGGGCAAGCCATTGGCGGATATATGTGGCAAGCCTATGATATGGTGGGTTTATAACCAATGCAAAAAGGTTGAGGATTTTTCGGAGGTATATGTTGCAACCGATGATAACAAGATATTTGAAACTTGTGAGTCTTTAAACATAAAGGCGGTTATGACATCTCCCGAGCATAGAACGGGTACTGACCGTATAGGAGAAGTCGCGAACAAAATACCTGCGGATATCATAGTTAATATTCAGGGCGATGAACCGCTTTTGGAGCCTGACACCATTAAAGCCGCAATAAAGCCGTTTTATGATGACCCGTTTATTCAGATTACAAATCTTATGACGAAAATAACCAATCCCGTCGACGCCATAAATTGCACTGTCCCTAAAGTAATAACCAATAAGGACGGTTTGGGAATATTCCTCACTCGCGCCGCTGTTCCGTATCCGAAGGGAAGCATAAATTATAGTATGTACAAGCAGGTCTGCGTATATGGCTTTAAGCCCGAGGCGCTGAAATTTTACTGTGACTACGGGAAAAAGTACGGTAAAGCCAAAATTGAAGAGATCGAGGACATTGAGATCCTCAGATTCATTGAAAACGGGTACAAGGTTCAATACATAGAGGTAGATTCCGAAACTGTCGCCGTTGATACGCCCAATGATCTTGAAAAAGTAAGGGCTATAATCAGGCAAAATTTGCGGGGGGGGGGTATAAACCTCTAAGGGTTTATACCGTTCCGAGGGCAGGCAGCACTTCCGTTAATGGAGGTGCTGCGGCATGAAAACTGTAGCTTTAGTTCCCATCAAAATGAACAATGAGCGTGTCCCCGGAAAAAACACGAAACTTTTGTGCGACGGCACACCGCTTATTCAGATGATACTTCACGCACTTCAGGGCGCAGATGAGGTTGATGAAATATATGTCTATTGCAGCAACGAGCAGATAAAGAACTACATAATTCCCGGTGTGAACTATCTTAAAAGAGATGAAAAATACGATACCGCGCAAGCTGACGTGAACGATATGTTCCGAACATTCAGTTTAAGTGTTCCGGCAGATATTTATGTTCTCGCTCACGCTACGGCGCCGTTTTTAAAGAGTGAATCTATAAATAAAGCGGTTCAGGCAGTAAAAAGCGGGGAGAATGATTCCGCGATAGCAGTCAGAAAAATGCAGGAGTTTTTGTGGCATGACGGTAAGGCTGTCAACTACAATCCCCTCAAAATCCCCAGAACACAGGATTTGGAGCCGCTTTACGTTGAAACGACAGGTATGTATGTATTCACAAAAGAGGTTATACAGCAAAGAAGATCAAGAATAGGCGAAAGACCATATTTGCAGATTGTTTCCGCTATAGAGGCGACAGATATAAATAATCCAGACGATTTCGCCATAGCGGACGCAATATATTCATACGTTATAAAGAAAGGCTGAAAATGAACACATTACTTAAAAACTTTCGTGAGGCACTCGCAACGGGAAAGTGCGTTTACGGACCGTTTATGAAAACTGCCGATCCGATGTTTGTTGAAGCGGCGGGCTTGGCAGGTTTTGACTTTGCGATACTTGATATGGAGCACGGCCCGGTTTTACTTCAGGAACAGCAGAATAATATCCGCGCGGCGGCTTTAAGAGGTCTTCTGCCTATAGTAAGGGTAAAGGACGCCGAAGAAAACACCATAGGCTCTGTTTTGGATATAGGGGCTATGGGTATTCAGGTTCCGCAGGTAAAAAATGCCGAGCAAGCAAGGAATGTTGTTGAAAGGGCGAGATTTTATCCTTACGGAATGAGGGGCGTGTGCAGATTTGTCAGGGCGGCAAATTATACTGCAACCGACAGGAAAGAATACTTTGAATCTTCAAAGGATCTTTTGGTAATCATTCAGCTTGAGGGCGAGGATGCAATACGCAATCTCAATGAAATTCTTGAGGTTGACGGAATTGACATTTTGTTTATCGGCCCTTATGACCTTTCGCAGGCTCTTGGCGTACCGGGCGAGGTAAGAAACGAAAAAGTAGTTGAGGCGATTAAAAACATCACTGCCAAAGCAAAAGAAAAAGGTATGGTAGTCGGTACGTTTGTAGATGAGTACGACTCCTTGGATTTTTGGAGGAGTAAAGGAATACAGTATTTAAGCTACAGTGTAGACATAGGAATTTTTATGGAAGGGTGCAAGGAAATTATGAATCACATAAACTTACCTGAAAAATCTGAGGGGCAGTTATAGGCTGACCCTTACCGCTGTTTTCCGAAAGAGAGGCGGCTTGCACTTCAAATGCACGAAAAGTGCATAACCGGCAAGGGTTCAAACAACCGCAGGATTTGCCGAAATGCTATTTCCTTTCCCATAATTTTTGGGCTTTAAGGGTTGAAAACCTATTAAATAACGCTTCCGATGGCCAGCAGCCGTGGGCGTTTATGGGCAATAATATAGGATATTATGAGATTGACGAGTCGATAGATATACACAAAGAGGTTGACCTTTTGTTTGCAAAAGAGTGGATAAAAAGCAATTTCCCGTAAACGGACAGGGGATTTGCGCCTAAAAGAGGTTTTTTAATTGAGAGAATTAAGCAAAAAAATAAAAAGTATTCCCCGCGGAGTAAAAGCGTCTATGGCATATTTTACCGCCAGCCTTATTTCTGCGGGAATACAATATATCACCACGCCTTTATATACAAGGTTGCTGACGCCCGATGAATACGGTATGGTTTCGGTATTTTTGACCTGGCTGCAAATTTTCAGCATTTTGGCAACCTTTAATCTCGGCGCGGGCGTTTTTAACAACGGTATGGTGGATTATCCCGATAAGCGCGACGAGTATTCGCTGTCTATGCTTATGCTGTCCAATATCATTACCGTTTGCTTTTTCTTGATTGTATTAAGCCTGTATCCTTTGATTAAAGTCTGGGTAAACCTTGATTTTCCGCTTATTGTGCTTATGGCGATTATTCTGCTGTTCAGACCGGCATATAACTTTTGGACGTCAAGACAGAGGTACGAGCTAAAATACGAACCAACCTTTATTTGGTCGGTAATAACTGCGTTTGTGTCCCCCGCCGTTGCGCTTGTCTGCATTGTAATCTTTAAAAACAACAGGCTGTACGCCCGTATTTTCGGCGCGGAGCTTGCTCTTGTGGCGGTTTATGTAATTTTCTATATTTACCTTATGGTAAAGGGGAATTTTAAGGTTAAAGCAAAGTATTGGAAAGCCGCGTTGCTTTTCAATATGCCGCTTATTCCCCATTATCTTTCGATGTATCTTTTGGGAAGCTCCGACAAGATAATGATATCAAATTTAGTCGGCGATTCCGCAACCGCATATTACAGCGTAGCTTATACGGTTTCGTCTGTGGCGGTTATTATCTGGAACGCCGCAAACGGTTCTCTTATACCTTATACCTATGAAAAATGCAGTAAAAAGGATTACAAATCCATTTCGTCGGTAGTCGTTTTGCTGTTGATGGTTTTTGCCGCGGCGTGTATAGGCGTTACAATGCTTGCGCCGGAGGTAGTAGCTATTATGGCAACGCCGAATTATATGGAAGCTATTTATGCCATTCCGCCCATTGTGTGCGGCGTGTTCTTCCAGGTGCATTATTCCGTTTATGCAAACATACTTTTCTACTATAAAAAACCGCAATATGTTACGGTGGCTACGATAATAACTACCGTGCTTAACATAGTGCTTAATTATATCTTTATAAAAAAATTCGGCTATATCGCCGCCGGCTATACGACCCTTGTCTGCTATCTCGTTCAGGCTATACTTGATTACGCCATAATGCGTAAGGCGGTCGGGGACAGAGTTTACAATATGAGGCAGATAGGGCTTTTGTCCGCCGGGGTTATTGCCGTTACGCTGTTAAGTAATTTTATATATGATCATTTGGTTATAAGATATGCGATTATCGTTATAATTTTGGCTTTGTGCGTGTTGTTCAGGAAGAAAATAATCGGTATGATAAAGCAAATGAAGAGCAAATAATATTATCGGTATTAAAGCTGTCGGTTTTGATTTATTTTAAGAAAACAGGAGAAAGAAATGGAGCAGGTTTTATCCGAAATATGGAATATAACGCAGCCTATACTCCGCGCGGCGATATGCGGCGAGGCAATTTCGGATGAGTGCAGGGAAAAACTATCGCCGCAGACTCTTAAAGCGGTGTATAAATTTACAAAGAAGTACAATATAGCGCAAATTGCGGCGGTTGCGCTGCTTAACGACGGCAAAACAGAAATCGACGGCGAGCTTGAAGCTTCCTTCAAAAAATCGCTGTATTTGGCGGCTTCACTTTGCGAGCAAATGGATTACGAGTACAAGCGTATAGGAAAGGCGTTCGACGAGGAGCAAATACCTTATATCCCGCTTAAAGGAACGGTTTTGCGCGGATATTACAGGGAAGCTTGGATGAGAACGAGCAGCGACACGGATATACTCGTAAGGGCGCAGGATGTGGAACGGGCGAAAAAAACGCTTACGGAAAAACTTAATTATACGCTTACGGGCGGAACTGCGCACGATATTTCGTTGAGCTCGCCGGGCAATATTCATACGGAAATTCATTATGAGCTTATAGAGGCGGACAGGGCGGCAAAATCCTCCGAGGTTTTGTTAAACGTGTGGGAAAATTCGTCGCCGCAGGGAAACGGCTTTTGCTACGCTATGTCTGATGAAATGTTCTATTTTTACCATATAGCGCATATGGCGAAGCATTTTGAAAACGGCGGCTGCGGAATACGTCCGTTTATCGACCTTTGGATTTTAAACCATAGGATAGATTTTGAACGTGAAAAACGGGAAAAAATACTTAACGAGGGCGGCTTGCTGAAATTTGCCGAGGCATGCGAGGAGCTTTCGGAGGTTTGGTTCGGCTCCGCGAAAGAGAACGAATTTACCGAAGCTTTGGAAAGATATTTGCTCAACGGCGGAATGTACGGCTCAATAGAAAATATGGTAGCCGTGCAGAAAAATCAGGGCGGCGGGAGGCTTCAATATATATTTCACCGCTTGTTTCTGCCGTTTGCACAGCTTAAAAATATATATCCCGTGTTAAAAAAGCATAAATGGCTTATGCCGATAATGCAGGTGCGGCGCTGGATTAAAATGATAACAAGCGGAAGAATGAACAGAACGGTCTGGGAGCTTCAAAGCCTTAAAGAGAACGAAAATTCCGAAATGAATGAGATTCTTAAAAGACTCGGATTAAATAATAAAAATAAACAATAAAGGTTTCGATAAGGCTTTCCGCGGGCAACGGTCAAATCCCCACTTAAATTTGCAGAGTGCGACGGTCAAAGTTTTCCCCGACTTTTACAAAAGTCGGTGGGGTCGAGGGGCAAAGCCCTCGTCGCAGTCCGCAGACTGCGAAATCCCTTTTAATATATTACAAAAGCGGTTATACCGAATTTCACCTCGGTATAACCGCTTAATTTTGCTTTATTTGTTACCTATTGTAACTTTTCGCTTTAACTTTAAACTTTTGAACTTTAACTTTTTGTAAATACTTTTAATTATTTGGTTATTAACTCCAATGTTTCTGCGTCACGCATACCGGCAACTATCTGGAGTACCCATTTAACGTCTACTACGGACAATTTCCCGTCGCCGTTGAGGTCGGCGGCTCTGAATTGCTCGTCGCTGAAATCCCTTGACTTTGCTATGTTTTGCAAAATCCATTTAGCGTCTACGGTTGATAACTTGCCGTCGCCGCTTACTTCGCCGCTCGGTTTGGGAGAATCGGGGTTTGTCGGGTCACTCGGATTAACAGGTTCTTTCTCACCGCAAACGGTGCATACGCCGTCCTCATATTTGTGTCCCGTTGCTTTTACAACAACATCGGTAACTTCTTCGTTGCCGTTTATATCCTTGAAGTTCTTGTTGCAGTCAGGGCAATGATAGTATTCAATATTGCCGTCCTCGGTGCAGGTAGCCGCCTTTGCGGCTACTTGTGCCATATTGTGACCTGTTGCCTTAACTACAACGTCTGCAACCTCTTCCTTGCCGTCTTTGTCCTTAAAGTTCTTGTTGCAGTCCGGGCAATGGTAGTATTCAATATTGCCGTCTTCGGTGCAGGTAGCCGCCTTTGCGGCTACTTGTGCCATATTGTGACCTGTTGCCTTAACAACAACATCGGTAACTTCTTCGTTGCCGTTTATGTCCTTGAAATTCTTGTTGCAATCGGAGCAATGGTAGTATTCAATATTGCCGTCCTCGGTGCAGGTAGCCGCCTTTGCTTCAACCTTTTTCATATTTGAATGATCGCATATCATATCAAACTTATTGCCGTGTTCCTTTGCATAGCTTTCGGCGGTTGAACCTGCATAACCGTGGATTGTGGTTTCAGTAGGTATTGTATTGCTATATTCCGGATATTCCGGTAAAACAATATTACAATTCTTGTTTAATATATAAATATCGGTTAAGCTGCTGCAAAATTCAAATGCACCCCCTGCAATAACTCTTGTTTCCTCATTAATTGTATAATTTTGAGGGATTTCATAGCTATTTGCTTCTATTAAACAGTTGTCTATATAAAGCACTCCGTTTTTCCAGTTTGAAGCGTTATTATAATATCCTGTGCCGGTAAATGCCCTTTCGCCTATACTTGTAACACTGTCGGGTATTGTTATGCTTGTTAAGCTGTTGCATTTTTCAAATGCATAATTGCCTATGCTTGTAACGCTGTCACCGATTGTTACACTTGTTAAGTTTTCGCAATCCCAAAATGCACCATTACCTATACTTGTAACGCTGTCGGGGATTGTTATGCTTATTAAGCTGACGCAACTATGAAATGCGTCCTCACCTATGCTTGTAACGCTGTCGGGGATTGTTATGCTTATTAAGCTGACGCAACTATGAAATGCGTCCTCACCTATGCTTGTAACGCTGTCGGGGATTGTTATGCTTATTAAGCTGACGCACCAGCCAAATGCTTCGTCCGCAATAACTCTTGTTCCATTATTTATTGTATAATTTTCAGGGATTTCATCGTTCTCTGCTTCTATTAAACAGTTATCTATATAGAGAACACCGTTTTCCCAATTTGACGGGTTATTGGAATATCCGGTATCAGAAAACGCATACTCGCCTATGCTTGTGACGCTGTTTGGTATTGTTACGCTTGTTAAGTTTTCGCAAGAATGAAATGCCCAATCACCTATACTTGTAACACTTTTGGGAATATCATATGATGTTCTTTCGTTTCCTATAGGATATTGTATAAGCTCTGTCTTATTCTTATTAAATAATACTCCGTCCTGTGAAGAATAGTTTTTATTGTTTGTATCAACCCTTATTTCCGTTAACATTTCGCAACTATAAAATGCGTCCTCACCTATGCTTGTAACGCTGTCGGGTATGGTTATGCTTGTCAAACTGTCGCAATACCAAAATGCGCCCTCGCCTATGCTTGTAACACTGTCGGGTATTGTTATACTTGTTAAATTGCAATAATCAAATGCATACTCAACTATGCTTGTAACACTGTTTGGAATATCATATGATGTTCTTTCGTTTCCTATAGGATATTGTATAATTTCTGTTATATTTTTATCAAATAATACTCCGTCCTGTGAAGTATAGTTTTTATTGTTTACGTCAACCTTTATTTCCGTTAAGCTGTCGCAATATGCAAATGCTCTCTTACCTATGCTTGTTACGCTATTGGGTATTGTTATGCTTGTTAAGCTTTTACAATTGCTAAATGCATACTCGTCTATGTTTGTAACGCTGTTGGGTATTGTTACGTTTGTTAAGCTGTCGCAATTTGCAAACGCGGACCCGCCTATGCTTGTTACGCCGTTGCCCATCGTTACGTTTGTTAAGCTGTCGCAATATTCAAATGCATACCAACCCAAGCTTGTAACGCTGTCGGGGATTGTTATGCTTATCAAGCTGTAGCAATATTTAAATGCTTCATTACCTATGCTTGTAACGCCATTACCTATTGTTATGCTTGTTAATCTGTTGCAATCCCAAAATGCACTTCTGCCTATGCTTGTAACACTTTCCGGTATCGTTACGCTTGTTAAGTCGCAATATGCAAATGCCTCATATCCTATGCTTGTAACAGTATATCCGTCAAGCTTTGAGGGAATTTCAAGCGTTTCCGCACTACCGGTATAATCCGTAATTTCCGCTGAGCCGTCTTCGAGTATAGTATACTCAAAATCTCCGCTTGTCGCTGCAAACGCAGTAACCCCTGCCAAGGGCAGAGCCGTCAATATCATCGCCAATGACAAAAACAATGACAAAATTTTTCGACGGGTAACAGCCGACTTCTGCTTAGTAATTTTTTGCATAACGCATCCTCTTTTCTTATTGTTTTTTTATTTTAAGATTGCTTCGGTAAAATTTTGATTTTCCTCGGTAAGCTTCGACCTTGCGAAATTCAAATCTTACCCCCGCAATCTCAATTTACAATATTATATAAAATTAGAAATAAAAATGCAATCTGCTACAAGTTATTTAATTTTCCGCTACAACCTGTAGCACCCCGAAAACCGCGTAGAATCAAGGAAAAATTTTTTCATTTTATTTCCGCTTTTTGGGCTTGTTTACAATTTTTGAGCCGAAATTGTTACTTATCGCAACAAATTAAAACCGCCCGATATCCGAAAAAACGAATATCGGGCAGTTGTTTCGGTTAAAATTATTGCATACTTCGGCTTTAATTTCTCATAACTTTGTCCTCCGGATATTATCTATCCGCCTTTCTGTATTGCGACGGCGTCATATTTTTAAATCGCTTAAACTGTTTTGAAAAATAACTCATATCGTTGAAGCCGCAGGATATTGCCGTTTCGGTTACGGTTTTGTCGGTAAGCTTTAGAAATTCGCCCGCACATTCCACCCTGTAATAATTCAGGTAGGCGATAGGCGTTTTGCCCGTCATAGCGTAAAATGCTCGGCAAAAATATCTCGGCGACATCCCCGCAATTTTTGCAAGCTCTTCAAGACTGATTTGCGTATCGTAATTATCCCTTATGTACGAAAGCACCGCTTTAAGCTTCGTAACCTGCTGACGGCTTTGTCTGTAATTCGCCGTTTCGCCGCTGTGCGATTTAAGCATATTACCCATAAGCTGCCAAAGAAGCCCTATAGTCACCCATTCGTAGCCCTTTTGCTCCTTTTCCATAACTTCAAAAATTTTGTCGGCAAGCATTGCGCCCGCGCTGCCCTTTTCAAGCCTTCCCGTATATGAATTGCTGCGGGTTAAAAATTCACCGGCGGATTTTGTGCATAGCGGAGTGTCCCTGAGCAGAGCCGCAAGGTCAAAAACCACGCACTCATATACGCAATCCTCCGGCTCTCCGCCGTGTATCGCTCCGTCGCTAATCCATGCGCTGTCGCCTGCTTCAAGCAAATATTGCTTGCCGTCAATGCTCAAGCGGAATTTCCCGCTAAGTACCAAAATAAGCTCGTATTCAAGGTGCCAATGCAGCGGCATATGATACCTCGGATAGGAGGAATCGACATAGTATAATTCTATCGGGAAATCAAATTTTCCCCTTTTTTTGTCCTCGTGAAGCAGACTGTAATTCATAAACCGTTCTCCGTTTTGCAAAAAGTGAATTTTGTCATATAATTCGGGCGTTTTTAACCATGAAATCAATCGCTTTATCCATTATAATACAATTAGGATATCACTTGCATTTATATTTGTCAATAAAGGTGATACGGAAAGGATTAAGGCTATGAGCAATATTGAAGAACAAAAAGAGCTGATATGCGATATTTGCCATAAAATGTGGCAGCTCGGCTGGGTTGCCGCCAATGACGGGAATGTCAGCGTAAAGCTCGACGACGGCACCATACTCGCCACGCCTACGGGTATGAGCAAATCTTTTATCACAGCGGAAAAGCTTATCAGAATCGACTCTCGGGGGAACGTGCTTGAAGCCGCTCAGGGGCTTCGTCCTTCAAGCGAGATAAAAATGCACCTGCGATGCTACGATAAGCGCGAGGACGTTATGAGCGTTATCCATGCGCATCCGCCCGGAGCAACAGGCTTCGCCGTGGCGCATAAGGCTATGGATATGTACAATATGATTGAGGACGTTGCGGTTATGGGCGCAGTTCCGCTTACTCCGTACGGCACTCCGTCAACTTCGGAGGTCCCCGACGCTATAGAGCCGTATTTGGAGGAGCACGACGTTATGCTGCTTGAAAATCACGGCGCGCTTGCCGTGGGCAGCGACGTTGTAACGGCGTTTTACAGAATGGAAAGCCTTGAGCTTTGGGCGAAAATCACCATTAACGCCGTTATACTCGGCGGAAGCTATGATATAAGCGGGGAGAATATACAAAAGCTAATCGACCTTAGGGGTTATTACCGTGTAACCGGCAGACATCCCGGGTACAAAACGTTTAATCCCGACGACCCGATTTTACACAAAAAGGATTAACGGAGGGTAAAATTATGCTTAAAGGAATTTCACCCATAGTTTCGCCCGAGCTTTTAAAGGCGCTTTGCGAAATGGGACACGGCGACGAGCTTGTTATTGCTGACGGCAATTTCCCCGGAGAAAGCGTCGGCAAAAACGCCGTGGTAATCAGAGCGGACGGCCACGGCACGCTCGAGATTTTGGACGCGGTTTTAAGCCTTATTCCCCTCGACAGGTATGTGGAAAAGCCCGTTGCCTATATGGAGGTTGTAAAGGGCGACTCCTGCCCCGAGCCGGAAATTTGGAAAGCTTACGAAAAAATATTGAACAAGTACGAACCCGAGCATCACGGCGTAGAAATGATCGAACGCTTTGAATTTTACGAAAGAGCCAAAAAGGCTTACCTTATAATTGCGACGGGCGAGACGGCAATTTACGCCAATATCCTTTTAAAGAAAGGGGTTGTAAGCGGTTGAGTACGGTGCTCGCATTTGATTTCGGAGCTTCAACCGGCAGGGCGATTAAGGCGTCGTATGACGGGAAAAGCCTTGAATACAGCGAGGTTCATAGGTTCGAAAATATACCGGTAACCGAATCCGGACGTCTGTGTTGGGATTTTCCGTACCTTTTGGGCGAAGCGAAAAAAACGATTGAAATGTGCGGCAGGGTAGATTCCCTTGCGTTCGACACCTGGGGCGTTGATTACGGGCTGCTTGATGAAAACGACAGGCTTTTGGGCTTGCCGGGAAATTACCGCGACAGCCGCACAAACGGAATGCCCGAAAAAATATTCAAAAAAATATCGCCCTACGACTTGTACAGGGCGACAGGCAATCAGATTATGCCCATAAATACGCTTTTCCGGCTTGCGGCGGAGGATAAAAAGAACGCCAAAACCTTGCTTTTTATGCCGGATTTGTTCATATGGGCTCTTTGCGGCGAGAAAACCGCCGAGAAAACCATAGCTTCAACCTCGCAAATGTATAATTTTGCAAGCGGCGGATGGAATTATGACGTTGCCTCTCTTGCCGGCGTTGACGCTTCTTTATTGCCTGCGTTAGCAGATACCGCAACGGCAGCGGGGGAGTATGAGGGCATAAGGCTTATCAAAGTTGCGGGGCACGATACGCAATGCGCCGTAGCGGCTATGCCTGCCGACAGCGAAAAAACAAGCGCCTTTCTTTCCTGCGGCACCTGGTCGCTCATAGGCTGCGAATGCGATAAGGCGGTCCTTACAAAAAAGAGTATGGACGACGAGCTTTCAAACGAACTCGGCGCAGACGGCAGGATAAATTATCTTAAAAATATCAGCGGCCTTTGGCTCATACAGGAAATCCGCAGAAACTTTACGGCGGCGGGCAGGAGCTATTCCTATAACGATATGGAAACGCTCGCAAGGGCGCAGAAGCCCTTTTTATGCTTTATAGACCCCGACGCTCCGGAGTTTGCCTCGGCAGGTTCCATGCCCGAAAAAATATGCGCTTACTGCAAAAATACCAATCAGCCCGTACCCGAAAGCGACGGCGCTCTTGTGCGCTGTATTTATGAAAGCCTTGCGATGAAGTACAAATACGCTTTAGACATGATTTCGGAAAACACGGGCAGGAAATTTGAGGTTCTGCACTTGCTCGGCGGTGGAGTCAAGGACGGCTTCCTTTGCCAAATGACGGCGGACAGCCTCGGTATCCCCGTTATCGCAGGCCCTGCGGAGGCTACCGCCATAGGCAATATTATGCTCCAGCTTATCGCGTTGGGCGATATTAAAAATATAGACGAGGGCAGGTCGATAATAAGGGCTCGGGAATCTGTAAAGCAGTATTTGCCCGAGGATACCGCTTCTTTTGAAAAAGCATATGAAAAATTTTTGCTTGCTTTAAATAAAAATTAAAACCTGCTAAGTAAAGTCAATAGGTAAATTAAAGAAAAACAGATAAAAAAGAGTATAACAAATAAAGCCG
>CANRIZ010000021.1 GCA_947630835.1 uncultured Clostridia bacterium | reverse complement strand
TTTTGACTGTCCTATGACGGTCTGTTTTAGTGCGCCCTCTTTTGGTATCGTGCTTAAATCACAATGTTTCAACCTTATTCCTCATACTTTACACAGATGAAAGATTTTTAAGCGCAAGCTTTATAATTTCCTCTACGCTTAAATTTTTATCAATACCTCCGACCGCGACTGCCGCCTCGGTCTGCGAATAGCCGAGCATTGTAAGCGCCGAAACGGCCTCCGAAGCGTTGCCGCCCGTAACTGCCGAAGCCGCCGCCTCGGCTTTTGCGCTTGTTTCGCCCAATTCAAGCCCGTTTGCAAGCTTATCTTTTAATTCAAGTATAATCCTCTGCGCCCTCTTTGAGCCTACGCCGTTAGCCCTTGCTATCGCTTTTGAATCGTTTGCCGCTACGGCTATTGCAAGCTCGCCCGGGTCAAGCTCCGAAAGTATTGCGACCGCCATTTTTGCGCCAACGCCGTTTACAGAAAGCAAAAGCTTAAAACATTCGAGCTCCTGCAAGGTGTAAAAGCCGAACAAATCAAGAGCGTCCTCTTTTACGCTGAGAAACGTAAACAGAGTAACCCTATCGCCGATTTTTGCAATATTTTTAAGCGTATTGGAGGTTGCAAAGCATTTAAACGCCACGCCGTTACAGTCAATCGCCGCGCATTGGGCGTCAAAATATACAACCTCGCCTGTCAAAGAATAAAACATAACAAAATCCTTTTATTTAATATTTTTAAGCCTTCCCATCAGAGAACCGCTTGAGTGCGCATGGCAGATAGCCATGGCAAGAGCATCCGCGGTATCGTCGGGTTTCGGGACCTTTTCAAGCTTTAAAATTATCCTTGTCATTTCCTGAACCTGCTTTTTTTCAGCCCTTCCGTAGCCTACGACGCTCTGCTTTACCTGAAGCGGGGTGTACTCGAAAATCTCCGCGCCGTGTCGGTGCGCCGCAAGCACGGTAACTCCCCTTGCCTGAGCAACGTCGATAACCGTTTTTGCGTTGGTGTTGTAGAAAAGCTTTTCAATCGCCATAGCTTCGGGATTGTACCTTTCAAAGATTGAATTAAGCTCGTTATATATGGCGTCAAGCCTTTCAACAAAGGGCGTCCCGGCGTCGGTGGTAATGGCGCCGTAGTCAAGAACGCTGAAGCGGTTTGCCTCATATTTTATGACTCCGTAACCGACAATGGCATACCCGGGGTCGATACCCAAAATTATCATTTTTACACAATACTCCATTTTAGTGTATTTAAGAAATTATACTACAAACGGCTGTAATAAGCAAGAAAAAAGAGGCAAATAATTTGCCTCCCGTAAAAATATTTATTTGTAATCTTTTTTGCCGTTTTTTTCTCTTTCCCTTATGACAAATCTTGTAGGCGTTCCTTCAAGACCGAACACCTCTCTTATCTGATTGTCAATGTATCTCTGATAGCTGTAATGGAACAAATCCTTGTTGTTGACAAAGCAGACGAATGTTGGCGGACGGGTCGAAGCCTGAGTCATATAGTAAATTTTCAGCCTTTTTCCCTTGTCCGAGGGCGGCTGAACCCTGTTTACCGCCGCCGCAAGCACCTCGTTCAATTTGCCTGTGGAAATTCGCATGGCGTTCTGCTCGTCAACGAATTTTATAAGCTCGTAAAGCCTGTCAAGTCTTTGACCGGTTTTAGCCGAAATGAAGATTATGGGCGCATAGCTCATAAAGGAAAAATCGTTCATAAGCTTTTTCCTTTCGGAATCCATGGTATGCCCGTCCTTTTCGACCGCGTCCCATTTATTGACGGCTATTATACACGCCTTGCCCTGCTCGTGGGCTATTCCGGCAACCTTGGAATCCTGCTCGGTAAAGCCCTCGACGGCATCTATTATAATAACGCATACGTCCGCCCTTTCGACCGCCATTCTCGCCCTTATTACGGAATATTTTTCTATTCGGTCGTCGACCTTGCTTTTACGCCGAAGCCCTGCGGTATCAATAAACAGGAATTTCCCGCTTTTGTTTTCTATTACGGTATCGGTGCTGTCCCTCGTTGTGCCGGCAACATTTGAAACTATAGCCCTTTCCTCGCCCGAAATGGCGTTGATAAGGGAGGATTTGCCTACGTTGGGCTTTCCGATAACGGCAACCTTAATTTCGCCCTCGTCCTCGTTTTTGTCCTCTTCGTCGGGGAGATATTTAAACACCTCGTCAAGCAAATCGCCCGTTCCGTGACCGTGAACCGCCGAAACCGCTATCGGGTCGCCGAGTCCGAGATTGTAAAACTCGTAAAAATCGGCGGGCAATTCGCCAATGGTATCGCATTTATTGACGCATAAAACTATAGGCTTTCCGCTTTTTTGAAGCATAGCAGCAACCTCCATATCGGTTGCAACAACGCCCGAGCGTATGTCGGTGACAAGTATGATTACGTCTGCGCTGTCTATGGCAAGCTGTGCCTGACGGCGCATTTGAGAAAGAATTACGTCGTCGGAATACGGCTCAATGCCCCCGGTATCAACAAGAAGCATATTTCTGCCGAGCCATTCGCAATCGCCGTAAATGCGGTCCCTTGTAACGCCGGGCGTATCGTCAACTATAGAAAGTCGTTTGCCTATAAGCTTATTAAAAAGAGTGCTTTTTCCTACGTTAGGTCTGCCTACAACGGCAACCACGGGTCTTGACATTATTCCACCCCCAACATTGTTTTAAGCAATTCCTCTCCGCTGTTTGCGGCGGGAATTACGGGTAAGCCCAATATTTCTTCCGCCTGTTTCAGAGTAATATCGTCAAGGAATTTATTGTTTTCAGAAGAACGGGAAGTATAATCTATGGTCATGGTAAGCGGTATCAGCAGTTTTTCTCCGAGCTGTTTATCCTTTAACTGTTCCAAAAGGTCCTTGCCCGTAAGCAGCCCCGCAACGGTTATTTTTTCGCCGAAAAAATTGTTTATAATTTTGTAAACATTGATTTTAACGCCGAATTTTTCACTTGCCATAGAGCTCAATTCCTTTATAAGCGGATATGCCGCCGCTCCCGTAGCTACGGAAATATTCCGGTTTAAAGGTTTGGCGTTGACGCTTTCAAGCGCATTTATAAATTCATTTTTAAGAGAAGTCCACATTCCCACGCCGTTATCTATTTGCGGATAGTCGTCGTAATATTCTTCGCCGGGCATATCCCTCTCGGCAAGCAAAAAGAATTCGTCGGACGGATAACACAGCCTTATTCCGTGCTCCTTTTTGAAATTGTTTGAAAAGCCTTCGATTATATCGATGGTTTCTCCTGCCGTCTGCTTTGTATATGGCGTTATTTCAAACAGACCTTCCCTGAATTTTGTAAGCCCCACCGGAACGCAGGCTATGCTCTGTACCGAAGGGTAAAGCTTCGCAAGCTCCTCTATACTGTACCTGAGCTCCTCCCCGTCGTTAATTCCGGGACACAGCACAAGCTGAGTATTTATTTTTATACCGGCGTCCGCAAGGCGTTTTATCAAAGAAAGCCTTTCGCCTGCGAACCTGTTGTTCATCATTTTTACACGAAGCTCGGGGTTCATGGTATGCACGGATATGTTTATCGGGCTTATGTGCATGGAGATTATACGCTCTATCTCGTGCTCGGTAATATTGGTAAGAGTGATATAATTCCCGAACAGAAACGAAAGTCGGGAATCGTCGTCCTTAAAATAAAGGCTTTCCCTCATACCCTTTGGCATTTGGTCTATGAAGCAGAAAATACATTTGTTTTTGCATTGCCGCTGCTCGTCCATAAGGTAAGTATCAAAAACAAGCCCGGTATTTTCGCTGTTTACGGTGAACGAAACGGTTTTGCCGTCCTTGCGCCTGAAGGTCATTTCAACAGGCAAAAAGCTCATATAAAAATCATAGTCGAGTATATCCTCAATTTCGTTGCCGTCAACGCTGATAAGGTAATCGCCCGCCTTAACGCCATGGAGACGGCACTTTGAAAAAGGTTTCACGTCACTGATTTTTACAGACAAAAGCCCACCTCATTTCACACACGATAAAAAGGCGGGGAAGATATGCCTTCTCCACCTAAAAGCCAACAATGTTAACAAAGAACGCAATCAAGCCTCTTCTTTAACAACTACCTGCCTGCCGTTATAGTAACCGCAGACGGCGCAAACCCTATGCGCTCTCTTGTATTCGCCGCAGTTAGGGCATTTTTGAAGTTCAGGCGCTTTCATTTTCCATACGTTTGAACGTCTTTTATCTCTTCTTGCCTTGGAAACTCTCCTCTTGGGTACTGCCATTTTTCAGCTCTCCTTTATATTGCGAAATTAAAAAACATATTAATCGAGGAACTGTTTAAGCGCTTCCAGCCTCGGGTCAACGGGCTTTTTACAACCGCACTGCTCCTCGTTTAGATTTGCGCCGCAATACGGACATAAGCCTTTGCAGTCGTCACGGCACAAAATTTTGGTAGGTAATGATAAAAGTATATCTTCCCTTATAAGCTCGTCAAGGTTAAAATGCATACTGTCTATCAAATAGAAATCGTCGTTGTCGTTATCGTTGAGACGGGAAACCAAAATGTGGCTTACTTTAATGGTATTCTCCTTCTTAACGGGCGCGGCGCAACGGTCGCACAGGGCGTCAATCAAAAAAACGACCTCGGCATTCAACGAAACTATGCCCGTTTGATTTTTAACCGAACCCTTAACCCTTGCAGAGGTAATCTCGGCGCAATCGTCGGGAATAAACTCATACTCAAACTCTTTAAACGAGCCCTCGTTGTTAAAAATCGGTTCAAGTTCAATAAACATAATATACCTCGTCAAACTAACGCAAAAAGTATTATATACATAATATCGCATTTTGTCAACCGAAAATTCAATTTTGAAGCAAAATATTTTTGCGGCGTAAAGAAAAAACCGCCGCCCGAATATGAGCGGCAGTTAAATAAAGTCAGTTGATTTTTTTGCAGTATTCAAACATTCTTTCGGGCAGATTTTCCATATCGGTGGAAACAGTAAAGGTAAACTTGATATTGGAAATCTTTGAAAGAGCGTCAACCTTTTTCATAAAGTCCGCAAGAGCTTCGTAATCCCTGCCGCAAATTCTGAAGGTTGCGTCAACAAAAATATCGGTAATATCGTGGTCGCCGGCGCATATACCGCTTAAAAAGCCGTAAAACGTATCAAATCCCTCAACCGAGAAATTATCCGTGGAAATAAGCCTTGCACGATAGTTTACATCGTATGTAAGCTTAGTTTCCTTTTCAACGCAGATTACGTTGCCGCTTGACTCTGCGACGGCGTTATTTACGTTGTCAACCAAAATTTTTGTTTTTCCCGAGCCTTTATGGCCGATAATAAGAGATATCATATTATCTCCTCCTGTATTTTATTTAATTAACCGCCCTGCGGTGTTTTACAAAATTATAAAATTCTTTTTTCAAGCTCTTCGCGCTGAGCCTCGTAGCCCGGTTTACCCAAAAGAGCAAACATATTTTTCTTATAGCTTTCAACGCCGGGCTGGTCGAACGGATTAACGCCGAGAACATAGCCGGAAACGGCACACGCCTTTTCAAGGAAATAGACAAGATAACCGAACTCGTACTCGTTCATTTCGGGAATTTCGAGAACGATATTGGGAACTCCGCCGTCGCAGTGAGCAAGAACAGTACCCTCAAACGCTTTCCTGTTTACAAAGTCCATGGTTTTGCCCGCAAGGAAATTCAGACCGTCCGCATTTTTTTCGTCCTCGCCTATTTCTATGGTATGCTTCGGCTTGTCGAAGATAACGGCGGTTTCAAACAAAAGCCTTTCTCCCTGCTGAATATACTGACCCATAGAATGAAGATCGGTTGAAAACACGGCGGAAGACGGGAAAAGCCCCTTTCCGTTCTTGCCCTCGGACTCGCCGAAAAGCTGCTTAAACCACTCGTTCATCATGGTATAGTCGGGTTCATAGGCAACCATCATCTCAACAGCCTTGCCTTTTTTGTAGAGGATGTTTCTTGCCGCGGCATATTTGTAACAGTCGTTATTTTCAATATCCGCGTCCGTGTAGGCTATTCTTGCGTCGGCAGCGCCGGACATCATTTTATCAATATCGCAGCCCGCAGCCGCAATGGGAAGAAGCCCTACAGCCGTAAGCACGGAATACCTGCCGCCGACGTCGTCGGGTACAACGAAGGTTTCGTAACCCTCGCTGTCGGCAAGCTCCTTGAGAGTTCCCTTTGCCCTGTCGGTGGTAACATAAATTCTGTTTGCCGCTTCTTTTTTGCCGTATTTCTTTTCAAGCAATTCCCTGAAAATTCTGAAAGAAACGGCAGGCTCGGTGGTTGTGCCCGATTTTGAAATTACGTTTACGGAAAAATCCTTTTCCTCGCAAATCGAAACAAGCTCCGAAAGCGCGGAAGAGCTTATGCTGTTGCCGCTGAAAAATATTTGCGGAGCGTCTTTCGCAAGCAGATTGTAATTCTGCGACTTGCAAAACTCGATAGCCGCCCTCGCGCCCAAATAGCTGCCGCCTATGCCTATAACTATAAGAACCTGCGAATCGGAACGTATTTTCGCTGCCGCTTTTTTTATTCTTGAAAATTCATCCTTATCATAGTTTACGGGAAGGTCCAACCAACCCAGAAAATCGCTGCCCTCTCCGGTTTTGTTTTTAAGCTTTTGGTCGGCATCTCTTATTTGAGCCGCAATACCGTCAAAATCCTCCTGAGAAACAAAGCCGTTAAGGTATTTGGTATTAAGCCTTACTGCCATTAAATTTTAGTCTCCTTTTTCACGCGCCTAAATCTTTATACTTGGGATATAGACTTATTTTACCCTAAGTAAGATATTTTTTCAACATTAAATTGTTAAATTTTTTAAAATATAAGATTTTTATTTAAGCCAAAGGACGTTACTTGGCAAAAACGGGAGACAAGGCAGTTTTGAATTTATATGCAGGCCGATATTAAAAATCTTCTGAACTGCTCGTAAAACGTCATTTTTTTAATTTCCTTTTCGGCATATAGGGAAATACTGCCTATCTCTTTGCCGTTAAGCGTGAAGCTCACCTCGCCGAGCACCTGTCCCTTTTCTACGGGCGCTTCCACATCCACGGGCAAATTCACCTTGGTTTCTATATTCTTTTCCTCGCCCTTTTTGACAAGCGCCTTTGTACCGTCATTCGCTTTGGGTTTTACGGTTTTTTCAAAGCCGGATATTACGTTTACGTTTGTAAGCATGGATTTATCGACGTTTAGCTGTACGCAGGCATAGTTTGCAAAGCCCCAGTCAAGCATAGCCTTTGCCGCCGCAAAGCGCTGTTTGCTGTTTTCACTGCCCAAAACAACCGCTATAAGGCTCAAGCCGTCCCTTTGCGCCGTTGCGCTGACGCAGCAGCCCGCTTTTGAAGTGGTGCCTGTTTTAAGCCCTGTAATTCCCTTATATGTTTTTATAAGCTTGTTTGTGTTTACAAGCTCTGTTTTTCCGGCTCTCAAAGAGTCCATCCAAGTAGTGGTATAGTTTAACACAAGCTTATGCTTTATAAGCTCTCTTGACATCAGCGCAATGTCGTAAGCCGTAGTGAGATGATTTTTTGCGGTGTCATCAAGCCCGGTGCAATTTTCAAAATTTGTGTTTTTCATTCCGAGTTCCGCCGCCCTTTCGTTCATCATTTTTACAAACGAAGCGTCGTCGCCCGCCAAGAATTCGCCCAAAGCCGTGCAGGCGTCGTTTGCGCTGGCTATCGCGGTAGCTTTCAGCAAATCGTCAACCGTCATCTGCTCGCCCTCTTTAAGCCAAATCTGCGAGCCGCCCTTTGAACAGGCTTCCGCGCTTGCTGTAACTACGTCGGTAAGGGATATTTTTCCGCTGTCAACCGCCTCGCTTATAAGCAGCAGGCTCATAATCTTGGTTACGGACGCAGGATACAGTTTTGCATCGGCATTTTTCGCCATCAAGACTTTTCCGGTCGCCGCGTCCATCAAAACGGCGGCTTTTGCGTCAACCTCCACCTTCATTTCGGGATAATTGCCGGCAGACGAAGGAATAATAAACGCCGTAAGCAAAACGCATACCGTTAGTATAATTGCTGATACCTTTCTCATAACACACCTCCGAAATTTCTTAATAATGTGTATGATGATTGGCATTGTAAAAATGATATTTGTGTGATAAAATATTGACCGGGTGATACTATGAACGATTACGAGCAAAAAAAAGCGAGAGCCGAGGAGCTTCGCAGGGAATTGAACCATCATATTTACAGATATTACGTTGAAAACGAAAGCGATATAGAGGACTATGAATACGATATGCTTATGCGCGAGCTCAACGGCATAGAGCAGGAATACCCTCAGCTTCTTACAGCCGATTCTCCCACGCACAGAGTAGGCGGACTTGCCGATAAAAACCTGTTCCAAAGCGTAACGCACACGGTCAAAATGGAAAGCTTGCAAGACGCATTTAATATTTCCGAGGTGTATGATTTTGACAAGAGGGTTCGTGAGGTATGCCCCGACGCAGTTTACGTTGTAGAGCCCAAAATCGACGGGCTGTCGGTTTCGCTCGAATATTCCGACGGCATAATCGTAAGGGGTTCTACGAGGGGCGACGGAACCGTCGGCGAGGACGTTACCGCAAACCTTAAAACGGTACGCAGTATTCCGCTTTCGTTAAAGGAAAAACTGCCGTTTATAGAAGTGCGCGGCGAGGTGTATATGCCAAGGCAGAGCTTTTTTGAAATAGTAAAAAAGCAGGAATTAAACGACGAAAAGCCCTTTAAGAACCCGAGGAACGCCGCTGCGGGAAGCCTCAGGCAAAAGGACTCGAAAATTGCGGCTCAAAGAGGGCTTGACATATTTGTTTTCAATATTCAGCAAATCGAAGGGAAAGAGATAACCAATCACAAGCAGTCGCTTGATTACATTAAAAGCCTCGGCTTTAAAACCGTTCCGTTTTATAATGAATTTTCAAATATAGACGACGTTATAAAGGAGCTTGACAGAATAGGCAGCATAAGGGGTTCGCTTGAATTCGACATCGACGGCGCGGTTATCAAGGTAAACAGCTTCCGCCACAGGGAAATGCTCGGAAGCACGGCAAAATTCCCGAAATGGGCGCTCGCCTGGAAATATCCGCCCGAGGAAAAGGAAACAAAGCTTATCGACATTGAAATTTCCGTCGGCAGGACGGGAATACTCGCTCCCACGGCGATACTTGAGCCGGTACTCCTTGCAGGCTCAACGGTAAGCCGCGCAACGCTTCACAACGAGGATTTTATAAAGGAAAAGAAAATTTGCATAGGCGACAGCGTAATAGTAAGAAAAGCCGGGGATATTATACCGGAAATACTTTGCGTGTCAAAGCATGGCGAAAATACCGCAGAGTACGAAATGCCAAAGTTTTGCCCCTCCTGCGGCGCTCCCGTATCAAGGGATAACGGAGAGGCGGCGGTCAGATGCTCAAACCCGGACTGCCCCGCCCAGCTTCTCAGAAATTTAATACATTTTTGTTCAAGGGACGCTATGGATATTGAGGGTCTGGGCGACGCGGTTCTTGAGCTTTTCGTAAGAGAAAATATGATTAAGACCGCCGCGGATATTTACAGGCTCGATTATGAAAGAATCGCAAAATTCGAGGGCCTCGGGCAAAAGAGCGCCGAAAACTTCAAAAAGGCAATAGAAAAATCAAAGCAAAACGACGCCGATAAGCTTATTTTTGCGCTTGGGATACGCCATATAGGTCAAAAGGCGGCAAAACTGCTTGCGGACAGATTTGCGGATATTGACTCGCTTGCCAATGCGGATAAAGAAAGCCTCCTTGCTATAGACGGCTTCGGCGAAATTATGGCGGACGCCGTGATTGATTTCTTTGCCCTTGAGCAGACAAAGGAGCTTATAGAGGATTTGAAAAAACTCGGCGTCAATATGGAAAGCCGAAGGAAGTTAAAAGACAACAGGTTTGAGGGCAAAACCTTTGTGCTTACGGGAACGCTTACGGGCTTTACGAGAACGCAGGCTTCGGAAATTATAGAAAGCTACGGCGGCAAAACTTCCTCCTCGGTTTCAAAGAAAACCGACTATGTCCTTGCCGGCGAAGCGGCGGGCAGTAAGCTTACAAAAGCCCGTCAGTTAGGCGTAAATATTATCTCGGAAAGCGAATTTTCCGATATGATAAAGTGATTTTCAAATTAAAACGATTATAAAAATCAAAAAGTCTTGTAAGAGCCGTTTTTCGCACTTTTTCGGAAAGCGGCTTGTTTTTATATTTTACACCCCGCGGGCAGCAGAACCTCGTCCGTTTTGTCCGACGGGATTTTTGTGTTGTTCAAAAGCGTCGCCTCGAAAAGTATTTGTCTGCCGTACTTTTTATTTAATTCGAGCGCGGTTTTTTCTATTATTTCACAGCGCATATGCTTGTTTATATCGAACATAAGATTTAACTGCTGCGAAGAATTTACGGGAAGCAGGTCTATTGCCCTTACGGTAAGCGCTCTGACGGGTAAATTTTTATCGTAGCGCTCAAGGTAAAGCGAATAGGCGCAATCAGCAATTTCCCTTGAATTTTGGGTTGAGAAGCACAGCTTTTTTTGAAACTGAACGCTTTTTAAATCGTTATTCTTGACGGTAATCTGAACTCCGGACGCCATAAGCTCCTGCCCGCGCAAATGCTTGGAGACGTTATGGGAAAGCGTAAGCAGCACGCGCCACACCTCGTCGTCCGTTTCAAGATCGGAAACAAGCGTACATCCCCTTCCGACGCTTTTAATCTCGGAAACCGAACCGAATTCGGAGACCTCCGAACATTCGTAGCCGTTGGCGCATTGCCAAAGCGTATAGCCGTTTTTACCGAAAATCGAGGAGAGTATTTCGGGACTTGTTTTGGCTATATCGCCTATAGTTTTAATTCCGTATTTTTTTAAAACTTTGTCCGTGCTTCTTCCCACCCAAAGCATATCGCAGGCGGGTAAGCCCCAAATTTTCTCCTTAAAATTTTCTTCCCTTATAACGGTTATGGCGTCGGGCTTTTTAAGGTCGCTTCCAAGCTTTGCAAAAACCTTGTTGAAGGATACGCCCACGGAAACGGTAAGCCCCGTTTCCTTTTTCACCTGTTCTTTTATTTTATACGCCGTTTCATAATCCGAACCGAACATCTTTTCGCTTGCCGTTATATCGAGCCAGCACTCGTCAAGCCCGAAAGGCTCAATTAAATCGGTGTAATTATAATAGATTTGGCGCACGATTTTACCGTACTTTACATACTCGTCAAAATCGGGTTCTATCACGATAAGCTCGCCGCATTTTTTCTTTGCCTGCCAAATGACCTCGCCCGTTTTAACCCCGTATTTTTTCGCTTTTTCGGATTTTGCAAGCACTATGCCGTGCCTGTCCTCCGTCCTTCCGCATACGGCGATTGCTTTGCCTTTAAGGCTCGGATTGCGTACCGTTTCGACAGAAGCGTAAAAATTATTCAAGTCACAATGAAAAATTACCCTATTAATAAAAATCACTTCCGCATCTGAAATAGGAATGTTTACATTGTAACCGAACATTTGTTCTGTGTCAATGCAAAAAATTTGGCAATGTACCCGTTAAAGTACATTGCCCGTTTTACATTTAGGCTTTTTTCACCGTTCCGTCGCCGTTAAAGAGCGGGATTGATTCAAGATAAATAATATCGTCCCTCTTTGCGGCGTCGCCCTCGGCGATTATAAACATTTTTCCCGCTATTATGCCGCCTGCCTGATTTACAAGGTTTTCAACCGCTTTTACCGAACCGCCGGTTGATATAACGTCGTCGATAATAAGAACCCGCTTGCCCTTGATTTTGGCGGCGTCCGCCCCGTCCATATAAAGTTTTTGATTACCGGAGGTTGTAATCGAGGTGTCGTCCGTTTCAAAAACGCCGTTCATATACGCCTTTTTCTTTTTGCGGACAAGGAAATATTCGTTTCTGCCGCTCTGCCTTGCCATTTCGTGAACGAGCGGAATAGCCTTTGCCTCAGGAGCTACCATATAGTCAAACTCGGGGGCTTTTTCAAGCAAAGCGCCGGCGCAGGCGCAGGTAAGCTCAACGTCGCCAAAAATAACGAACGCGCCTATACTCAGGTCGTCGCTAAGCTTGCATATGGGTAAATCCCTTTCAAGACCGGCTATTTTAATATGATGTACCATAAATATCACCCTTCGCGATAAAATTCTTAATTAAGTATAGCATTTTAAGAATATTAAATCAACTGCCGGAAAAACTTTTTATCAATATAATTAACTTTATAAAATAAAAGATAAAAGGTCGTTTTATAAAAAGTTTTGCGTTTTAATCTTGACAAATTCCCTCTGTGCGTATATAATAATCAAGCATTCATTAATGCGCTGATAGCTCAGCCGGATAGAGCATCTGCCTTCTAAGCAGAGGGTCGGGGGTTCGAGTCCCTCTCAGCGCGCCAGAAATACGGTGGGATTAGCTTAGTTGGTTAAAGCGCCAGTTTGTGGCACTGGAGACCATCGGTTCGAATCCGATATTCCACCCCACTTTCCCTCCGTCGCTTCTATGATTCGGCGGAGGTTTCACTATAAAGCATATCAGCGCAATTTAATATTGGGGTGTCGTCAAGCGGTAAGACACAGCACTTTGACTGCTGCATTCGTAGGTTCGAATCCTGCCACCCCAGCCAAAAATCGGCAAAGCTCGCAAGAGTTTTGCCGATTTTTACTTTTTCACTATTCACTTTTCACTAAAAAAGATAAATCGCTGATTTTCGGAAATAACGGGCGTATTATTCCGCCTTGGCTTCCATTTCGCGCAATTCCTTTTCGTGCCTTTCCATAAGCTCTTTTTCTACCAAAGCCTTTTGTTTTTTGGAATAGCGTATGCACAAAAACGGGATAAGATACAAAAGCGAACCGAGCGCCGGTAAAAGCATAAACAGCGGCCACTGCGCTTTATAGAAAATCTCGGGCTGCGCCAAACCTTCTGCGTCGAGCTTTGCGTCAAAGTGGAGCATATTGAGTATAAGCCCTGCCGACAAGGTCTTTAATGCGTCCTTAAACTTGTTGGTAAGGTTTTTCATTGAATTTGTAATGCCCTCGGTGCGCTTGCCCGTTTTCCACTCCGCATAGTCGATAGCGTCGCAGATAAGGGAACGCTCGGCAATGCCTATCATATTGGTAGGAACGGACGAAATCGAGATTATGCAGATTACGCCTATCATTTGAGAAATCGTATTAAAGCCGATGAAATAAGCCGCCAATCTGCAAACTATGTTCATAAGCTGGGCAAGTATGATTACATTCCTCATACCTCCCATTTTATCCGAAACCTTAACGGCGAAGAACATACTTACCGCGCTTAAAATACTGACGAGTATGCCGTAATAGAACTGCACGGTTTCGCCGTTCAACACCGTGCCGCCGAGCTTCAATGTAACGCAATACTTAAAGAAATATATTTGCGGAACTGCTCCGTCAATAAAGTTTACAAGCTGTGATAAAAGGAGCAAAAGGAGTATTTTATTCTGCCAAAGCACGGTTAAATCCTTGAAAAAGGACTGCTGCTTGGGCGGATTAACAAACTCTACCCTCTCCTTGGTTCTGTAGGCGAGTATGGACAAAAGCTCGCCGCCGAAGCCGATTACAACGCCGAAGATAACAAAGAGCATCTTTTCGGAAATGCCCATTTTTTCACGGGCGCCGATTATAAGAGGCACAAGGCTCAGGACCGCATATGCCGCGCCTATGCCTATATTAAGCCATTGGGAAACCCTGCTTCGCTCCCTTGAATGGGGAGAAATAAGCGCCATCATACCCCAAAGGGCGACGTCCTGAAAAGAATATGTAAGATCCCAGGCGATATAAACGCCTACGAGGAAAACGACCGCGACGGTTTCGCTGAAGCCGAAATCGATGAACATCAAAGCCGTAAGTATGCCTATAACTATAGGCAGCTTTCCCAAATACGGGTGAAGCTTTTGACCGCTTTTGTGCTTCTTCCTGTCGATATAATTTCCGACTACCGGGTCGTTAATCGCGTCCCAAATTCTTACTATTCCGGTAAAAATTCCGACCTTTTTGGGGCCGATATACAAAATGTTGGTGCAGAAATAAAACAGCCACTGATTGATAAGGGCATAGGTCATATTCTGACCCATCAACGCGGCGGAATATGCCAAAAGCTCGTTATTTGGCACATTACCCTCTTCCGCCTCTTTGCTAAAGGGATTCCAAAGCTTAATCTTTTTCATTTTAACACCCGTTTCTGAAAGTATCTTGCAGACAGAGCAAAAATCTTATTTTTATTATAGCAAAATGTTTGTATGATTTCAATATATTTTAATTAATAAAAGCAACTTTTTTGTTTATTTTACAGCAGATTAAAATAAGACCTCCTCTGAGTTTAAGAGAAGGTCTTAACAGTATTGTAATTTTGCTTTTTACGGCTGTTCGCCTATCATTTCAAACGTATCGGGATCTCTCAAGCCCGCAACTATCTGCAAAATACGCTTTACATCTGCCAACGATACTATACCGTCGCCGTTGATATCGGCAGCCCGCTGCTGCTTTTTATCAAGCTGTTTTTCCTCTGTAAGGTACTGCAAAAGGAATTTTGCGTCAACAATGGTTATCTTGCCGTCTACATTTACATCGGCGATTTTTATGCCGGAATAATCAGGTTCTTCCTCAACGGTTGATTTTTCAATCATTACGTCAAAGCTTTCCGACATATCGCTATCGCCGCCAACGCCGTTTACGCATTTGAACCTGTATTGAGCGTTTGTATTTTCCGATACAACAAGCACGTTGCCGTCCATTTCTACCCAGCCGCTGCCGTTATCGTAGTAATAGGTCAAGCCCGAATTTCCGTTTGTCGCGTTAAGAGTGAAAACTACGTTTTCGCGGGTATACTCGCCTGTCGTTCCTCCGACGGATACGCTCAAAACGGGCTTGCCGGTTTCTCTTTTTGTAACTATTGAAACGGTTTCGCTCTCGATATTTGAATTTGAAATTGCCTTAAAGCTGTAGCTGTGTTCTCCGTTCGCCGCGCTTATGCTTTCGCCCGACATTACAATCCATTCGCCGCCGTCAACGCTGTACATATAGCTGCCTATTCCCGAAAACGCCGTTGCGCTCGGAGTTAAGGTTATTTCTCCGGCAGTATATTCGCCGTTGTATTCTGCGCCGCCGCATACGGCGTCAAGCGTGATTTCGCTCGGCGCTTCTTTATCCAAAACAAAGCCGGAGGAAATTACGTTTTCGGAAGCGTTGCCCGCATTGTCGCTTGCAAACGCTTCAACGTAACCCTTAAAGCTGCCGTCAACGCTCGGCTTGCCGTTTTCGTCGTAAACCTCATATTCGCTTACAGGCTCTTTGTTTTCGTCGAGGAGTCTGTAGGTAATCTCTTTTACTCCCGAAGTCCCGTTATCAACGGCTTCAACGGTTATTTCGGTTTCCTCGTTAAAGAACAGACCGAAAGTAATATTGTTGATGAATTTTGCAAATCCGCCGCCGTTTTTGTGTTCGAGGTCTATTTTGCTTATCTGCGGAGCGTAAAAGTCAAGATTGCTTACTTCAAGCGCAAAGGAGCTTGTAAGACCGTTTCCTGCGGTTACGACAATCGTATATTTTCCGTTTTCGCTAACGGTAAATTTCTTTTCGGAGGTAATATCCTGCCTGCCGACGGTAATGCTCGTAATTCCCGATATACCCGCAGAAGCCTCGACAATAGCGTTAACCGCTTCGTTTGTATAGTTTTCGTTATCGAGCCTTGCGCTTACTTCGGGCGCGGAGGTATCTATCATTACCTTGTATTGCGCGCTTTCAAGGCTTTCTGTATTTTTAGAATCAACGGCTTTGAACTTATATGCGCGTATGCCGTCCTCTTTCGCCGTAAAGGTATCGCCGTTAATTTCTTGCCATTCTCCGCCGTCGCTGTAATAGTAAGTTACTTCGCCCTCATATTCCAAAGAGCTTAAAGTAAAGCTTACTTCGTTTGCCGTAAATCTTTCCAAAACGCCGTTTACGCTTACGTTTAAAATAGGCTTCTTTTCAACAAAAGAATGTCCCTTGTCGATAATAATATGATATGAGGGACTTACGGCGCTCTCGCTTCCGGCTTCGTTAACCGCCTTAAAGCTGTACTGCGCGTCGCAATTCTCGTCAACGTTCAATATATTACCGTCAAGCTTTTGCCAATCGCCGCCGTTATTATAGTAATATTCGACGTTTGAAACGGCGTTTGAGCTTAAAGTAAATACAACGGCTTTATCCGTAACCTCGCCTACAGTGCCTTCAACGCTTACAAACACTGACGGTTTTACCGTTTCGATTTTTGTTTTTAAAACAGAATATTCGCTCTCCGTACCCGACTTGGAAACCGCCTTGAATTCATATGTATGCTCGCCCTCGTCGGTTACGGTAATTTCATTTGAGCCTATTTTTACAAATTCGTTTGCGTCAACGCTCATATAATAAGCATCAATTCCCGAAAACGCTTCCGACTCAAGAGAAACCTTAACGTATTCGTTAGTCCATTCGCCGTTATATGCTTCATTCTTTGAAACCGCGGTTATTTCGGGAGCCGTGGGCTTGGAAGCGTCAACGGTTATGCCGTCGCTTATGAAAATTTCGGAAACACGGCCGTATTCGTCCGTTGCCTTTGCCTGAACGCAACCTCTGAACTGCGATTCAATTTCGGGCTTTTGCGAGTCGTTATACTCTTTCCATTCGGATTCGATTGAATCCCAAGTCACGGTTTTATACTCGATTTTGCTTATGTCGCCGTCGTTACAGGAGGCTGTAATTGAAATTACGGCGTTTTCGTTGAAATATTTTCCGTATTCCTCGTCTGTTTCGTTGGAGCTTCCGCCCGAAGCTTTGCCCGCAAACGAAATGCTGTCAACATTTAATTTGAGCGCAACGAAATTGTTTATTTCCAAAACCTCGGTGGCGGTAAGCCCGTTATTACCGATTATTACGAAGATATATTTACCATTTTCGCTAACGGTAATTTTATCCTTATCGGTATAGTCCTCGCCGTTTACCGTTACGCTCTTAACGCCCGTTTCGCCGCTTGTAATTTCAAAGCCGACGTCGTATGGTCTAGTGGTATCGCCCGTTACCGACGGCGTAAAGCTAACGGAGGGTTTAACCTTATCAATCATTACCTTGTAACTGTCGGAGGGATTACTTTCAATACCTGCCCCGTTTACCGCCTTAAACACATAGGAAGCGTTTGTGCTTTCGTTGATAAGCATTTGGTCGCCCGACTCAATCTCATGCCAACCGTCACCGGTGCTGTAGTAATATGTAACGCCGGAAATTGCTTCTTCAAGCAATGAGAACGAAAACTTAATGTCGTCTGAAGTCCAACGTCCGAACATACCCTCGAAATCAACTCGTATTACGGGAACGATCTTGTCGATTTTTACCGTAAATTCGGTAATATTGCTTTCGATATCCGAATACGAAACGGCTTTAAACTCATAATTACTTACGCCGTGTTCGGTTACGGTAATGGTATCGGACTCCATCTCGGTCCAATCGCCGCCGTTTAATCTGTAGTAATATTTATAAATTCCCGAAAATGCGCTCGATGAAAGCTTTAAAGCAACGTCCTCGGAAGTCCACGAACCGTTTGTATATTCACCGTCCTGCGCAGAGGCGGTAACCGAAACGTCGGTTGGCATATCGGCGTCGATAACATAGCCGTCGGAACGCAGACTGTCGGAAACATTCGTGGCCTTATCCGTTGCCCTTGCCTCGATATAACCCTTAAAGTTGGGATCCTGCTGCGGCTTTGAAAGAGCGTTGTACTGCTCCCAGTCGCCTATCGGCTCGCCGCTTTCGTTAAGGAATCTGTATTCGATTTTGTCAATTCCCGCTACGCCCGTATCCTCTGCGGTAATTGTGGCGACAATCGCCTCTTTAAAGAATCTGCCGAAGGTAAGCTCGTTAACAAGCCTTGCAAATCCGCCGATATTCTTCTGCTCAAGCTCAATGGAGGTTACCTTGGGGTTTTCCTTATCTATGTTTTTGATTTCTATGGTTTTTTCGCAGGAAAGTCCGCTCTCCGAGGTGACTTTAACGGTATATTCTCCGTTTTTGTCGACGGTAAATCTGTCCTTATCGCTTATGTCGTCATCGCCGTTTAAGGTTATCGACTTAACGCCCGAAGCGCCGATTTTTTCAATATTTATCAGCACATCGTACGAGCTGTTTGTAATTTCGTCTTTCTCTGCTGTGAGTTCAAATTCGGGTACGATATTATCTGTTTTTACCGTATAGCCCTCTGTTTCGGCGCTCTCTATTCCCTCGCTGTTGACAGCCTTGAAATAATAGGTTTCGTCAATATTCCCGTCAACCGTAAGGGTATTTGAATCAAGCTCCGTCCACTCGGGGTTTGAATCCGTTTTATAAGAATAAGTTACGCCGTCAAGCTCGTTTGTACTGCTTAAATTAAAGGTTACGGGGCCGTTCGTCCAGCCGCCCTCATATTCGCCTGTGGATACAGACACTACGGGTATGCCGTAAACTATTACGGGGAATGTAGCCGAAGCGCTCTTACCCGCATGAGTGTATGTAACGGTTATATTCTGCTCAACATTAAATTTTTCGGGGTCAAAATCGCCCATTTTTACGCTGTAGCCGGTAACTTCCTCGCTCGGAGCGTTACTGTAATTCGCCAAAACGGTAAGCCCTTCAAGGTCAAGCTCGGTTTCGCCCTCAAGATATTTATACCTCGGGGGATTTGTAATTTGTATTGATTCTACCTGCTTGGATTTAACCAAAATCGGGAAAATCGCGCGCATATCCTTACCGGCTCTTGTAACGGTAACAACAATATACTGTTCGTTGTCGAGCGAATTCGGATTTATCTCGCTAACCTTATAATCGTTTACGCTGACGGTAAGCTGCTCCTCGGAATACCCCGAAGCCTCGGGATAATACTTGGCAAGCTCGTCACGGTCATAGGTGAGCTTAACCTCCAAGCCCTCTAAATCAAGCTCGCTGTCGCCCTCAAGGTATTCGTATTTTGAAGGCTGAGTCAAGGTAATGCTTTTCGGAGTAAGTTCAACAACATCAATAGTCCTTGTAACATCTTGGGAGCTGTTGGTAAGCAAAGGCGTGCCGTTATTCGCCATATAAGTCCAAAGCGTCGTTCTGCCCGCCTGCTTACCCGATACAGTTCCGGCGCCTTCATCGACGGATACAAAGCTGTTTTCTGTGTTTCCGCCGCCGTTATATCTGTTATCTGAAGTCCACGGAGCGCTTCCGTCGTCGGACTCAACGCCCCAGAACTGCCGTCCTACGCCCATTCTTTCGGGCGTATGCTTAGATGTATAAGTATATGGGAAATCCACTACTACCGCGTCGGGACCGACAATTTCACCGCCCGTGTAGGTGTTAAGTCCCCTTCTGCTTTGTACGGTTAAGGTGAACTGCCTTGTAATGCCGCCTATGGTTGCGGTAACCGTCGTGGTGCGGCTTGTAGTTGTAAGCAGACCACCCGAACCGCCGTCAAGTCCTTTTGCCAAGCCCGTTTGGTCAATGGAAGCGACAGTCGAATCCTCGACCTTCCAAACAACGGTATTGAGCAAAGCGGGGTCGTAATCCTCGGGCGAAATGCCGGTAATAGAAAGCTGTACGGTATTGCCCTCCGTCACGGTCGCCGTGCCTGATATGGAGAAATCGGTAATTGCATTGCCTATCAAAACGCTGTATTCACCCGTAACGGTAGTGCCGTTATAGGTGGCGTCAACAAAAACAGTGGCGGTACCGCTTGAAAGACCTGTGAGCTTACCGTCGTTGTCTATTTTTGCAATATCGGTTGAAGCCTCGGCCTCCGGGGAAGCGTAGCGTTTTTCGCCGCTTACGGGGTCTTTTATGCCCCAGGCTTTAACGACGTCACGGTTTGAATCCAACCTCGAAGGAGTAATCACAGCCGTATATTGCGCCGTATTATTGATACCTACGGCAGTTAAGCCGTTTATTTCAACGCCCGAAATCGTACTGCCCAGCAAACTTCTTCTGACTGTAACGGTAACCTCTTTGGTTATGCCGCCGATAGTCGCCTTTATGGTAACGTTCTTTGAATATGTAAGTCCGCTGCCTCCGTCCAAGCCGGTAACAACGCCGTGCTGGTCAACGGTTGCGATAAGCGGATCGTCCGATTGCCATGTTAAATCGCCGGTATATGCTCCGGGAGGGTCAAGGTTATCAATGGAAAGCTGTGTTGTTTCGCCCTCGTTAACGCTTGTATCGCCTGAAATTGTGAAATCGGTAACGGGAAGCTCCGAGGGATCCACAACGGTAAATGTTACGGTATCGGAAAATGCGGCATAGAGCGTGCTTTGCGGATTTACCCTTACCGTAGCCGTACCGGGAGCCGTGAAGCTGACAAGTCCGTCGGAGGAAACAGAAGCGTAATTTGATGAATTACGGTCAAGCGCAGAACTGCCCATAGCCCATTTAATGCCCTGCTTTAAACGCACGGGAGTACATGCGCCGTATAACTGAACGGTTGTGCCGACAGCCACGGTTTTCGGAACGGACTTTTTATTTGTGATATGTACGCCTGTAGGCGCAATATTGCCCACAACGCTCTGGGTAACAACTACCTCAACCTCGTCGGAGGCAAGAACGCTTCCGTCGGAGCTGTAAAGCGTAGCCGTAATTTTAACGTTCATATTGTCAAGCATATTGCGAAGACTTGTGCCAAGATCGGGGCTTATACCCGAAACCACCGCAACTATCATATCGGTATTTGCGGTTTCCAAATCTATACCGCTTGATTCTAAGGCGCTCTCTATCGCATTTGCCATAGACTCGCCGACAACGGGCATTGAGCGGACCTCTTCATCGAGCCAAAGCCGGATAACCGCCGCCTTAGAGTAATCATAGCCCGTGACATTACCGGTATTATCAACACCGGCGAGCAAAGGCAGGTTGCTTTCCCATTCAACATACGAGCCCTCGGGAGCGTCCCCGGAAAGCTGATACCCAAGCTGAACGGAACGGTACTCCTGTACCTCCAATCTCTCGGTAACGGATACATCGCCGTTTGTTATATCAAGCGTAATATCGGCGGCAAAAGCCGTAAATCCCGGATAAACGATTGAAAAAACAAGAGCGAGGCACAATAAAACGCTTACAACGCTTTTTTTCATAGAACAACTCCACCTTTTAAGTTACAATTATATACATTTTATCACAAAAATTTTTATCATTCAAGAAAATTTATTAAAAAATAACCCCCGCCGAGCGAGGGTTAAAATTTTTATTTTTGCCTTTACAGTCTTAATTCGTCGTCTTTGCGCTGTTTGTAATTCTTTACCGCCGTTGTAATCGAAAACCCTGCGCCTGCGCCCGCCGCCGCGCCTATAAGCAAAAACAACCACCAAAGGCTGTTGCTTTTCGTTTTCTCCTGCGACTTTTCCTCCTTATATTCCTCTTTTTTCTCTATCAAGGAGGAAATTTCAACCTCTTTTCTGTGTTCTTCGCCGTATGCGTCCTCGTATATAACCGCCGCCTTGCCCTTTACCTCGCCGAGTACGTCGTCGGAAGCTCTTAAATTGGCGCTGCCGTCCTTGCTTTCGCCCGCCGGTATTTCGCCTATAAACAATACGCCTCCGCTTTCAAGCCCTTCTATGTCAAAAGCTATCTTGCAGTTTCTCAAATCGGTTTTCCCTGTATTCATAAGGTTTGCCGTTACGGTAGCCGTTTCGCCCTGCGATACCTTTGCCGGGAGCATAACGCCGTCAAAATCGAGATTAACGGATTGTCTTACGTCTATGCCTATTACATCGGACGAAGCGTAGGGAGTATAATATTTATCCTCAAATTCGGCGTTGACGGTAAGCTTATGCTCCCCTGTTTGCGCGGTCTTGGCGGCTTTAAGTGTTATTTTCCAAACATATGCTTTATCCGCTTCGATTTTTTCAACATATTTGCTCGGCATGCCCTGAGTTTGTATTTCTCCGCTCTCGTCCGAAAGAGTAAGCTTTATGTTGTAAATCGATTTTGTTTTGCTGAAATTTTTAAAAGTAATTTCAATAACGGCGTTTTTTGAGGGGCTAAGCGTTCCGCCCTCCAATTTGTATCCCGTAACCATAAGCCTCGGTTGGGATTGATCTTGCAAAATATCGTCGGCTTGCCGTGCGCTTTCATTTTGTTCCTTTGCCGCTTGCGTGATTGTAGCGTCAACGGAAAAAGCGGGCAAATTCAAACACATTACCGCAGTTAAAGCCAATAATAAAGAAATAATCCTTTTCATTTTTTCATCCCTTTACAGTTCTCTTATATTGTCGATAATGCTGTTTTTGGTTTCCTTTCTGATTTTAAACAGGAGGTTTACCGAGCATATCAGGAACAATAAAAGGCACGAAACAGCTGCCGGTATAAGCGAGTAAAATCCGAACTCTTCTTTTACGCCGTAAAGCCTATCCTGAACTTTTATATATACAAAATTGCTGACACAATACGCCGCAAAGCCTATTACAGTCCCCTTTGAAAGCATGGAAATCAGCTGCAAAATATAGGCGCGGACAATTTCCCTCATGGAAGCTCCGACCGCTCTGAGCGTGCCTATCTGCCGTTTTTCCGCCCTTATCTGCGCCGTAAGCGAATTGTTTATAAGGCTTGAACAGATTGACAGGAAAAGAACCAAAACCGATAGATATACTATTGAGGCAATAGCTTCATTGTTTTTCTGCTCATTTTCAAGCTCAAAATTTGATCTTATATACGCTGAAAACCTTGTGTCGGGATTGAGCTGTTCAAGGAATTTTACGATTTTTTCATCTTTATCGTCGTCTATTTCGCCATTGGCGTTTAAGGTGATGTAGGTATATCTTGTGCCGGGGCAAATTTGCTCAATCAAATTGTTTGAGCAGAACAAGTAAATACCGCTTTCGGTGTAGTGGAAATATTCATAAATATCCGCACCGTTTTCGGCTTCTGTGCCTACTGTGCATATTGCGCCAATTTTAACCGTTTTGTCGGTCTTTTTTAGGTCGTCGGGAAGAGGAATATTTCCGTAACCGTCGGAATCGGGATTTTTTTCCGTGCTGAAAACCGACAAATCAAGCTCATCGCCCACGGCATAATCAATATCGCCGCTTAACAGGACATTGACATTTGCCGGCAAGCTCTGAAAATCACCTGCACCGTAGGTGTAATAGGTTTTCCCACTTAAATTTTGCTCGGATACCACAAAGCACGACTTTTGGGGAGCGACAAGCACAACCTCCTCGCCCGACAACAGCTTATCCATATTTATTTTACCGTCTACCAACCATTTTTTAAATATCTCAAACGAACCGCTGTCAATTCCGTTGAGATATACGGGCATAAGCTCGTTTGATATTCCGAACCTGCTCTTTATCTCCTCATAATCTTCGGTATATTTTGAGCCTAAAAGCTCGTTGCAGTTTTCCTTGGTCAGCTTTCTGAGTAAATCGTCGTTATGATTAATGTCAAATACGGAAATATTGCCGTCCTGATAGCAAAAGGTCCTGTCGTAATCGGAAAGCTCCTTTTTGTTTATTAAGGCAAAGATGCCTCTTGAGGCGTAAGCTTCTTTGATATATGGATTTAAGAGTATATCTCTCTTATCATTTTCGCTGTAGCCTGCGTCGGAGGCAAAATTATAATTTTTAGTATAATAACCGTTGTTAAAAACGCTTATTGTATAATCGAAAGGTTGGACATAATTATCGCCAAACATTGCGTATAAGATTTTTGTACTGAAACCGCTTGCCAAAATTACGACTATCAGCAGGACGCTTACCACCGCACCCCTGCCCCTTTTGAAGATAAGACTTCTTTTTGCGATAAGCTTTGAGCTGTTGAATTGCCTGCTTGATTTGATCTTACGCTTTTTGAGCTTATAGCTGTACTCGACATTCCTTATTGCCTGCATAGGCGAAACCCTTGAAGCGCCGAGCAGCGGAATAAACGCCGAAAGAAGTACGGTCAAAAGACTGACGGCACAGCACAGGACTATAATATAGGGCTTTGGCGAAAAGATAAAAACATCTTTAATAAACCCGGTAAGGAGCTTCAGCGCAAGGTATGAAATCAATATGCTGACAGGCATTGTGGCAAGCGCAATTATAAAAGCCTCTCTGCCGTAGATATTTATTATCTGCCTGCGTGTTGCGCCTACGGTTCTAAGCATACCTATCTGCTTTTTTCTGTCGTTTAAGTTTGCCGTAAAGGAATTAATTATAGCCACGCTCGAAGCAACAAGGAAAATGCACGCAAAAATTGCGCCGACTATAGCGGTATTTTCCGCCGAAGAATATCCGCCGTTTAAACTATAATAAGATGTTGTGGAAATCACATAAATATGTTCTATATCCGCATTTGCCTGCAACAATTTATCATATTCATTTTTGCCGAAGTTTTTTTGGAAAACGAAAATATCGGTTCTCGCCTTTCCGCCGGGCTCGATTTTTTCCGCCTCGCTTACATATGCCGCAGGGAAATTTTGAAGATCCTGCAACGGGTCACCCGACGATATTTCGAGGGCGTTGGCTCTTTTGTCGTTTACAATTCCGACCAGCTTATATTCCTTTTTTATGGGCTTTTCAAGGTAATTTCCGCCGTCCTGAACCATAAAATCAAGCTCTATTTTATCGCCGAGCCCGACGTCTTTGTTGATAAGCGACAGCGCCGACTCCTCTATTGCTATTTCGCCCTCGTTCTGCGGAAAGCCTCCGCTTACAAACGAAAGATAAAAACAATCCCTTGCGCTTTCGTCAAGCTTTGCAACGCTTACGCCCTTTTCAAATTTTTCCTCGCCGTTATAGGCATAGCCGAGCGTTTCATACGGGTAATAATCTTTAAGCCCGTAGTCCTGCTTTAACCTGTTAATATCATCGTCGTTTACGTTTGATATTACATAGTCCTGACTGCCCAATTTGATTTTTTTAAGCTCGTCGTTGGAGGACTTTATACACGAAACAAAGAGTATTGAGCTCGACGAGAAAATCATGGCAAGTATAATGCCTATAATCATTACGGTGTATTGCTTTTTTCTCGTTTTGAGGTTACCTAAGGCTACTTTATTAACAGTTAAGCCGTCCTTCATAGTTAAGCCTCCCTGTTCCTGCTGTCGCTTACTATCCTGCCGTCGGCAACGGTAATTACCCTGTCCGCCTGCTCTGCAACGTGGAGATCGTGCGTAACAAGGATAAGGGTTGTTCCGAGCTCATTTGAGCAAAGCTTCAACAGAGAAAGAACTTCGCGGCCGCTTTTGCCGTCAAGGTTCCCGGTAGGCTCGTCCGCAAAAAGAACAGACGGCTTGTTTGCAAGCGCCCTTGCAATAGCAATTCTCTGCTGCTGACCGCCCGAAAGCGCAGACGGCAGATGCTCAAGCCTGTCCTCTATAGATAACATATTTATGATTTTTTTCAAATACGCCTCGTCCGGCTTTTTCCTGTCAAGCATAACGGGAAGCAGTATATTCTCGTAACCCGTAAGCTCCTGCACAAGATTATAAGCCTGGAACACAAAGCCGAAACGCCGTCTGCGAAGAATGGAAAGCTGATTGTCATTGTACTGTGAAATCTTTTTTCCGCCGTAAACGACATAGCCCGAAGTGGGATATTCAAGGCTCGAAAGCATATGAATAAAGGTGGATTTTCCAGAACCGGACGGCCCTGTAATGGCGCAAAATTCGCCCTGCTCAAAGCTTACCGACACGTTGTCAACGGCTTTTACAACATTGTCGCCGCTAACATATTCTTTTCGTAATTCGACGCATTCAATTATGCTCATAATAGCACCCCTTTATATAATCTTAAGAAAATTATACAGTATGCTTATTACTTTTCCCTTACTTGCGTCTTACAATTTCGTAAGACAAAATTTTTTATAACGACAAACTGCCGTCAATGTAAGGAAAGCATATTGAAATTAAAAGCCCGCCGTTCTTGTTTTCTGCGCTTATAATTGCGTGATGCTTATCGAGTATCGCTTTGGTTATGGAAAGACCTATACCGGAGCTTGTTTCCACGGCGTCGTTCGTTTTGTAAAAGCGGTTAAAAAGGTTAGGCAATTCGTTTTCGTCAACGCCCCCGCCGTTGTCGAGAATTTCGATTATTGCCGAGCCGCCGTTGTCGAAGATGTTTATTTCAACCTTTCCGTCGGGCGCAGTATGCTCGCTTGCGTTTTTAATGATATTGCCCAAAGCCTCGGAAATCCAGTTTCTGTCGCATCTTATTTCGCAGTCGCCCGTCGCTTTGTATTGCTTTTCGGGGAAAATGGAGGAAAAATCCGACAAAAGCGTATCCGTTATTTCCCAGAGGCTGTTTTTTTGAAAATCCATAACGTACAGGTCACTTTTGATTTTTTCAAGCTTGATAAGATTTTGCACAAGCATTTCCATTTTTTCAACAAGCTGAAGCTCTTTTCGGTTATGCTCCGCCGTGTTTTCGGAAACGTCCATTTCGCAGTAAAGTCTTAGCCCCGCAAGCGGAGTTTTCAGCTGATGTGAAACGTCGGAAATGAACTCCGTATTCTTTTTATTTTGAATAAGAGTGTTGTTCCTTTCGGTATTTACAAGGTTTTCAAGCTCGCATACGCCGTTTTGAAGCCTTGCGAAGGAGTTGTCCTTTAGGCTTAATTCGGTTGATTTGCCGTTTAGAAGAAAATTATCTATACTGTCGCTTAAGATTGAAACGGCTTTTCTTTTTATTGTCAGCCTTACGGCAAGCAATATAACAAGCGCCGCCAAAACAGCGGAAACGGCAAACAAAATTATTTCCGTCGTTGTCATAATCATTCCCTCCGAATAACGAAACCGGTTTATTTAGTTATTTTTCCCAACGGTAGCCCACTCCCCTGACCGTTTTGATATGCTCTGCGCCTATTTTTTCACGCAGGCGGCTTATATGAACGGAAAGCGTATTATCGTCAATAAAATTATTGTTGTCGTCCCAGATATTTTGTAAAAGCGCTGTTCTTGTTGTAATGGCGCCGTTATTTTTTATAAGCATTGAAAGTATTTGAAACTCCGTGGGAGTGATAAAAACAGACTCGCCGTTTTTCTTTACGCTCATACGTTCCGAATCAATAAACAAATCGCCGCTTTTGTAAACTCCCTTTGTCCCTCTGCGCAAAAGAGCCCGTATGCGTGAAAGCAGTTCCCGCAGTTTAAACGGCTTTGTAACGTAATCGTCAGCTCCGGCGTCAAGCCCTCTTACAATTTGAATTTCATCATCACAAGAGGTAAGGAACAAAATCGGCGAGTCTGCGCCCGCTTTTCTTATTTCGACGCATAAATCGAAGCCGTTGCCGTCGGGCAGCATAACGTCTAAAATTATAAGATTAAATTCATCGGTATTTAACAGCGTTTTTGCCTGTCGGAAGCTTTCCGCGCTTGTTACGCAATAGCCCTCTTTTTCGAGAACCTCGCACAGACCGTCTCTTAAAAACAAATCGTCCTCAACAAGCAGTATTTTTTCATTCATAATATCACCGATTTTATTTTACTATAATTCTGCTTTTTCGGCAACAGGAAACGGGTAAATATCAAACGCAAAAAGAAATCGGATGAAGCCGTAAGCCTCATCCGATTATTGTTATTTTATTTTGCCGTCGACAAAACGCGCTTTATTTCGGATTTATTTAAGAGTTTTTGCGTCTCTTATACCCGAAACAATCTGAAGAGCCCATTTGGCGTCAACAACGGTTATATTTGAATCGTGATTCAAATCAGCCGCTTTGAGCTGCCTTGCGGTAAGCTTTCTCGTGCCGGAAATATGCTGTAAAATCCATTTCGCGTCAACGACGGTAATTTTTCCGTCCTCGTTAACATCGCCCATTACAACCTTGGGAATTACGGTTTCCGCCAAGGTAATTTCCGTTTTGCCCTCTGCGTCTTTAAAGACCTTGGAGCAGTCGGAGCATATCCAGTATTCTATATTGCCTTCCGCTTTATCGGTTTCTTCCTTTGCCTCGACCTTGGTAAGGTGGTGACCCTTTGGCGCAAGAGCCGTTTGCTCGAGAGTAATTTCATTCTCGCCCGCGGCGTCGCTGTAAAGCTTATTACATTCGGAGCAGGTCCAATATTCGATATTGCCTCCCTGCGTACAGGTCGGATCTTTTGCGTCCGTCTTTATAAGCTTATGGCCCAAAGCGTCAACGCTTTCCGAGAACGTGTAAGAATACTCGCTGTTGTTGACAACGGTTTTAGCCGTATAGGTAACGCTGCCCTCTTCGGTGCAGTTTGCCTCTTTTGTAACAACGCTTTCAAGATTAACCTCGGGATGCTGAACCACATCGCAGTTTTCGCAAGGTACGGAAGCAACGGCGCTAACCTTGCCGTCCTTAACGGACGTTGCCCACTCGATTGCTTCTGCATTCAGGGAGTGACCCTTGGGAGCAACCGTCTCTTTAAATTCGATATGGCAATTTGCGCAGTAGCTTACCTGTAAGCCCTCGGTTTCACAGCCTGCGATAACGGATTTTTCGATATCGGGAGCTGTTTTTACATGATCGGCATACTCGCCCTCAATATTTACGGTGTTTTCAAATCCGCAAATATTGCATTTATATGTTTCCGTTGCATGCTGAGTGCAGGTTGCCTCTGTTGTTTTAACGGGCTTAGCGCCGAATTCGTGTTCGGTCTTGGGAACCGTAACGTCATTGGTAGACGAAATATTGAATTCTTTTTCGCCTTCCTTAATAGAAGCCGTAGCGGTATATGTGATTTTGCCTTCGTTATCGCAATCCGCCTTTACGGTTACCTTGCCGTTATCCAATTCCGCCTTAAAGGTTTCGACATGGGATTTATCGGTCTTGCAGGTAAGTGTAACGGAAGCGGAAACAACGCCGCCTTCTGTCGACCAGTTCCATTTTGCGTTATCCGTATCCCAATCGTGGCCCAAAGCCGGAACTACATTCGGTTTTTCGATAATGTCCTGACAGCCCTTGCAGCGTAAGCCGCCCTGTGAACCTTCCTTATCGCAAGTAGCGGGAACGTTCGGGATAGGCTCGGGAGTATGGTTGTCGGCAGTCATTCTCTGTTCGCAATTCTTGCACTTTGTGCCGGCCTTATGCGCGCCGCCGAAGTCGTGACCCGTTGCCTGAATTGTAGTTTCGCGTACTATCCAAGCGCCGCAGTCTGCACACTTCTTGCCCGCCGTATGACCGTCGGTTGTGCAGGTGGCGTCCACTTGCTTTGTTTCGATAATATTCTTGTGGCCGCCGTCGCATTTGAATTTATCGCACTTTACGCAATGACCGGTATTGTCATATTCGTGATCCGTCATAGTGTTCGGATATTCTTTGATTTCGGTATCGTTACACCAAACGCACTTAAACGTTTCCTTTTCGTTGCTTGTGCAGGTTGCAGGAGTTTTACCGAGCGGAACGGTGAACTGATGGTCAACCGAACGGGAAGGATCAACCTTAACGTCGGTAGCCTCTTTACAACGGTCGCATTGCGCCGTTAATTCAATACCGTTACAGGACTTTTCGCCCTCTTCGTACTTAGTATAAACGTGACCGAACGCCGGTATTTTCTCTTTGTTTGAAAGTACCTTTTCGCAGGTAGTGCATTTAACGTAAGGACGAACGCCGTCCGTTGTGCAGGTAGCGTCTGTTCCCTTAGTGTAATAAGCGGGATCGTTTTCATTTACGGTGTGACCCGTTGCGGGAATAACCTTTGCCTCGGACATAGTCTGATGGCAATTCTCGCACTCTGTTGCCAAAGCGTAACCGTCCGTTGTGCAGGTAGCGGGTATGCTTTCCTGATGCTCGTCATCGGGAACCTCTACTACCTTGCTGTGCGTACATACGCTTGCAACAACGGTTTTACCGAGATTCTGCTCCTGCTCGGCTGTCTGAACTTCCTCGGGTATGAACGTTACGTTAAGAACGTCGTTTTCCTTAACTTCGTCAACGGTAAATTTATTGCCGTCTACGGGTATCTGTGTGCCGCCCAAAGAAACGGTATCTACAACATAACCGGCTTCGGGATGAACCGTAAACTCTTTGCTTTCGCCCGCTTTGAATTTAACGTTACCGTCGTCGCCTACAGCCTTGACTGTTTTGCCGTCTTTGCTGTACTCAACCACGCCGTTTGTATCGGAAACAACAACAAGTGTGTTTTCGGTTGCCTCTGCGGCCGCGGCAGCGGTATCGGTTTTCTTAACAGCGATAAGCTCAAACGGCGAGAATGAGTTACACATAATAACCATACCGTAAGGTGTAGGAATAACAGTAATCTCGTCAACGCCTAAGATGTCGTCGCCCCATTTATGCCCGTCTTTCTTTGCGTTGGGGCAGGGATGATCTTTGTCGTTCTCGGCACAGCGGGTAAAGTGATAAGCTTTAAGCTCAATATCGCCGTCGCCGACTAAATCCTCGTAGGTTACGCCGGCAGGATAACCAACCTGAACACGAAGCGACTGACCCTGATTCGGTTTAAGTTTAACCATGGGGCAGATACGGTTGAAGTTTATCTCGAATACGGAAGAACCGACAACTTGGCTTTCGTCAATGCCCTTTTCTTTTTCAAGATAGCCGTCAATCTTTTCATATTCGGCGCGGCTGCCCTCGCCCTTGCTCTTATTCTCTACAACAAGCATAAGACGACCGTTAATGTCGCTCTTATTCATTTCTGCGTCGAGCTCGGCAAGCGTTTTTTCGTCTGTGCCGCCCGACTTAGCCATTTCGTGAAGATTAAGGTTTTCGGGAGCGTCCAAAAGCGTGGGCTGTCCCCATAAGTTCCAGTCGATACCCTGGCTTCTGTAGCAAGCCGGGCAAAGTCCGGGAACCATAGCTATAACCGAGAAATTGTTTGCGAATTTGCTGGATCTTGAACCTACAACGCCGTCAATACAGAAATTGTATTCCGTGATGTCGTCAATCCACTGGTCGGAAGCGCGGAAGTTAAACTCAACGCCTACTATGGGGCAGCCTTCTTCAACATTACACTCTTTACCGGTGTGATGTTTAATGTTGGGACATTCAACGCCCTGACCGCCTTCGGAAACGGGGTCTGATTTATAAATCCATTTAAAATCCGTGTATTCGCTGTCTTCCATATCAACAATGCCGTCACGGTTTTCATCGAACGGAAGCTCGCCGGATACATGGGTTTCCATAACGGCGCCGCCGTTATGAAGGTCCTGCTGATTTGTTGTGTA
Source organism: uncultured Clostridia bacterium (assembly GCA_947630835.1). Taxonomy (GTDB): domain Bacteria; phylum Bacillota; class Clostridia; order Oscillospirales; family Acutalibacteraceae; genus Fimenecus. The sequence continues at coordinate 9,798 of CANRIZ010000021.1, read as the reverse complement.
GCGAACCTGAACGGGCTGTGACTTAGCCTGCTGATAATCGTTTTTAAAGTTATCGTTGGCTGCCGCCGCAACAGAGTTCTGAGCGTCCATATCGCTCGGGAGTATATGATAGAGGTCGTCGTCATATGTTACCTTAAACCTGTACTTATAGCCCGCCGTAGCGTTGCCGTTGGGGGCGGGAGTTTGTGTAAGAACATAAGGAGGAGCCTCATATTTGGAGTTTACATTGTAAAGCATACCCGACTGGGCGACTATTTCGCTTTCATCGCCGCAGAAATAACCTGCGTCGGGATATTTTGTAAGGTAATTGGTGTTGGGATCCCTGCTCCACTCTTTAAAGTGGTCGGGTTCACGGGAAGTAACGGCTATCTCAACATATTCGCAGGTAGAGCTTGAAATACGCAAGCCGTCTTCATAATCGCCGAAATAGGGATTCTGATAAGAGAAAATCAATGTTGCGTTTGCATAGTACCATTCGCCCATTACATCGGCCGTGCCGTCGGGGTGATAGTCATACATCTTCAACATAAAGTAGAAGCCGTGTTCCGCCGCTTTTTCGGCGTTCCAGCCCTTAAACGTAACGGTGTAAACGCCCGCCGGTACTCCGTCTTCCTGAGAACCGCCGGCAGAATACTTAACCTTTAAGCCGTTATCGTCGCCGAATGCGGTAGAGCCCGAATAGGCCGCTGTTTCAATAGTGGGATATGTAAATTCAAAATTGCCTGTTGAAACATAGCCCGAAGGGCGCCAATACTCGCCTACAAGAGACTGGCCAACCATAAGGTAAGTGTTAGTCTCTTTGCCGTCAAGACCGTTGTTGAATTTAAGATCCCTTGTGCCGTCATAGTTGGCGGTAAGCGGATCGTCCCAAGTAGCGTCAACTACATACCAATGGTCTTCGTCGTTCTCGGGGATATTAACGGCATTCCACATATGGTCTTCGGGAGTACCCTTGCTCTGAACGCCGTGGATAAGAACGCACTCGATACCGAGCTTTGTAAGGCAAACCTGAAGTGTACGCGCATATGCCTCGCAAACGCCCTCATGGGTAACAATACCGTAAAGTGTACGTATGTACTTAGCGTTTTCGCTGTTATGGCACTCTATTTCATAGCGGTAGTGGATTTTCTTAACAATCTGGTCATGTACCGCGGTAATGAGAGCGGCTTTCTGATCCTGGGGCGTAAATTCCGAATCGGCAACCTGCTGAGCCTCGTCAAGGGTTTTAACCGCTTCGTCTACGATGTCGTCAACAGCCTTGTTTGCGGCTTCAATCTTATCCTTAACGCCATCTATATCACCGCCGGCAAGCAAATAGGTTTCGCCTCTGCCGGGGCCGATAAGCACATGATAATTACCGCTTTCCTCTGTTACACGGAAAGTAAGGTAACCGGAATCAATGTACCAAAGCTCGGAATGATCCAAATCAAGAGCGTCCTTGGCGGCGCAAAAATCATTAAAGATGTCTTTATTGCCGTCTTTTATGTACGCCTGAACGTCGCTTTCGGTAATGACTTCTTTTTTAGTATCCTTTGTTTTCAAGTTCATAAGGTCGATAAATTCCTTGCCGGAATAATAATCTTCGCTTTTTGAACCCGTAAACTTGGCTAAAAGCTCGTCATAAATAGCTTTTGCGCGCTCGTTAAGCTGTTTATAGAAATAGTTTGACTCAATTTTTTCGGCTTTGTAGCCTGTGCCTCCCGCGGCGAAAACCGCTGACGGACACAAGGTAAATAACATTATTGCCGAAAGAATTACGGAGATAACTTTTCTGCCGATAGATTTTTGTTTTTTCAAATAATACACCTCTTTTTCATAAATTTAATAATTTTTAATAAACGGATAAATTGCGTTTCCGTCGGTCTTTGTGCGAGCGCCCGCAAGCCTTGTGAGCGCCCGCGTTGAAATTTTCACTTAATTGTTTAGCGTTCTTTAAATACCTGCTATTATTTTAAGAACCGCTTTGGCGTCTGTTACGGTAATTTTGGAATCGCCGTTCATTTCCGCCGCCTTAAACTGCTTTTCGTCAAACTCTCTCATATCCGCCACATGCTGTAAAATCCATTTGGCGTCAACAAGAGTAATCCTTCCGTCGCCGTTTACATCGCCTTTCAAAACAGTTTCTACCTTCGGAATTACCGTATCCGCTAAAGTAATTTCTGTTTTGCCTTCGGCGTCCTTGTAAAGCTTTCCGCATTCGCTGCATTTCCAATACTCGGTATTTCCCTCTTGAGTTTCGGTGGCCGCCTTCGCCTCTACCTTTTCGAGGCTGTGACCTTTTGCTTTAAGGACCGTATCTTCCAAGGCTGTTTCGCTTTTAGCCTCCGAATCCTTAAATACCTTTGAACACTCGCTGCATACAAAATATTCAATATTTCCGCCCTCGGTGCAGGTTGCCGCCTTAGCCTCGGTCTTTGTAAGAGTGTGTCCTTTTGCGGGAATTACAATACTGTCATGGTCTGCGATTGCCTCTCTGCAGGCCTCATCGGCAAACCATTCGCCGCACTTACATTCGTAATAATCCTTACTGCCGTCTTCGGTGCAGGCTGCGTCCTTACCCTTAACGAGAACACCCTTATGCGTATGCGCCAGGCTTGTTACGTTTACAAGCTTAGTGATAACGATTAATTTACCGTCGTGGTTCTCCGGGTCGGGATGCTTAAACGAAGCGGTGATTGTAAGAATTGTACTGCCCTTCTCTATGCCCTTGAGCGTTACGCTTAATTCTTTTGCGTTTTCGCTTGACTTTTGAACATAGTCGGCGCCTTCAAGAATGAAAGAGCAGCTTTCCAAAAGCTCGGCGTAAGATTCGTCTGTATACTCTCCGTTTAAGACTTTATCTACGCCCTCAACAGTAAAACTGTCGTCAACAGTTATACCGAGCTCGGGTTTATAGGAAAGTTTGGTAGCTTCGTGCTTTTGACTGTTTGCAACCCTTGCATAGAGAATAAGGTCGTTATCCTCAAGAGCGTCGGCGTCCAAGTCAATCGTCACTTTACCGGTTTCCATATCGTCGACAGATACAATATAAGGTTCGCTTTCGGCATTACTGCAATCTTTATCATTGTAGAATACCAGTTCGTCGCCAACTCTTAATTCACTGCCGATTATATTGACAACAGCGTAATCATGATAGCCTAATTCCTCCGGAAGGTTGTAAACGGTTGCCATAATAACTCTGTGGTCTTCAGCAAGATTTACTGTTACGCTTCCCTGAACGTTTGAATAGTTAGCGTTGTCGGGAATAAATGTATATTCAAAAACCGAACCGTCCTTGGTAACGGGTTCGCTTGAAGCGACTTCCCAAATATAACGTCCCGTAAGCTCCTCGCCGTTAATATCCTTAGGCTTTTTAAACCCTTCGGCAATCGGAATCTCCTCAACACGGGTTCCCTCACGGACGATAACCGTATTGTTTGCTTCGATTTCGGGAGCAGCCTGAGAAATCGTCATATGAGCTATCATTTCAAAGTCCGCATATTCGTCGGAATATTCGCCTGCCGCCGCTTTTATTTCAACTGCGTAAATGCCTGCGTCAACGGGTTTTTCAGCCGACCATGCGTTGGGATCAACGCCGTTTGCCCTTATGCTGTCCACCTGTTGATAACGGCAAACAACATTTATGTTAAAGCCGTCGGGGATTGTGTAACCGTTATATTCCTGACCCTGTCCGTTATAGGGTAAAGTTACGTCGGACACCTTAATATTAAATACTTTTTTGTCCGTCAAATTAACGGTAACATTATTATTCGTTATTTCAGGCTCGTTGTAATTTTTTTCAAATTCGGGATCTAAAGTAAATTTCCATTTAGCTTCTACGGTATTTGCGTTTGACGGAAGTACCGTATCGGGATCTATCCATTCAAGCTTACCTTTAACAGCCATGCTTGAATTATACGGATTTACAAATTCGCCCGTTAAAGCTACGTCGCCGAGTCTGCCTGTTTTGTAACCCTCTCCGACGTGAATATCCTCGCGCAAAACAGGAGTCGCCTTGTCGACAATAAGCTTACCCGCGTCAGAATTTTTAAGCGTGTAGTTTCTGCTTTCGATATCGGCGGTAATGTCATACTCGCCGACGTCCGTCTGAGCGACGGTACCTTCGCTTGCAAACTGAACGTTAAGGTTTGCAATGCTCTCGCCCTTTACAACGCCTACGGCTTCAAATAGGTCCGCCGAAATTACGCCAAGCTCGCCGTAATACTTTCTAACGGTTTTGCCGTCCTTAATCTTAATGCTTACTTCCTTTGGAGTAATATCCGCCGTTGTGTGATAAACGGTTGTGGGAAGCTTGTAGTTATCGGCGTCCTTTCCGCTGAGGGTTACCAATCTGATTGTAACCGCTTTTCCGTTTGCGGCGTTTGCGTCTTCAAATCTGCTCAAAGCCGATACCGAAACGTCGTCGCCGTTCGCTTTATTTGTGATTGTTAAAGATACATTGGCGGTTCTGTCGCCGTCATATTCTTTGTTCTCTGCTGTGTAATCAACTGCAATTTCTCTTTTTTCGATTGTGAGCTCGGCGTCAAACGAGCCTTCTGCGTAGCTTCCGCTCTCGTCAACCGTTGCAAGCACGCTGTAAACGCCCGCCTTTTTGGGAGAAACGTCGGTCCAGTTTTCCGTTCCCTTGGGAGCGTACTGAACCTTTACCTCGCCGCCGACGCTTGAAGGTCTGTCTGTAGTGAAGCTCAAGCCGTGCTCGTTGCCGTCGTATTCGGCAAAGAATGTGGTAGTTGAGGAATCGCCGTCAACGGGTATAATCTTGGTGGGAGTTCTGTCGGATACTATAACCTCCGCCTCGCCCGTTGCGTTTGTATAGTTTTTGGAATAATCCTCATCGGGAGTAAATACCCATTTATATTTGGCGGTTTCGGTAACCTCCTCAGTCTTTTCCCATTTGAGAGAGCCTGTTACGGGCCATTCGGGATGATAGGGATTTGCAAAGGTTCCCGAAAGCTGTTCGTCCGAAAGCATATCGCCTTCATAAAGACCGGTTGCGTTGGCTGTTCCCTCGGGTACGGCCTTTTCAACAACAACCTTGCCCGCATTATCGTTCAAAGAAATGCGATAATCTCCGTTGCCCGCCGTTTCTATTGTATAAGCATATTCCCCTGCTTCCGCTCCGGCTGAAAATCCGTCGCTTGCAAGAGTAACGCCGAGCGATTCAAAATCGACATTGGCGGGAGCACCGTTTTTGGTAAGAACCTTGACGTTATCGTTTGTGAAATCCGAAGCGTCCAAGGTTTCGCCGTAGGTTTTGGTAACGGTATCGGGTAATATTGTAACCTCTTTTTGACCTACGGAAACAATTAAATCAATAAACCAAATTCCCGTTCTCGGGCCTACGCCAAGCGTTTCCTTATAAGTACCTATTCCGAGTCCCGCCTTCGGCGTAATTGTAATTACCGCATTCTGGCCCGCCTGCATTTTATTGTTTGAATTGGGAAGAGAAAGACTTACGTCAAAATAATTGGGTTTGTTTCTTAAAGTTACGTCGTATATCTCTTCCGTGCCCGTGTTTTTAAGGTAAATCTCTTTTGAAACCGGCTCTTCGCCGTGTCCTAAGTTGCCGAAGTCAACAGATGAAATTTTTACTCCGCTTTCGTCCTGTACTTCGCTTCTCCAAGTCTTTTTGCTGCCGAATACGGCGTAAAGATCGCCGACATCTGCGGGAACAGTGTATAAAAGATTTGAATAATCCGTCTGCCCGGGAAGCGCCGACCAGCCAATAAACTCCCTGCCGGAAGCGTCGTCAAGCGTCAATTCGGGGATATTGATATAGGAAAATCCCGCGCCCGCGGCAACAACTGCGGTAAAAGTATCCTCTCCGCTTGCGAATTTACCGTCGCCCGGATGGAAAACTACATTATATAATGTAATTTTAAGTTCAATCGGAGCTTGCTCGAGATCTTTTTTTGAAGTCGCCTTAACGGTATATTCGCCGGCTTTGATGTTTTCCTCGTCAAGCTTTAAGGCAATCGCGCTGTCCGTAACGCCGCAAACCGTTGTTTTAACGATTGGAACAACCGTACCGTCACTATATCTTACTTCAAAATCGAAATCCGCGCTGCCGCCGTTTTCGTCAACCTCAAGCCATTGCTGAGTGCTTGTGCAAACCATAACGCCCGATTTCATATCCTCGGTATCAAGCAAATCAAAATACGGTGGCAAATATGAGTAATAGTTTATATATCTCAAAGACGGAGCCGCCGCATTTACAGATAAAGCACCTGCAAAGCTTGAAAGAATTAATGTCAATGTAAGAAAGACCGCCAAAGCCTTCTTAACACCGTAATTAACTTTTTTCATATTTTACTTTCCTTTCAAAAAATTTTACTATTTCAGTTGTAATTTTAAATAAAAAACTAAGGCCGTATAAATCCTTAAAATAAATTTAAGCAATATACAGCATAAAACATACACAACTGATGGTGTTATTATATCATACAATTTTTAATAAGTAAATAGTTATTTTAAAAATTTTGTGAAAAAATTAACGAATTTTTTTGCGCTTTTCTAAGAAAATTCCGCACAGGTCGTCGCTCCCCCTTTTTGTGGGGCAAAAAACGCTCTGCGCCGAGTTTTTCGATGCAGAACGTTTAACATAAATTAGGTTTCAGCTTATTCCAAGTCCCTCCGCCCACGCAAGAACCTCGTCCGACGACGCTCCGGCGGAGAAACGGCGGCCTTCAAGCCATTTTGCGTCCTTTGCGGCGGAACGCAAAGCAGAATCGCTGTTTCCGAAGCCGCTGCTTGCGGAGGTGCAGAACGCCGCAAGGGTTTTGCCGGAAAAATCGTAGCTTTCGATAAATGTACTCATAATCCGCGGCGCTTCTCCCCACCAAATCGGGTAGCCGATTAATACGACGTCGTACCGCTCCATATTCTCCACCGAACCTGAAACGGCGGGACGGGCGGACGGGTCGTTCATTTCCACAGAAGAACGGCTGTTTGAATTACCGTAATCCAAATCCTCGTCGGTATAGGGCTTTGAAGGCGTAATTTCGTAAATATCGGCGCCGAGTCCGTCGGCTAATTTCTGCGCCACTCCCTCGGTGTTGTTCGTAACGGAAAAATATGCCACAAGGATTTTGCCGTTCTTCGGCTCGGAAGCAGTATCGCCCGAATTTAAGACCGACATATCGGATTTTTCCGTGTTGTTTTGCTGAGATTTAGTATTATCCCCGCTTTCCGCCGATTGCTCGCCTAAAGAACAGGCGGAAAGGGTTAATACCATAACAATCGCAAGTAAAACGTCGGCAAGCTTTTTCATTTTACCTCAACCCTCCGTATTGCCCGTCGTCTACGGGTTCAAGCCATTCGTTAGAACCGTTCTCGCCGGGTACTTCAATCGCAAGGTGGCTGAACCAGCTGTCGGGAGCCGCTCCGTGCCAGTGCTTTACCCCGACAGGAATATTAATGCAGTCGCCGGGCTTCATCTCCACGGCCTCTTTACCCCATTCCTGATAATATCCCCGTCCGCCGATGCAGACAAGGATTTGCCCGCCGCCCTTGTCGGCATGGTGAACGTGCCAATTATTGCGGCAGCCCGGTTCAAACGTCACGTTGAAAATGCCCACCTGCTCCTTGGACACCGGCGCGAGGTAGCTCTGCCCGATAAAATACTGCTTAAAACCGTCGTTGGGTGCGCCGATGGGAAAAAGAATGGTATTTTGATATTTGTCCTTTTCGCTGAGCCCCGGCTCTTTTTCGTTCCAAACGTCCTTTGCGAGTCTGAACACCGCCCAAGCCTTGGGCCAACCGACGTAAAAGCCGACATGGGTAACTACAGCCGCAATTTCCGCTCTCGTTACGCCGTGAGCCTTGGCGTTTTCCAGATGATAAGTGAGCGACGAGTCGGTAACGCCCGAACTCATCAACGCAACTACGGTAATCATACAGCGCGTCTTTAAATCAATGTCGGAGTTGTTCCAATTTTCTCCAAAGAGAACGTCGTCGTTATAGTGGGCAAAATCCGGCGCGAAGTCGCCCAGTTGATTTCTGCCTGCGGTTTGTGTGATCTTTTCCATGTTGTTTTCCTCCTCTATAAAGATTTTCCAAGCTGATATGCGTCGATCATGTGGCGACTGTTTTTCGTCATAGACGGGGTTCCGCATCCGGTTCCTAAGATCTGTCCGCAGTCGGTGAAATTCATGTATCGGCACAGCTTCTTGTAATGCTCCACAAGATAGGGCATGACGTCTGCATTGGAATCCCACGCGGCGGCGATCAGCGCCGTTTTCATGTGCTTGCCGGAGAGCTTACAGGTGAAGCTGTAAAAACGGTCGATCACCATTTTAAGCTGCGCTGACATCCCGAAGTAATAGACCGGCGTGACGAAAACCGCCATATCCGCAGAGAGCAGGGCGTCCCTGATCTCGCCCATATCGTCCTTTTGGGCGCACGGCCCATCCATGCCGCAATGCTCACAGCCAAGGCAGGGGTGGATGTTCCTGTGCGCCGCATCCATTTCTATGACAGTATGCCCGGCCTCCTGTGCGCCCTTTGCAAATTGTTCCGCCAGCATATTCGAGGAGCCGTTTTTGTGTGGGCTGCCCTTGATGATCACAATTTTCATTTCCTGCACCTCTTTACAAACATGTATTGACACTGTGTCAGCATAGTCAGTATAACACTATTCTGACACAGTGTCAACACATTGCTTCAAAAAATAATCTTTAATATTTTGTCAATAAACCGTTCCTGTTTCGGGAAAGTCTGAATCAATTATTTTTCTGCACCCGCTGCAGATCATGTCATGTTGGGAAGTTTTCTCAGCGATACTGTAAATAATCCAAAAACCGTTTTATCGCAAGAGAGGCAGTTTCCTTACTTCTCAGAGCAAGTTAACAAATAAGATCTGTGCGTTCGCAGGCCTTTTCCGGAAAGCTGTTTTTGCCGGATGGATCTTCCAGGCACAGGGAGATCTCATATTCGTCGTGGGTCGTATGAAAAAGCCTGCAGGGCTGCACAATGTCGTTCCGGAGCAGGGTAAGCTCAGGCATACGGATCTCCAGCCGTTTGGGCGAAAGGCCCAGTCCCTCGCCGGTCATTTTCATATAGCTTTCCTTGAGCGTCCAGAGCGTAAAAAAACGCCGCCGGGCTTCGCTGTCGTCCTGCGCCGCACGCAGATAGGCGAGTTCGTCCGGGCAGAAAACGCGCGGCGCGATCTGAAACGGCGCGTGTTTGACCCGCTCGATATCGCAGCCTATCGGCGCATCGCTCACGGCGCACAGCGCCAGATCGCCTGAATGGGACAGGCTGAAAAAGATGCCGTCGCAGTACGGCTTGCCCTGGGCGTCTATAGCGACCTCCTGCGCCCGAAAGCCGTGTGCGGACAGCATATCCTCCATCAGCCGCCATACGCCAAGGCTGCGCCTTCGGTCTTCCAAGCTTCGGTAGCGCAGGATATAGGCCTGCCGCCATGGAGGAATGTCCGTGAGAACGGACGCGTCCGTCAGCGGATCGGGCAGGGAAGAAACGTCCAAAAACGCATACTCAACCATGCTCCACCTCCGCCGTGTAACGCGTGGGATCAAAGGGGATGCCGTTGTCCCGCGTGGGCAGGCCCATGCTGAACGCAGGCTTTAACGCGGCGGGCAGCATATATTGCCATAGTTTGGTTCTGATCAGTTTTTCGTTTCGTTTCAGCATATTCATATCCCAGGATTATCGAAAAAGCCCAGCGTATCCAACGCGCGGATAGCGTTTTCAAGGTATTTATTGTCCGTTGAAGCCCAGACGATAGAGCGCCCTGGCCGTAAAATCATTGACCGCAGGGATCTCATAGCGTATCGAGCC
>CANRIZ010000020.1 GCA_947630835.1 uncultured Clostridia bacterium | reverse complement strand
AAGAACATAACAGAGCAATCGGTTGTTAACGAGCAGACACAGGCTATCCTTGAAGCAATCGACGCCCTTGAATACAAACCGGCGGACTACACAGAGTATAACAAAGCAGTCGAAAAGGCAGAATCTCTTGACCGCAATTTGTATCAGGATTTAACCGCACTTGATGAAGCCTTAAAAACCGATGTCAGTGGCAAGAACATAACAGAGCAATCGGTTGTCGACGAGCAAACAAAAGCGATAGAAGAAGCAATTAACTATCTTGAATACAAGCCAGCTAACTATACCGAGTATAACAAGGCAGTCGAAAAGGCAAAATCTCTTGACCGCAATTTGTATCAAGACTTAACCGCACTTGATGAAGCTTTAAAAACCGATGTCAGCGGTAAAAACATAACAGAGCAATCGGTAGTTGACGAACAAACAAAGGCAATAGAAGAAGCTATTAACTCCCTTGAATACAAGCCCGCCGATTATTCAAAACTCAACTCCGCGCTTGCACAAGTGCCGGAAGATTTATCAATTTATACCGACGGAAGCGTACAACAGCTTAATTCGGTTATCGAAAGTCTAAACTACGATTTAAATATCACCGAGCAAGACAAAGCTGATAAACAGGTTGAAGCTTTGCTTGAAGCTATCAACTCCCTTGAATACAAACCCGCCGACTACTCCAAGCTCAACTCCGCGCTTGCACAAGTCCCGAGCGATTTATCAATTTATACCGACGAGAGCGTAAAACGTCTTAATTCGGTTGTTGAAAACCTAAATTACAACCTCAATATCACCGAACAAGACAAAGCGGACAAACAAGTTGAAACCCTGCTTGAAGCAATCAGCGCTCTTGAAAAGCGTTATATTTTAGTCGACGTTAACCTCGACGGCGAAATTACCGTCCTCGACGCGAAATGGGCTTTGCAATACATTGCTTCCCTTCGTACTCTCGAAGCCCTCTCATTAAAAGCGGCAGATATGAACCAAGACGGCAAAATCTCCGTCCTCGACGCTAAATTAATCTTAATTGCGGTGATGGAAGTATGAACAGATGAAACAAACGATTAAAAACTACACATTATTTCTTGTCGGTCTTTTTATCGCCTCAATGGGCGTTGCGCTGTCAACCAAAGCCGGTCTCGGAACTTCTCCGGTGGCTTCCGTGCCTTATTCCGTTTCGCTTGTAAACCATACCCTGACATTCGGTTGGTGGCTTAATATATGGAGTTTGATACAAATTGCCGTTCAGATTATATTGCTGCGCCGAAAATGCAAGCCCGCGGAAATTATAATACAAACCGTTTTGGCGTTTGTTTACGGCTATATGACGGATTTTTCCTGCAGCCTTTTGAACGGTTTGAGCCTAAACGGTTATATCGCGCGCTTTTTGCTGATGTGTTTAAGCTGCGCAGTGCTTGGGCTTGGCATTTTTATTCAGTTTAAGGGCGGCGTGGCTATGCTTCCGGGCGAGGCTATGAACCGTGCGATAAGCGAGGTTACGGGCAGGAAATATGAAAATGTTAAGATATTTTTCGACATCTTTTACATTGCCGCCGCCGCGGTCATATGCTTTGTATTTATAGGCGAATTAAAGGGCGTAAGAGAGGGGAGTATCATTGCCGCCGTTGCCGTGGGAAATATTATTAAGCTTTACAATTTGATTTTCAATAAGCTTGTTAAAAGTAAAAATCCCGACAGGGAAAAGGTTAATTCAAAATAAGATTATATTAAAAAATCGAGCAGCCGCAAACTGCTCGATTTCTATTTCTTTTGCTTATTGATTAACCGCTTTTTTGCCTCGTATGCCGTTATGGGATAGTTTACTCGGATATCCTGCACCATATTGCATTGCATTTTTTGCAATTCGTAACGCTGCGAGTCGCTTTTTATACCGCCAGCGAAAAGGGGAATATCAAGCTCATGCGATATTTTAAAAACGGTATTCAAGCAATTTCGTCCCTTTTCGGTATCGGCCTGCTCAACAAGCGTTTTACTGAGCTTAATTGCGTTTACCTCGTATTTTTGCAGGGAGTAAACGTTAGATACGCCGTCGTCAAAATCCTCAAGCATTATTTGAACGCCGAAATCCTTTAGAATTTGAATATTTTTCTTTATAAACTCTGAATTATTTGACGAATTAACGGGGGGAAAATCCGAAAATGAGCAGTCTTTTGTCAAAACGATGATTGCTGATGATTTTTATACATTCGGCGGCAAAATTCTCGTTCTCAAAGGCGTCGTCGGAAAAATTACAGGAGATAAAAAAGCTGTGAACGCCGCCTTTATCCAATTCCTCCAAAAAAGCGCAAATGCTTTCAAGCAATAAGCAGTTTATCCTATTTGTCATATTTTTTTCTTTTGCGACAGGGTAGAAGCGCTCTGCGGATAATTGACCTTTTTTCGGGTGCTTCCAAATAAGCATTGCTTCGCCGCCGGAATTTCTGAATGTGTTTGTGTTTATGTAGTATTGAATATAAAGGACAAATTCCTTGTTTTCAATGCCTTTTTCTATATCGTATTCGTTTTCCGGCTCTTCTTCGGAATCGGAGTTTTCGCAAATAATATAATTTACGCCGTCGCCGCAAGCGGTAACCGCCGCTTTTCGGGCTTCAAAAAGTATTTTTTCAATGTCGGCGCCGCCGTCGTCGTTTATCATATAAACTCCCGCTCCGGCATTGCAATAATACGATTTATCGTTTCTTTCGGGAAGCGAACGCAGTCTGTTGGTTGTGCCGATAAGCAAATTGTATTCAAGCTTGTTCCTCGTCAAGTTTAAATATGCAAATTCGGTATCGGAAATCTTAACCAAAACGTCGTCGCTTTCGATGTAGTTTTGCAAAACCTCCGCCGCTTTTTTTGAAAAATCGCAAATTTCGTTAAATTCAAGCTCTTCTTTTTTATAAAATTCAATATAGAAATAAATAAGATTAAAAACGTTTTTGTTTTTATCGTTCAATGCGTGACGATAGGCCGAAGCAAGGCTTTCCTTACTGCCTATGCCCTTTACGCTGTCCGAGGAGCTTTCGGCGCTGTATTTTTTAAGTTTTTTTCTGTATTTTATAATTACGGTCGTTACCAATACTATAAGCAAAAATACCGCAACCGCCAACGCGGCTATGCCCGCCTGCAAGCCCTTGGAGGAATAGCCTGCGGGCGCTGATTGGCTTCTTATAAGCAATTCTGTTTTTGCGTCGGCGGAAACCCCCTCAAAGAATTTCCTTAAATCTTGCTCAAAAGCGGCGGGCGCGGATTTAGCCAATAAAATATTATATGCGGTTTTTTTGCCGTCCTTTTCCGTTTGCAAAACGGTTATGGCCTTTTCCTTTACGTTCGCAAATTTTTCGTCTGCCGTACAGCCGGAAATTAAATCGGTTTGTTGGTTTTCGGAAAGACTTTTACGCCTGTCGGCAGAGCTTGCCTTGTAATATTTAATATCATAGCCGCTTTTAAGAGAAAATTCCTCCAACAGCTCGGGAATAACGCCGCGGAAGCTGTCGCTGCTTTTATCGTAATATTCAATCGGGTATAAATTCGGGTTACCCGCAACGTATATTATATGCTCTGCCATATCTGATTTACCTTTGCTTCCTTAGTATTTGTTATCGTAATTGCATTTGCAAACGGATTTTTATTCTTCCGCGGGATTGCTTTCAATATTGTTTATGGTGCTTGCAAGCAAGCGCAAATCGTTGTTTAAAGCGGAATTTTTTTCCCGCAGACTTTTAATTTCTTCTTCAAGCTCTGAAATGTGCTTTTTATTGTCTTTTTCAATTTGCATAAGCCTTTTTGAAAATTCTTCGTCCATAAAAGTTATTAGCCGATAGACGCTGTCCTTTTTATAGCCGAATCCCTTTTTTAAATCTTCAACTCTCATATGCTTTCTCCGTTAGTTAAAATTAATTTTCTGGCGCTGAATTTTGCCCCATTTTGATTTTTTCTTACGGTAGCCTATTAACGCCGTTATTCTGACCCATGCAAGAACAAAACGCAGGCAGGAAATCTCAACAAAGCATAAGCCTATGGCTTTTAATATATCGGTAAAGGTTATACGCAAATCAATGGTATGTATCCGCGCAAAAAACGCCGTCAGCGATAAAATTGACGAAAACGCCATATATATAAGCAGATACATAAGCATAAATTTAAAGTTAAGAAAACCGAACACGGCGGCAAAAGCCATGGTAAATATGCCGAATACCTCAATATACGGCGAGAGAAGCTCGTAAAACAAAAAATAGAGGTAAGAAATAAAGCTTACAAGACCGTATTTCGGGTTTAACAGTATTTTGCTGTGAGCCTTCATACTTTGAAAAAGCCCGATATGCCAACGCCTTCTTTGACCTCGCAAATCCTTTAAGCGTTCGGGGACCTGCGTCCAGCAAATTGCGTCCGTCGCATAGCGTATGCGGTATGGGATATTGTTTTCACGGCAGAAGGCGTGCAGCTTTATTACAAGCTCCATATCCTCGCCCATGGTGGTGGTTTCATAGCCGCCTACGGAAACGACCGTACTCTTTTTAAACAGCCCGAAAGCGCCGGAAATAATAATACTGCCGTTAAATTTATCAAATAAAATGCGGGAAGCCAAAAACGAGCGGTCGTACTCCAAAACCTGCATACACGGTAAAATTCTGTTGGGTAAATGATAGCTTATTACGTGACCGTCCTTTATTATCGCTCCGTTGCAGGGTCGAACCGCTCCGCCGACCGCAACAACATTGTCATCTTCCAAAACGGGACGTACAACCTTTTCCAAGGAGTCGTACTGTAAAATCGAGTCCGCGTCCATGCATAAAAAATACGGGTATCTGCTGGCGTTAATGCCCATATTAAGCGCGTCCGCCTTGCCTCCGTTTTTCTTTCTGATAAGAATAATCGGAACTTTGTAAGCGTTGGTTTCATATACCGCTTCCACGGGCTGACAGGGAATTTTGCTTTGCAGGGGATGGTTAATGCGCCGCATATTAAAAGAGTCGATAAGCTCCTGCGAGGTGTTGTCTTTTGAGCCGTCGTCGACAACTATAATTTCGTACAGTTTATAGTCCTGAGCGAGCAGGGAGTTAACCGTACTGACTATTGTTGTCTCCTCGTTATATGCGGGTACAAGTATAGAAACGGGTACGTAATAACCCGCCTGAAGCTCGTTTTTTAGTACGTTTCTCCTTTTTGCGCTGTAGAGCGACGATGAACCTACGACAACGGCGGCAAACAAAAAGCTTGCATAACCTATCATATATATTACAAAGAATGTGCCTACAGCGTCAAAAACGGATTGAATAATATTGTTTGTCATACGTCCGCCGCCTTTTCCTGCTGTTCGAGCCGTTGCGAGTTAAGACGGTAAAGCAGCATTTCCCGAGCGTACCTGTCTTTCCCTTCGACTATTTCCAGTATATTCTCATAGCTTATATTGTGAGACTCCAAACTTACCGCGGCATTGTACCTTACATGCCAGTTGGAGCTGTGTACCGCTTTAATCAAGGCGTCTTCAATATCTTCGCCCTCATAAACGCCAAGCGAGCTTACGCTTACCGCCGTGTATTCCCAGCGGCTTAAATCCTCGTCAAGAGCAAAATTTAAAAGCTCCCGCTTTGCCGGCTCGTATGTGTATTTCCCGAAATAGCGTATAGCCGATAGCCGCAGTTCCCTGTCCTTGCTTTCATCCATCATTATTTCGTACATTTCTTTTAGATAATTTCCGCTTTTATAGCGTATGTAATTGAGTATGGAAATTTGCGTTTTTACGGAAAATTCATCAAACCGCGCCCAAAGTCTTTCTATAAGCTCGTCGTGGTTTCCGCCAAAGGACAAAAGCCCGTCCTGCAATATCTTTTCGTGCAAAAAATAACCGTTTTTGTCCTGCAAATAAATTGCTTTTATAATATTCTCAACGCTGCCGAAGCTGTATAACGCCTGCAAAGCGTTTATTCTGCAATACAGATTGTGCCTGTTCATATAATCTACGATTATGTCCTGAAGGCTGTCCATGGGCATACGGTTTTGCTTTGCGTATCTGCCGATAAAGTAAAGAAAATATGCGGCTTCAAGACTGTCTCTCTTTCGGTAATCGACGGCAAGATGAAGCATTACCGGCCTTACGGCGTGTATGTACTCGTCAAGCTCCGGACTTACTCCGTTCTCATATTGCTTTCTAATCACCTTGTCAAAGGCTATAAGATTGTATACATGTACAAGCTTACGCTCTAAGTATGTAAAATGCTTTTGATTAATTTCTTCGCCGTTTCTTATACGCTCGATTTGAATTTGAGCTTCCTTTTCAAACTTTTTGATTTTTCTTTCAAGGCGAACGTCGTTATGGTTTAAAAGCGTAACATAGACTATGTTAAACAATATCATACTGAGGCATATTATTGCGTAGCCGTAAAGCAAAACCTGACTTAACTCCATCTTTTTCACCGCCTTTCCGAGTTAATGTGTGTAAGCCTTTATTTATCTGCAGAAGCCCAATAATCCTTGACCATATAATAGGATTTTTTAAGCCTTTCGTGATAGCTGACCTTTTGCCCCCAACCTTTAAGATTCAGGGGATAGGTGGGTATTCTGAAATCGGCGTCGCCGCTTGAAGCAATGCCGGCGTACAGTTTGTCTGTTTTGAGATTTTCAATACCGTAACATTCGTAGTAATCGTCGTGAATTGTCATTTCCGATGGATTGCTGAAATTCAAAAGCTGCCAGGGTATTTTTATCTCGACGCAGTCGTCCGAAAAAATAAAATCCGCCAAAGAGTTAAAATCGGGAGCGTTCGGGTTTGCGTTGCCGTAGGTGAGCAGACCCGTTTCAAATTTTTCGCTCGGTATGTTAATTGCATTTTCATTCGTTAAATCAAGTAAATTCTCATTTAAATTCAAAGGCAGATATATTTTAACAAAATTAGGGCTGTTTGCGTCGGGCGGCGAGATATACGGAAGACTGCCGTAATAAAATTCGCCGTATATTGCGTTAAGACATTCATAGCGTTCCTGAACAAGCAGTCGACTGTCGCTTTTTCCGTGAATAAAAAGCAAAAAATCCGCTTCCCTGTCGAAGCTGATATTATAATTTTTCGCGTAGGTGCTTCCTATTTTCGGGTTTATGTCAAGAGGAATATAAAGCGTATCCTTATCGGGGTTAAAGTCCTTCTTTTTTGCAAGAAAATAGACGAACTTTTCATCGTATTTCATTGACAGCGAAGCGTCGCCGTTTGAAGCGACAATATCTTCCTCGCTCCATTCGTCCGTTTTGCCGTCAACATAGCATATGCTCTCGTTTTCGCCTGGGTCAAAGGATAACAGCCCGAAATACTGCTCGTTGGTTTGATAATCGCTCCAGTAAGGCGTTTTATTAAGGTCAACCGCATGCATGGTGTTCCAGGTGCGCTTAAACCATTCGTCCTGCCAAGTGAAAATATAGCTGCCCGCGCAGCCGGCGTTTACTATATCCTTGTAGCAGTCGATAATCGCCCGGCCTTGCTGCGTTTCGGACATATTGCCCTGATTTCTGTTTGTGTTTTTATCTATTTGAGCAATTCCCCGTCCCGTTGTTACTCCGTATTCGGAAATAACAACCGGCATGGTATGATACGATGTCAGCGCTTTTAAATAGGCGAGGTAGGTGTTATATTTTCCGTCGGAATCAATAAGGGCCTTTTCGTCAATATAATCTTCGATTTTCGGTCCTTTTAATTTTGAAATACGGTATTTTATAGTTTCCCAACGGACGTCGCTTATAAGCTCCTTCATTTCCTCCTCGCTGTACTTTTTGCTTGAACGCATAATTTCAAGGTAATCCGGATAATACGGATAAACATGATACGAAACAAACATACCGGAAATAAAATCTTGCGTAGTCTTTATATGCTCCATATCCAAACAGGTAAGCTTGTTTCTTTCTATAACAACGCTTTCGGGATATACAAACGGGTCGGTCGTAGGCCAGTTTGCAAAAGCAACCAGCCTTTGCTGCTTGTATCGGGTGCTCTCGTACCTGATTATATCGTCGCCGACCTCGGCAAGGAACGCTTCAAAGGGCGTAGCCTCGTCCGTTGTGTACATATATTTTCCCTTATAGCTGCTTTTTTCCGTATCCGTTTCGTTCGTGTAGGTTACGGTATAATCCTCCCATTCGACTCCCAATATATATCCGATAACCCAAGGAGAAACGTTTTTGCGGTAGTTGCCGCTTCCCTTGTTGCCCGTGCTTAAGGTCAAACTGCGCTTGCCGTGGATTACGTCTACCATAGTATGGCAGTCTGTAATAAACGGCTTTAAAAAGTCGCTGTCAAATGCGTCCATATGCGAAAAAAGGGCGTAGTCGCTTACCCATACGCCCTGCAAAAGATACAATGGCTCTAGGTTGTCTTTAACCCTTTGAGAATTATATTCATAAAAACTGTTGTAAAAGGTATCGTTTAATATAGTGTAAACCCTGATGCTGTTTGCGCCGAGCTCCTGAATTTGCTTAAACCAGCGCAAATATGTTTCCTCGTCAACCGAAAATTCCGTCGCCCATTTTCCCGGGACGCCTACGCCCATATCGACGCCTCTCAGCTCAAAGGGTTCGTAATTGCCGTCTTTTTCGATATATATTTTCTTATCCTTTGTTTTCATAAATGCAGAGACAGGCGCATTCGGTCTTAAATCGACGAAAACGCCTAATTGAAAATATAAAATATTCCACAAAAAAGCCAATACAAGTAAAATACATACCGTGGCGAGATATTTTTTCAATGAAGTCGCTCCTTTTAAATTCGGCTAATCTTGCTCGTTCCACCTTTTGTTTCGAGAGGGATGGGATACAAATTTCAACGCTTCTATATTGTCGTCAAGCCAAGCGCCTCTTTTAACAATCCAATTCTTTAAAAATTCGGTTGCTTCTTCGGTCGTGTGCTGATTGCGGTCAACCGTGCCGTCGGTATTAAGAAGCGGGTTTTCGTTATAATAAGCCTTCCACCGCTCGTAATTCCTTTTAACTGCGGGACCAAGCCACTTAATAACGTCGTCAACGTAATTTGTAAGGTATTCCTCGCTGAGAACTCCCTTGCGAAGCTCCCTGTAACGGTCAATTACCTTTTGAGAAAAATCGGGGTCCCTCAAAATCATAAAATAATAACCGCTGTTCTTTTTTGTAAGCCCGTAGCCCCCGTATTGAGCTTCGGTGTAATTATTACAGCTGTTGTTAAAATCCCATACGCACATTTTATATTTGCCGTTGGGTTCCTTGTAAATATATGTAGAGTAATTGCCGGCGTCAATATTGCTTGTAAACTCGTTGATTATATAGTAATCTGCAAAATTGTCCGTATCTATCTGCGTTTGGTAACCGTAATCCTCCGTATTGTAATCATACGAATAAAGCGTTTTTTCAAATTGCGAAAATTCCCGTTCTATTTCTTCGCTTCGCTCTTTTGTAAGAGTGTTTTTGCCGGGATAACGTATTGAAATATCAAAGGAAGTGAGGTTAAGCCTTTCGGAAAAGCTGTAAATGTCCCGCACGGTTTCAAGGTCAGTTTCGGTGGGACGGTCTATACGAAGCAGAAAGCCCGAAAATTCATTTCCCTTAACGTTTTCTTTAAGCCTTAAACGACCCTCGTCCTTTCCTGCGGTAATGGTTTCCGTCATAAGGTAAACGCCCCTGTAATCGTTGTTTACAAACAGCTCGCAGTAACGCACGTTAGGAGAGTATTCCATCATTTCACCGGAAATGTTATACCACATATAGTTGCGGACAAGGGATTTATCCAAATAAGGCCCGTTTAACGCCCATTCGTTGTGAGCGTCCATACCCATAACTTCTATAGAATTGTCGTTGCCTTTATCATCGACGAATTTTAAAAGATAGGGGGCTTTTTCAAATCGCCTTGAGGAATTGCCCCTGATACGAAACAGACTGCGCGTAGTGAAATCGGGCGTGTCGGTCAAGTGGTTGTTCCCGGAGTCATTGTCAATTACCGATACGGAAACGTTAATATAATCCGTCCCGTCCTCTGCTTTTGAATAAACCGCCTGATCAAAGCTGTCCCTTTCTCCGGTAACCTTGCCCGGGATTTCCTTACCCTCTGTGTCAATAACAACGAGCGGCAGATGCGTGCAGAAAATATCGTCGCCGTGCGAGGAACACGGCGTATATCCCGGTTCTTCCAAATGCTGATGATAGCGTTTGCCTGCGTCTTTTATACCGGGTTCTATTATGACTGCGCCCAATACAATTACAAGCATAAGCACAGCCGCTATTATACCACGAAATGCGGATTTCATAGGATAACGACCTCTTTATTTTTCAGCTGCTGATTTCATCGTTTTGCATAACAAGGTTGAAATAATCTATCGAGCCGATATCGTATATTTCATCGGTAATGCTTTTGTTAGTTTTCTTGTCGCTTTTTTCGATAATTTTTTTGTTCGCTTCGTAAATAAATTCTACGCTGTCCTCGGTGGTGTTCTTCACCCTCAGGGTAGCGTGACCTCTGTAACGTCTGAAAATAAGGCTTTCTATCTGTTCTTCGTTTGTGCGTATGGTGCGAATTATCATAAGCATACGCCTGTCGTTTTTAATCCTGCCGAATAAGAGCAGTACCAAAAAGGTTACTGCGCTTCCTATTCCGGCTATCAGAAAATCTCCGGCGCCGCAGCAAATGCCCGCAACAACGGTCCAGAAGATGTAAACGGTATCTCTCGAATCCTTGATTGCCGTTCTGAAACGAACTATGGACAGCGCGCCGACCATACCTAATGAAAGCGAAAGGTTATTGCCTATAATAACCATAACCATAGTGGTAATAACGGTCAAAGCGACAAGCGAAACGTTGAATTTTTTACTGTAGATGCTGCCGTCATGCGAAAGACGGTATGAGATGAAAATAAACGCCGCAATTACGCAGGCAACCGCCATACGCAGTACAATGTCCTTCGCCGTAAGGTCCTGACCGGACTGCAATATTTGTGATAAGTAGTGTTTCATAACATATGTTCCTTTTTGATTTTGTTTAATATCCGAGTCCTGCCTCACGGGCAAGAACGTATTTACTCACGGAAATTTCGGAGCGGTCCGCTTCGTTGATAAGCTGCTTTATGTAACTTAGCAAAAATCCGTTGTATTTGACCTCCAATATAGCGTTAAAGGGATCTAAAACAGGATATTGGTTGAGATTTTTTGAAAAAAGCTCAAAACAGCTTTCTGTTGATTTTATACAGTTGTCAAAGGTAATTCTGATACGGTTTTCCTTTGCAATATATGCTCGGCGGCGGTATTCCACTATAGTTTTCGGGCGGTAGCAGAGCATATTCATAAGCGCGTAACATTCAGCCGCAAAAGGCTCCGGGTAAGCGAGCAGGGGAGAGTAGTCGCCGCGGGTCATCTTCTCGGCGTCCTCACGGCTGATTTTAAGCGAGCGCTTTTTTTGGTAAGCGCCTTGCTTTTGCTTCATTTCAAGCTTTGCAAAATCCGAGTCGGGGCTGTAAACTCTGAGGCGGATTTTTCTGCGAAGCTCAAGGCCGTCGATTTTGTCCGTATAATCCTTTTCGTCAACAGTGTCAAAATAAAGCGAGCGAATGGCGTAACCGTTCTTGCCGTTAAACGGGTCCTCTATCATAACCTCGTTGAGACGCGAACAGAGTTTCAACATTGCAACCTCGTGCATTAAAAACTTTTTTTCCTGCCTGAGTACCTGTTCCAAGCTCTCACCGTCCCTTAAAAGAAAAAAGTTACAAACTCGGCTTTCGCCTTTATTTGCAACCTGTAACTTCCCGATTTTCATTCACAGTATACTTTTTTTAAGCGTATATTGTCAAGAATTTGTTAAAATTTTTATGCCGAAATATGGGACTTTTTTTTACAAAAATGTAGTAATTTTTTACAACAACATATTGTGCAGTTCTTTAATATTATAAATTTTTTAGCATAAAATGTAGTGATAACGGATTTTTCAAAGCGAAAAAAATACAAAAAAATTCAGTAAATTTTTAGGCTCTTTTCGAGGTGAAAACGAAAAAAATATGTCAAAAAATTGTTGACAAAATAATTTTATTTTGATATATTGTTGTTGCAAAAACAGACAAATGAATGACAGGCAAAGCTGCTGAAAAGCAGTGGCGCAAAGCTGAGTGTCTAAGGTATTAACACTATGATTGACTGGCTGCGAATGATGTTGTAAACATTATTTGCGGCTTTTTTATATATAAATTATCAACTCAAAAATTCAAAAAAAGAGGGTATAAGTTATGAAAGAGTCATTTAAGAACATTCTCAAAGCGTCTGCGTTGTCATCATCAAATTTTGTTCAGAGTATGTATTTAAACGAAAAGGACGATTTGGACGAAGAGCTTAAAGGCGTAAAGTTTGAAACAACAATTACAATACTTGACGAGAACGATACGCCCGTTATGGTTGCAAGGGCAACAAGCTGTTTAGAGGACAGCAAGCCTGCCGAAAAAGAGGAAGCCGCCGCCGAAGAAACCGTTGAGACGGCAGCCGAGGCTCAGCAGCCCGCCGTTGAAGCTCAGGAAAACAAAAACGTACATACACAAGCGCCTTATGAGCAGGCAGGTTACGGCGCTTATTACCCGATGCAGTATATGATGCCTTACGGTATGCCCGTAAATCCCAACGCTATGCAGTTCCCCGGCGCTCCCGTACCTCCCGTTGCATATGCCGCTGCGGAAGCCCCGTCGGAAAAAGAACAAAACGCTTTCAAGCCTGCGGCTCCTGTTAATCCCGTGCCTGTAAACCCTGAGCCGGTAAAGGACGTTCAGCCCGAAAAAGAGGTTGAGGATAATATCGAAACGCCTTCCGCGCCAATAAACGAAGCTCCTTTAAAGAGCGTTAATTTGCCCACAGCTTCGGAAAACACCGTTTCGGCAGAGCGGGAAGACGAGCCCGAATCCGAACCCGAAACAAATGCGGTTAAGAATAACGACCAGGTTTTAAGCTTCACCGCAGAGCATACTTCCAAGCCTTCTTCGGAAAGCTTTGAGGATTCTTCTGATGATAAGAAAAAGAGAATAGAAATTCTCTTGCGTAAATATGCCGAAAACAATTAATTAAAAATATTCGGGAAAATAATTAATTAAGGGGTTTTTATGAGCGGGACGGTTGACAATAACGATAAAAACGAATTGGAGCAAACTCCGCAGTCGGAAACGAAGAACGATATATCCTCCGAAAATTTATCGGAGGATATAACAAACGTCGGCTCCGACGAGTCGATTGACGAAGAGCAGGCTTCGGACAACGCCGACAGAAAAGGCAAAAAGTCCAAAAAGAGAAAAAAGGACAAACGAAGCAAAAAAGAAAAAAACGTCGATAATTCGGAAAATGAATCAGACGAAGACGCGCGGAGCGTAGAGGAAACGGTTGAGAATTATTCCGATAAGATTAAGGGAAAGCTTAATCCCGCCGTAAAAAGAACCGTTTTGCTTTTCTTTGTGTCTTTGCTTGTTTTCGCCGTATCTTTGGGCTGCGAGTTTGTATTTAACAACGTAATAAAGCCGAGCGACGATACCGAAATTATAAACTGGCGTTTTGTAACCGGTAAGAGCGACGCCGCAGTTAACAACGCCGAAACCTTCAATCAGGCGGAAAAATCAAATTTGATTTCAAAGCCGTTGGGCGACAAATACGTTCATTGCGTTTATACGCTTGACGAGTCGTCCGAGGTAAGGGTGCTTAAAATTGTTACCGAGCACAGTCCGATAAAGGTGCTTGTCGGCGACGTTGAAGTTTATAACAACGGTTACGGCGAAAAAATATTAACGGGCAACAGCTGTAATGAGATAGTATTGCCCGAATCCGCTTCATCGCAAAGACTCGATTTATTCATATACTATCCTTTGGGCTTTAACCTGAAAGCTAATATAACCGACGGCATAAACACAAATCCGTTTTCGGCTGTAAACTTCATGGATAATATCGGACTGTTTCTGGGCGGCGTAATAATATTGCTTGGCGTTGCGCTTGCAATACTTGTTTTCGCTTCTATGATAAGAAGCAGGGATATTGTAGTTTTGCTCAGACTCAGCGGAACTATGATTTTAATGGGCCTTGTCCTGTTTATAACAGAAATGTCGTCCCATTCGTCCGCCTTCGGCTCAATGCTTTGGTTCTCGGCGGTAAACACGCTTTCGGCATTGTTGGCTTCATTTACCGTTATAAACGTCCACTCGCTTATGAAGGATAAAAAGCCCCTGATAGTTTACCTGTCGTTCCTTGCGCCGATTTTTTCCGTTTTGGCTTGGATACCGAACATTACGGTCATCAGAATAGGTCTGATATTGAGCGCGGTTGCGGCGGCTGTAAGCGCGGTTATGCTGTTTATAGAATCGGCTAAGTGGGACAATATCATTACCCAACGCAACAACACCTTGCACGTCGTCAGCGTGTACGTGCTTATTTCTTACATATTCAATGACTTTGCTTCGGCATTGGGCTTATGGAAATATTCCGTATTCCTGTTCGCCGCTTCGCTGATTATCTTAAATATCACTCTTTATTTTACCTACACAAGGAACATAGCGAACAAAAACATTGCCGAATATACCAAGGATAAGGTAAACATAGACAACAAAAATATATTTGACGCCGTATCTGATATTATTTCGCAATCCGGCAGATTTTCTTCAAATATTGATTTTGTTGTTGAATTTTCAAAGAGAACTCTCGAATTTCTCGAAAAGGGCGATATGCTGCTCGTCAACGAGGACGCAAGCGTTAATATCGCCGTTGAGAACGGCGGAAGCTTTGTTGAGGTATATGCTTCCGACAATGCGACCGAGGAGCTCGATTACAACTCTATAGGCGAGGCGTTAAAAAACAGTGAGCAAAAATACACCGTTGGAGTAAGCTTTATCGAAATGCTTATCGAGGCGGAGGAATCTGTGCTTATTATCTTTAATAACGCCTACGCTTCCACCGAATGCAACGTGCAGAACTTTATTTCGTCCCTTTATAACTCCGTCGCCGTTTCCTACAGGAGTTTTTCCGACAATAAGGAAATGAACGAGAACCTAACAAACGCTTTTGTTAATCTTGCCGTTATTACGGAGAAAAAATCCAAGGGTACGGGACTGCATCTGTTTGTTGTTGCAAAAATAGCCGAGCTTATTTCCAAAAAAATGGGCTACGACGAGGACGCCGCGCTTATCGGCAAGGCTTCGATTTTGCACGACATCGGAAAAATTACAATCAGCAGAGAAATTTTGAATAAAAAAGGCGCTCTTACCGCAGAGGAAAGGGAGATTATAAAACAGCATATCATAAGCGGTTACAACCTTTTTGACGGCCTTAAGGGCAGACTTTTCTCCATAGCCAGGCTTGTAACGCTTGAGCATCACGAAAACTTCGACGGAAGCGGTTACCTCGGCAAAAAGGGCGATGAAATAAGCATTTACGCCCGTATAGTCAGGGTTGCGGACGTCTTTGACGCTCTTGTTTCAAAACGGGAATATAAAGAAAAATGGAGCTATGAGGACGCAATAGAATATATTTACGAACACCGAGGCAAAGAATTTGACCCCGAGGTTGTCAACGCTTTTATGTCCTGCGGTATGGAAATTATAGATATAAAAGAAAACGAAACCCGTTTTGCCGTTCAAAATGGGGGGGGGTTGGATAACTTTTATCAACCCGAAAAAATCGGGTAAAACGTAAATATAAATTGCGATTTTTCAAATAAATTCAATCAAAAGCAGATTTTGTTTTCGGGTAGGTCCTTATGAGAGAAAATAATAAAAAGAGCGAGAAAAAACAGGCAAAGGTATTCAGAAAATACTACAGAAAAATGAAAAGAAGCCTCAGAATATTTTTGCTTATCATTATAGTTTTGCTTGTGTTTATTTCTTCGCTGTTTGTATTTTGGTTTTTAAAACCCTCCAAAAAACTTTATATTTCGGTTTTGGACAAAACCGTTCCCGCTACCGCCGCCGACAGTCACAGCTACCTTGACGACGTCGATAATGTGTACCGTAAGCATATAGGTCTTAACTGGCTTTTAAACTATATGAAGGTTAAAAACCCCGAAACCAAAAAGAAGTATGATTATACAAAAGATTATTACGGCTATATGCTCGACGAAAACTTTGAACTCCTTGACGAGGAAAGAGTGCTTGACGACATTAAAGAAATACCGGATATTTTATATTTGGCGGACGCATACGGAACCGAGATAACCGAGGACAAGGGAATAACGGGCGAGGATATGAATACCGTTGCCTTGTGCCATTCGCTCGGAAGCGTCGTTATCGGCGAGCAGGATATTCTGGGCGTTGACAACACGGAAAAATCCATATCCCTGCAGCTTCAAAAGATGTTCGGAATTACCGAAACCGGATGGTCCGGAAGATACATATACGACCTTGCGGATTTGGACGACGTTCCATATTGGGCGCCTCCTATGTATAAGCAGAAGTACGGCGTTGAATGGCGCTGCTCGGGTTCGGGCATACTACTTGTTTCAACCGAGGGCGACATTATCGTTCTCGAGGGCAAAACCGATTTTGAAGATGAAAATCTGCTGAAAATCAGAACAACCAAGGATTTCAAATCGGAATTCGGCAAAAGGTCGTTAAATTATTACGCCTGGTTCGAGCTGGTTGAGGCAAACAGCGGCACCGAAACTCTTGCCGAGTACGAGTTTAATTTAAATTCCACGGGTATGGAGGAATTTGCGCCGGTATCCGATAAACCCGTATTTGCCGCAGTTGTCAGAAACCCCTATGAAACTGCGCCTACTTATTATTTTGCGGGCGATTTCAACGACTATGTTGACGATATGAAGCTGTCCTGCTTCCTGGGTGCCGATACGTTTTATCGTTCCATTTCATTTGATAACGGCGGCGACGTTACCCATTTTTATTGGCAGTTCTTTGAGCCGATGATGAAAAGGATAATTAAAAACACCAATAAAAACAAAGTCGTAGAGCGTGTTTCCGATTCAGAAACCCGCGCCGATATTAACCTTACCCGTCTTAATAACGACAACCTTGAGGTTCAGGTCGACGGGGAGTGGAAAAAGCTTTCGATAAAGGGCTTTAATTTAAACGCCGAAGCTCCCGGCAGCAACAGGTACGAATATTCAAACGATTTTTCATATTACGAGCAACTGTTTTCACAGCTTGATGAAATCGGAGCAAACGCCGTAAGAGCGTATGACTTGTATCCTCCCGAATTTTACAGGGCATTGTACGAGCATAACAAGGAGAATAAAGATAAGCTAATCTATCTTTATCAGGGTATTATTACGCCGGATACGGTTGACAAAAGTAAAATTACCGACCCGTCGGTTATAGAGCAATTACACAATCATATTGAATTTACCGTCGATTCCGTTCACGGAAACAGCGAGGCGACGGCTAACGACGCAAACTCGGCGGAAAACTACAGGCATAACGTTTCAAATTACCTTGCGGCGTATTTTGTAGACTTGAATATGACCGACGCTCAGTTGAGAAATACCGTTTCCAATTTAAAATACAGCTATAACGGTAAATATTTAAGCGCTTCGGGCAATTCGGCGGAGGCTCTGCTTGCCGACCTTTGCGACTGTTTGCTTCAATACAATAAGGAAAAATACAACAATTTGGTTGTCACGGCGGCAAAGGGAAGCACGGCTTTGCTTTCGGGTACTGCTTGGCAGGAGAATAACTCCGTTACCTTTAACGCCTCCAATATAAGCGTAAGCGACGAGGCAAAGCCATATTTCGGCGTTGCCTACAGCGCAAAATACAGCGACGCCGTTTATCAAAGCAGTAAGGTTAAGTTAGGCGGCAAGAACGCAAGCGACTCCTACAAGCTGTATTTAAAGGAAATTAAAAACAACAGCAAATTACCTGTGTTTATAGAAAGCTTCGGCGCTTCGACCTGTGTTAATGTTTTTGAAACGGAAACCGACGTTTACGGACTCAGCGAGGAAAAGCAGGCGCAGTATTTGCTTGATATGTATAAGTCGATAAACAGCGGCGGCTTTGCGGGCGGATTTATTGCCGACCTCAACGATAACTGGGCGGCTGTAAGCGACGCCGACAGAAAGTACAACGTTCCGTTCTCATCTTCGGGTCTTTGGCACGATATTACCGATTTGGGTCAAACCACGGGCGTGCTTTCCGTTGACTCTGTTCAGCCCGAGGAAACGGGACTGCTTTTGGAGGAAAATAAGCAGAGGATGAATCAAATGCAGATAAGCTGCAACGAAACTTATCTGTACTTGAATATAAGCCTTGATACGGAAGTCAACTTTGAGACGGAAGAGCTTTACCTGGGCTTTGACACTTATCAGAGGAACGACGGCGAATACTATTACGATAAAAACTTCTTCGGAAACGCGCTTTCCGGTATGGAGTTTATCATCAAATTTGAAAGCAAAAATTCCGCCACCGTTTATTGCGCTTCTTCATACAACAGAAATAAGGGCGCCACATCCTCAAAGGAAAGCTACAACGCCTCGTATGACATTGTTTCTCCGCTTGTTTACGGCAGCTTTTCATCGCAGAACACGCAGTTCTTTACCGCGGGCAACTCTATAAGGGTACGCTTGCCCTGGGCTATGCTTAACTTTACGGACCCCGCCAGAAGCATAGTTATAAACGATACGGCAAGCGCTCCGAGCGGAGCGAACAATCAATACAGAACAACCATGACCGACGGCATTATATGCTCCGTATTTATAGGCGATAAAAAGTCTAAGGATACCATGTACGTCTTCCCTGTAAGCAAGCAGTCCGCAGGATATAAGGCGTTTAAATGGACGGCGTGGGAAAAAGCGAATATCGAATATACAATTTCTCAAAAATCGGCGTTTGACACGTTGAAAAAGTATTTTTCTTCCTATTAATCAAACTTAAATCAAAAGGAGTGGTTTTATGAGCTATGAAGCTTTGGCGGTTATAATGTTTATAATTTCAATATTTTTCATTCTTTTTGGTTTTATATGGTTATATGTTGTTGCCGAGCAGCAGGAGGACTTCCTTAAGAAGAGAAAATACAATCTTTCAAACGCCAAAAATCATTTTTCGGCAATTTTCGGCTCTCCCACAAAGGCTTCAAGGAAAGCCGAAATAGAAGAATTGGGCAGGCTCTGCAAAAAGAGCAACACCTATTTGCTTTGCGCTTCCGCGGTTTATCTGAATTTTATAAAAAATAAGGATAATTTGTCGGAATCAAATATAAAAATACTTGACGAGATATACGAAAATCTTAACCTCATTCCCGAGCTTCGCGATTTGCTTAAAAAGTGCGACAAGTACGAAAAATCATACGTTTTAAGACTGCTTGCCGACCTTAACGCCACCGAAGCTACGCAGGATATAAAGGAGTATCTTAATTCAAAAGAAACCACCTTGCAATATAACGCCGGTATGGCGCTTTCAATACTCGGGGAAGAGGCTTCGGTAATTGATTTTCTCGAAAAATGCGAGGATAACACAAAATTCAGCCACAGGATAATTATCGAACTGCTCAACAACTATACCGGCGATAAGTCCTTGCTTATAAGAAAATATTTTGCCACAAAGGGCAATATAAGCGATTATATGAAAGCAACAATTTTTAAGGCGGTTAAGGACGACAAGCTTGACTCCCTGAAAAGCCTTTATATCGAGGGCTTTACAAGCGGCAGCAATCAGGTAAGGATTGCAAGCGTAAAGGCTATGTCCAGCCTCGGTTCGCCCGATTTGGAGCAGTATCTGATTATGGCGTCTAAGGACAGCGACTGGGTTATAAGGCTTTCTTCACTGCCCGGCCTTAAAAAGATATGCTCAAGAGAATGTATTTTGGCTGTAAAGCAGATTACCGCCGACGAGCAATGGTGGGTAAGGAAACGCGCCGCGCAATGCCTTGTTGAAATGGACGCAAGTATGAAATATGTTGAGGAAGTTATAAAAGGCTACGACAGATATGCCGCCGACGCGGTTAAGGAATGTCTGTACAAGGTTATGTAAGTTTATAATTTCCGTTTAAATCGACGCTGAAATAAGGGAGTAAAAAATGTCTTTTATTGAAATTATCAGAAAGTTTATATCGTTTTTCAACTACTTTTGTATGGCGTATACGCTTTCGCTTTCTTTTATCTATTTGGTTCAGTTTTTAATATCCGTATTCAGGATAAAAAAGGACAAAAAAGTTGAAATTTCCGACGATTATTTAAGATATGAGGATTCGGACAACTTGCTTCCTATTTCTTTGATTATCCCTGCTTACAACGAGCAGGAGAACATAGTGCATAACGTTAAATCGCTTATGAAAATGAATTATCCCGTATTTGAAATCATTGTCGTAAACGACGGTTCAACCGATAACACGCACAAGGAAATGGTTGATTCGTTTAACCTTAAAAAAATAAAATCATCTATAAAGGTTGAAATTCAAACGCAGGAAATACAGGGGATTTATTACAGCAGTAAATATCCCAATTTGTTGTATATCGATAAATTAAACGGCGGCAAGAGCGACGCGCTTAACGCAGGCATAAACGCTTCCTCTTACCCGCTGTTTGCTTGCCTTGACGCTGATTCGAGAATTGAAAGAGACGCTCTGCTCAAGCTCGGTCAGGTGTTTATGAAGGACAGCTCAACGGTTGTCGCGGGCGGCTTTGTCCGCATAGCTAACGGCTCTGTTATAGAGGACGGCGAGTGGCGGGAATTCAGCCTTCCCAAAAAGATGGTTGAAAAATTCCAGATTGTTGAATATTTCCGTTCGTTCCTGTACGGCCGTGTTTCCTGGGGAAACTCTTTGTTGATAGTATCGGGGGCATTCGGACTTTTCAGGAAGGATATAGTTATTAAGGTCGGCGGATATAAGCTTAATACCATAGGCGAGGATATGGAGATTATAGTTAAAATCCACCACTATCTCAGAAAGCAGAGGGCTAAGGAAAGAAACAGAAAGCGCAGAAAGAGTATGAAATACAAAATTGCTTTCTGCCACGAGGCTGTTTGTTGGACTCAGGGTCCTATGTCGTTAAAGGACCTTATGAATCAAAGACGTCGTTGGCAGGTCGGGCTTTTTGATACCCTTTTGAGCCATTTTTCGATGACCTTTAACCCGATTTACGGAATTGTGGGCTTGGTTTCCATACCTTATAACTGGATTTACGAGCTGTTCGGCGCTATGATAGAATTTTTGGGATACTTTATTATTCCTTTCTCTTTGCTGATGGGCGAGCTTAACGCATTTTTCTTTATTATTTATCTTTTGTTGACCGTTTCAATAGGCAGCCTGTTTTCTATAGGCGGCGTTATTCTTGAGCAATATACCCGTAAAGGCTGTATGTCTCCAAAGCAGGCTATGGAGCTTGCCTGCTATGCGTTGATTGAAAATTTCGGATACAGGCAAATCGTTGTTTTCAGCCGTGTTCAGGGTATTTTAAGATTCAGAAAGCTTAAAAACCAATGGGGTAGTATTCAACGTAAAACCTTTAACGAATAAGAGGTAATTACATATGAAAAAAGTTTTAATCCCTGTTGCCGTAACCCTGGTATTGCTTTTGGTTTTGGCGCAGGTAGGCGCTTTGCAGAGGTTCGGAATCAATAAGGCGTCCATAGGAAAGTCAAAGGAATCGGGCGACTCTAAGAGCGAAACCGCGGAAATCGAAAGCGAATCCGACGGCAGCGTAAGATACAAAATTAAAGCCGAGGGCGATTATTTTTACATTTACGGTAACGATTCTTGGAATCAGGTTTTCTGGAAAGGCGTTAATATAGGCGCCGGAAAGCCCGGACTTTTTCCCGGCGAGCTCGGCGTTTCGTATGATGAATATTATAAATGGTTTACGCAGATTAGCGAGATGAACGCAAACTGTATTCGTGTATATACAGCACTTATGCCCGATTTTTATAAGGCGTTGTATGACTTTAACAAGAAAGCGGAAAAGCCGCTTTATCTTTTTCAGGGCGTTTGTCTTGACGAAAACGATATACAGAATTTAAACGACGTTTATGCGGAAAATTCAAAGCTTTTGAACTCGTTTAAAAGCGATGCTTTGGATATGGTCGATATAATTCACGGCTCGGCGGTTCTTCCGAAAAGAACGGGATACGCTGTTGGTACTTATACCTGCGACGTTTCTCCATGGCTTGCCGGCTGGATTTTAGGTA
The DNA here is from genome assembly GCA_947630835.1 of uncultured Clostridia bacterium. GTDB lineage: Bacteria > Bacillota > Clostridia > Oscillospirales > Acutalibacteraceae > Fimenecus. The sequence continues at coordinate 24,813 of CANRIZ010000020.1, read as the reverse complement.
TGGAGTTCGACCCCTCTTTTATCAAAAACGTAAACACCGTCAACCCCGACAAAAACACCTACGACGGCAAATATCTTTATGCGCAGGGCGCTTCGCCGTTTGAGGCGTTCCTTGCACAGATAGGCGACGCGGTAATTGAAGCGGAGTCCGAAAAATACAAATGGCAGGTTCCCGTGGCTTTTTGTAACTGGATTACCACCGACCCGCTCACTCACCCCGAAGAACCTCTTATAGACGAGGATTCCGTTACGCTCAATACCGAAAGCATAAAGTCAAGAACAAACTTTAACGCAAATATGTTTGCTTCTTATCATATTTATCCTTATTATCCCGACACTATGAATTATCAGAAGGATTATATAAGCTATAAGGATTCAAGCGGCAAGATAAATCCGTATGAAGCGTATCTTAAAGACCTTAAAATGGCGCATACCATGCCCATTTTGGTTGCGGAATTCGGAGTTTCAACCTCTCGCGGAATGGCGCACAGGGGCATAATGGATTACAATCAGGGCAATATGGAGGAAACAAAAGCGGGCGAGGCGGTTGCCGATATGTTTAATTCCATATACGAGCAAAAGTATGCCGGCGGTCTGATTTTCTCCTGGCAGGACGAGTGGTTTAAACGTACTTGGAACAACGAGCTTTTCGACGATGACGAACGCAGACCTTATTGGGCGAATAAGCAGACCTGCGAGCAGTTTTTCGGCATACTTTCGTTTGAGCCGGGCAAGGAGTCCGTTTGCCTTATCGACGGCGACGCTTCCGAATGGAAAGAGGAAAACGTTGTGCTTAACAATGAGTACGGTACGCTTTCAATTAAAAGCGACGAGGCATATCTTTATTTTATGATAAAGACAAACAAGGGCTTTGATTTTGCCAAAAATACAATATTGATTCCGGTAGATACTATTTCAAATCAGGGAAACAACAAAATGAACGGGAGCAGCGTTTCGTTTTCCGATTATGCCGATTTTGTGCTTCAAATAAACGGTAAGGATAATACGCGTATGCTGTGCGACGCTTACTACGACGTATTTTATTATCTTTACGGCTCGCAGTATAAAATGACGCCGCTCAACAGCGAATATGAAAAGAAAAATTCCGGTATATTCAACAAGATGAATATGTGTCTGGGCTATGAAATGGAAATTCCGTCAACAAAGCAGAAAATTCCGTTTGAATCTTACGAAACGGGCAAGCTGGTTTACGGCATTTCAAATCCGGACAGTAAGGAATACAATTCTCTTGCGGACTTTTGCGAAAAAGACGGCGTTATCGAGTTAAGAATACCATGGCAGCTGTTCAATTTCACCGATCCCTCGAACGGAAAGATTATGGACGATTTTTACAGTCAGCAGGGCATTACAAGTACGGTATTTAACGGCTTTAAGATAGGTTACGCCGTTTTAAATACGTCAAATTCTCCGCAGAGCATTAAAATGGAGGGCAGTTACAATTATACGCCTTGGGGAACAAATCCCACATATCACGAAAGGCTTAAAAAATCTTATTATATTTTGCAGGGAGCGCTTGCTGAACTCGGAGGTTAATTTTGAATAAAAAATTTAGCGGTATCGTATGCTTTCTTCTTTCTGTAATTATGATATTTGAACTTTGCGGATGTGAAAAAAAATCTTATAAAAAAGTAAACCCCAACGGCGAGGAAATTGACCTCTCAACGCCGAAATTTCAAATCGAAACAAGCGTTAAGGACGCCGTAGACACAAATGGCGTGGGCGTTAATTTTATTGCCGACAATACGGATAAAAAAATTTACTGTCTCTCTGACGATAAAATGTCAAGCGTGTATGTTTCGGGCGTAAACGTCGGCCTTTCTACCGCAATCACGAATTTGGACAGTCCCGACGTAAGCTGCGCAACTTATACGGATTGGTTTGGGCAGATTTCAAAAATGCACGCAAACACCGTAAGAGTATTTACGGAAATGCCTCCGCAGTTTTACAAGGCGTTTTACGATTATAACCGTACTGCGGAAAATAAGCTTTACCTTATTCACGGCATTTGGTTTAACGAGAATTTTATGTACGACCCTGCGGATTGCTGGGATTCCGAAGAGCTTGTTATTTCTTCGTTTGAGCGTGCAATTAACGAAATTGTCGATATTGTACACGGCAACGCCGCCGCAGTACAGTATCCGAACAGCGAAAACATAAGCTTTACATATGATATTTCACAATATGTAGTGGGCTATATTCTCGGCCTCGAATGGGATAACACTTTTGTTATGAACAGTAATTCTCATAACGATAAAAGCAAATATTCGGGCGATTATTTAAAAACAAAAGACGGCGCTTCGCCTTTTGAAAGCTTCCTTTGCCGTGCGGGCAATACGCTTATCGAGCACGAAACAACGCTTTACAATCATCAAACTCCCGTTGCTTTTCTAAATTGGTCCACAAACGACCCGCTTACGCACGATAACGAGCCTTATGAGGAGGAAGACAGCGTTACGGTAAACACGGAAAACGTAGAGCCGACCGCCAAGTATTACGCGGGGCTTTTCGCCGCGGTTGACGCTTACCCGTATTACCCCGAGTTTATTAACTATCAGCAGGAATATATAGATTATAAAGACGAGCTTACAGGTAAGCAGAATAATTATAAGGCTTATATAAGGGATTTAAACGGCGCGTATTCCGTTCCGCTGATTATTGCGGAATTCGGTTTGCCCACAAGCAGGGGCTGCGCCTCCGAAAGCGTGCTTGGTTATAATCAGGGCGGTATTACAGAAGAACAGCAGGGGCAGTACGTAAGCAATATGATAATTGATATTGCAAGCTCCGGCTGTGCGGGCGGCTTGATTTTCTCCTGGCAGGACGAGTGGTTTAAGCAGACCTGGAATACCTTTAGATATGCGCCCGACAACCCCGACATGAGAACGCCGAACAAAATGTCTCCCGAACAGAATTACGGGATTTTGGCGGTAGAAGCGGGGGATAAGGACATTTGCAAAATTGACGCTTCCGACAGCGAATGGAGCGAATCCGATTTTGTATTCGAGTCGCAGGATTGCAGGCTTGCGGCAAAATACGACGAGGCATATCTTTATTTGCTTGTAAAACTCAAGAACGGTAAAAGCTTTGACAGCTCCAAGCTTGTTATTCCCGTTTCCACAATAGGCATAGGCAGTAATTTTGCGAGCGAGTATAATCTTCGCTTCAATGAAAACGCCGATTTTATCGTATTGATTGACGGCGAGAACGGCTCCGAGGTCAAGGCGGATGCAAATTACGATTATTTTTACTACAGATACGGCGTAGAGTCCAAATATTTCCCCTTGCCAAAGAATTTCGGCGTAAGCAATTCGGGCACTTATTCAACGGTAAAACAGTTTGTAACAGGCGAGTTGGTATTACCCGCCACAAACGAAACCATAGAACCGATAGTACACGATTGCGGCAAGCTGACGTTCGGAATCAGCGATACAGAAAGCCCGCAATACAATTCCCTGAGCGATTTTTACGCCAAGGGTGATACGGTTGAAATAAGGCTTCCCTGGTACCTGTTGAATGTCCTCAATATCAACGAAGGTGTTGCCGTAAATGATTTTAATAAGGAAAAATCGCTTTCAACGGTTAAATTTACGGGTATTAAGGTCGGCTGCGGGATATTGTCCGACGGCAATACGGAAATTCAGTTGAACCCGATAAACTTTAAATTAAAAGACAAAAGCTCGTATCATATGAGGTTGAAAAAATCTTATCCGTATATTCAAAAAACGCTTGCGGATTTGTACGGCAAATAAAAATAAGGGTGTAAACTTCTGCAGAAATGCTCTGCGGTTTACACCCATTTGTTTATTTAAAATTAAAGCTTAATGCTTTTTATTGCTTTATTGAGTATTTTCTCCGGCTCGGCGCCTACAATGTCAAGTCCCTCTGCGCTGATAAAATGCGTTTCTTCTATGCCGTAAAACTCCCGACAAAGCGTCTTTACATATTCGTAGCCGAAATTATGCAGGATAGGACCGCCGGAGGTAGTGACGTAGTACAGCTTTTTTGCCTTGCAAAGACCTTTTGGAATACCGCTGTCTGTATAGAAAAAAGTAATTCCGCAAACGGTGATGTTTTCAAGGTAAATTTTAAGTATTGCGGGAAAAGTTAAATCCCAGTACGGAGCAGCGATAACTATAATATCGGCGTTTGCAAATTCCTGCGCCGTGCGAAACAGGGACACGTCAATGTTGCCGGAGGAAAGCAGTTCCTCCCGTTCTTTAAGCGTTTTGTCGTTTAACGGCTTAATTTCGCTTAAATCGGGTTTGATTTCGCTTATTTTGCCGTCGAACCTGTCAACAAGCTTCTGCGCAAGCCTATATGTGCGGGATTGCTCTCTCACGCAGGCGTTTACAAATAAAATGTTTTTCATTTAATCACTCCGGTTTATTATGTTTGACTTGTTTATATCTAAAATATATAATAAATTTATAAAAATGTATTGGAGGACGATAACCTATGGCGATAGTTATTAATATCTATTACACGGGAAAGGGAGACAGTGCAAAGCTCTTTGCCGAGGAGATGATTTCCCGCGGCATAGTCGACGATATCCGTTCGCAGGAGGGTAATCTCGGGTACGATTACTTTGTGCCGTTTAACAACCCGGAAACCGTATTGCTCATTGACAGCTGGAAAAATCAAAGCTCTATAGACAGGCATCACGCCTCCGCCATGATGGAAAAAATAGCGGCTTTAAGGGAAAAATACGATTTGCATATGAGGGTTGAAAGATATGTTACCGACGATTCGCCGCAAAGCGAAAAAGACGAAGCTTTTATAAGAAAATAAAAAGCTAAAGCGTACAGTTTTTCGGGCTGTACGCTTATTTTCCGTTATAAAATTACGCCGTTTTGCAAATCAAACCTGAAGTTTTTAAATTCGCCGTTTACAAGGTAATCAATATCTATTACCCGTCTGCTTTCCTTTAAAAACTCCGCGCGCAGTATCTTAATGTCGTCTTTTGAAAACGTTTCCAAAAGCAAAGCCATTTTCTCGTCGTTATATGCGTCAACATTATCCGAGGTGAAAAGCACGCTTCCGAAAAGCTTGTTTACGGTTGCAATAATTTTTCTCTGCTCAAAGCTGCATTTCATATTGTTGTCACGAAGCAGGAATACGTCGGGGTCGTTGAGGAAAGCCCTGCCGTTGAGCTGACGGCGGAAAATCGAGTTGCCCAGAGTGTTTACTGTTGAAACAAATTCCCTGTGAGTAAAGGTGTTTTTAGTCCAACGTAAATCCATATCGGCGCCTATTCTGCAATAATCTACTTTGCCGAAGGCGGGCATAAGGGGAACGCCGCAGCCCAAAATCTGCTTGTCGCCGACGCATTCTCTGAGGAAGTCCATAGCTTCGCACATAAGCCGGCCTCTTGTCTTGTTGTGATTGGGTATTTGCGCCGCAGCATAAAGGAAATCAAGCTTAACAAGGTCAAAGCCCCATTCGTTAAGCACTACGTCAAAGAAATGCTTAATATAATCCCTTACCTCCTGATATTCAATATCAAGCGCGCAGAAGCCGCCCCAGTTCGGGCCGCATTTTACAAGCTTTCCGTTCGGATGCCTTATAAACCAATCGGGATGCTCTTTTAAAACCTTAGAAGTAAACTGCGCGCCGAAGGGGGCAAGCCAAAGACCGGCAAGCATACCTTTTTCGTGAATTTTGTCCGCTTGCTCTTTCATACCGCCCGGGAATTTCTTTGTATCTACCGAGAGCCAATCGCCCGTAGCCGTCTGAAAACCGTCATCAATTTGGAAAATATCAATATCGGCGTCTACCTTGGAGAGAGCCTCCAAATCGTCCGAAACAATCTTTTCGTTTATGTTGGGATAATAATTGTACCAAGTCGTATAGCCGTTTTTAACCTTGGCGGAAGGCTTTTCTATACCCATAAGCTCAAACCACTTGTCAAATACCTCGTCCTCCGAGCCTTTAAGGTTTACAATGTCAAGCACGGTAAATTCGCCGTCAAATATAACGCCGTCAAGGTCCTTCCTGACGTTAATCTCGTTGTTGTTGCAGTCGGAGGTGAAAACGGTATATCCGGTTCTCTCGCTTAAAGAGGCGAACAGGTCAAAAACATCGCCGTTTCTTACATACATATACGAAAAGCCGGTAAATACGCCCGCCTTGCTTGTATTATCCGTAAAGTTATAAGCGCCGGAAGCTCCGAGAAGCGTATGACGGAAAAGCAAAGAAGTGGGCAGTACCGTGTGCTGGGGAATGTCGTCAACAAACATTTCACGGCAATCGGTCCAGGACTGATAGCCGTTTGCGAAAATCCTGTCGTCCGAATTGAAATCATATGGTACGGTAATGGTTAAATCGGTGATTTCCATGGGGATTTTTGTTTTAATTTTAAGGATAATTCTCTGCCTGCTTGCTTTGTATGAAATTTTGTAATCAGGTGTTTCAAACAAAGAAGTTTTGTAGTTTGTGTTGCCTGCCGTGTACTCTAAATTAAGCTTAAATTTTTCCATAATAGCCTCCCGAATTTTAATTTAAATATATTATAACATACATTATCGAATATTTCACTACTTTTTTTATTTGACTGTAAAACATTATTGTGCTAAACTAAATCAAAGGAAAATCTGCGTAGTTTGAAACACCCGAATGCGGATTAATTTATTAAGCGAAGGGTAATTAATTATGTCGTACAAGGATGAATATTTAAAATGGCTTGAATTTGACGAAGAAACAAAGGAAGAGCTCTTAAAAATTACCGATGAAAAGGAAATAGAGGACAGGTTTTACAAAAACCTCGAATTCGGCACGGGCGGACTCAGAGGAATTATGGGCGCAGGCGCAAACAGAATGAATAAATACACGGTTTCAAAGGCCACAAAGGGACTCGCCGATTACCTCAACGGCGAATTCGACGGCAAAAAAAGCGTCGTTATTGCGTATGATTCGAGGAATAACTCGCCCGAATTTGCCGAATTTGCCGCTCAGGTGCTTTGCGCCGAGGGAATAAAGGTATATCTTTTCGATACCCTTATGCCTACTCCGGTTTTGTCGTTTTCGGTAAAATACCTTAAATGCACTGCGGGCGTGGTTGTAACGGCAAGCCACAATCCCAAAGAATATAACGGATATAAAATCTACGATGAAAACGGCTGTCAGCTTGTTCCCGAATATGCCGATAAGGTGATTAAATATGTAAACGCCGTCGGCGATATAAAAAACGTGGCGCATTGCGATTTAAAAGAAGCTCGGCAGCGGGGATTGTTTGAATACGTCGGGAAATCCGTGCTTGACGAATTTATTAAAGCCGTCGAAAAGCAATCCGTTTACAGGGAAAAATCCGATTTGAAAACTGTCTATACCCCGCTTCACGGCACGGGCAATATACCCGTAAGAACCGTTTTAAAGGATTTTGACGTTTCCGTGGTTAAGGCGCAGGAGCTTCCCGACGGGAATTTTTCTACGGTTCGTTCTCCCAATCCCGAGGAAAAGGACGCTCTAAACCTTGCAATAGAACAGGCGAAGACCGAAAAAGCCGACCTCGTTTTGGGTACGGACCCCGACTGCGACAGGGTGGGAACGGCCGTTCTTCATAACGGCAATTACGTTCTTATTTCCGGCAATCAGATGGGAGCGCTGCTTGTTGACTTTGTGCTTTCGTTTAAAAAGGATAAGCTCAATGAAAAGTCAACTCTTGTAAAGACTATCGTTACAAACGATTTGGGCGCAAATATCGGCAGAAGCTTCGGGCTTAACATAGTTGAAACGCTTACGGGCTTCAAATATATAGGCGACAGGATTAACCGTTACGAAAAAACAAACTCAAACGAATTTGTTATAGGCTACGAGGAGAGCTACGGCTATCTTGCCGGCACTCATGCGAGGGATAAGGACGCGGTTGTCGCCTCAATGCTTATTTGCGAAATGGCGGCTTATCACAAAAACAACGGCAGAACCCTTATTGACGCGCTCAACAATCTTTATTCCGAATACGGCTGTTATGCCGACGGGCTTGATTCGTTTGTGTTTAAAGGCAAGGACGGAGCGGAAAAAATTAAGGCTCTAATGACAAAATTCAGAAACGACGGAAAGAAAATTGCCGACGGTATTGATAAAATTACAGATTATTCCGAGGGCGTTGACGATTTACCCAAGGAAAACGTGCTAAAATTTATATTTAAAAACGGTACTTGGTTTGCGGTAAGGCCTTCGGGTACAGAGCCAAAAATTAAGCTGTACTATTCCGTTCGTGAGGAAAATACCGAAAAGGCAAGGGCTTCGCTTGAAAAGCTCAGGGAAACTCTTAAAAAGATTATAGAGGCATAACACTATGGAAAAATATATAGAGAAAGTTATAAGGCCCAAAATTCAGGGCGACGGCGGGGAGGTTAATTTTTCCTCCTTTGACGGCGAGAATTTAACGCTTATTTTCAGGGGCGAATGTTCAAAGTGTTTAATTCTTGAGCGTTGCGTTGCTTGGATTGAGGATGAAATCAAAAAGGACAAAGAACTCAAGGTAAAAATCACCGCCGTGAGGAAAAAACCGTTCTTTTGGGATAATTAAGGAGGTTTTCCATGGCTCATATAAAGGTTACAAGAAGAAGTATGAGACCGGAGGAATGGACAGCCCTTCGCTTCGGTTGGCTTAAAAGATATATTATTGAGGATAAGTATGAAATAAACACCCTTGAAATCAGGGACGCCCGTCAGGTTTCCGAAATGAATTACGAGTATTATTCGGACGATTACAGACCTCTTAAAAGGGGAGATATGTATTTTACCCCCGACGGCACCGCCTTTATAAGGGGCGACGTTACCGTTCCGGAAAGCTTAAAGGGCAAGGAGCTTTGGTTTACTTTAAAAACAGCGGCGGAGATTATCGTTAAGGTAAACGGCAAATATGTCGGCGGCGTTGACCCAAACAGGGACAGAATATTGCTTTCGGGCTACGTTGACAGCCCCGAGCTCCATTTTGAAATGCAAGGCTATAACCGTTCCAAGCCCGACGACGAGCGCAACCCCGAATCGCTTTCCGTAAGGGGATGCCGTCAGATTTTTGAAGGCGCTTATCTTGCAACGGTCAACCACGATGTGCTTGACCTTGTATATGATTTTGAAGTCTTGCTCGACATTGCCGAAAGTGAGCTTTTTAACGAGGATTACAGGGCGTTTCTCAACAAAAATCTCAACGCCGCCATGAATTTTATTGATTTTGACTCGGGCGATAAGCTAACGGGCGTAAAGCAGGCAAAAGAGTATATCGAAAATGTAATTTACGCAAACACAGATTATAAAGGCAACGGCGACGTCGCTCTTGTCGCTCACTCTCACCTTGACCTTGCGTATTACTGGAGAAGAATACATACGGTTCAGAAAAATTTGAGAACCGTGCTTATTCAACTGCGCCTTATGGACAGGTATCCCGAGTTTAAATACACCCATACACAGGCGTACACTTACGAAACGCTTGAAAAGTATTATCCCGAGGTCTTTGAGGAGCTAAAACAGAAAATCAAAAGCGGACGGTTTGAGCCTGTCGGCGCTATGTACGTTGAACCCGATTGCAACATACCCTCCGCCGAGAGCCTTATAAGGCAGTGCCTTTACGGGCAGAATTATTTTAAGGAAAAATTCGGCATAAAGGTAAACAACTGCTGGCTTCCCGACGTTTTCGGAAACAGTTGGATTTTACCGCAGATACTCAAAAAGAGCGGCGTGGACTACTTTGTATCGAATAAAATGTCGACCTGGAACGATACGAACAGATTTCCGCACAATAATTTCATTTGGCGCGGTATAGACGGGAGCGAGGTCTACGCCTGCGTTCCGCCCACGCATTTTATCACCTGGAATATGCCTTCGCAAATTCAGGAAAACTGGGAGGCGTACCAGGATAAAAATACGGGCGGTCAGACTATGTCCATGTTCGGATACGGAGACGGCGGAAGCGGCGTGACCGAGGAAATGCTTGAAATGATGAAGCGTTTTGATAAAATTTCCGTTATGCCCAAAACCGAGCATATGGGCGGCAAGGAGTTCCTTGAAAAAAATCTTAAAGGCAATAAGGAGCTGAAAAAATGGGACGGCGAGCTGTATCTTGAAATGCACAGGGGCACTTTTACAACGAAGTCCGTTTTAAAGCGTTACAACAGAATGCTTGAATACAAGCTCAGGGAAGCGGAGATAATTTGCGTGCTTCGGGCGGCTTCGGGTATTCGTTACCCGAAAGAGGTTTTGACTCAATGCTACAAAAAGCTGCTTATCAATCAATTTCACGATATAATACCCGGCAGTCATATTAATCCTGTTTACAAGGACGCTACAGAGGATTACGAGTGGATTGACAAACAGCTTGAATTGATAATAAACGCGGACATTTCGGATAATTATTTTAATTCCCTTAATTTTGCGAGAACCTCCCTTACCTTTATAGAAAACGAAAAGGGCAAAAACGTACGCCGCGGCAAAAACGGATTTTGGTGCATACCGAATTTGCCCGCTCTTGACTGCGGCAAGCTTTCCGACGCCACTACCGATAAAGCCGATTGGATTTCAATAGGCGACAGGGTTGAAACGCCTTATTATTCTATAAAATTCGGCAAGGACGCAAGTATGCTGTCTCTTTATGACAAGCAGCTAAAAAGAGAATGGGTAAACGGCGAGTTCAATAAGCTTAAAATATACGCCGATAATCCGGGAGTATATGACGCTTGGGATATTCTTCCCAATTACAAAGAAAAGGAACTGGGCTTTGAAATAACTTCTCCGTTTAAGCTTTTGAGCAAAAACAGCGAGGTTTGCGAATTTACCGTTACCGTAAAAATCGGGGAAAGCAGCTGGCGGAGAATTATCAGGCTGTTTAAAAATTCAAGGGCTATAGAGGTTGAAAATATCGTCGATTGGCGGGAAAAGCATAAGCTTGTCAAAGCCGAATACGACTGCAACGTGCTTACAAGGGAAGCCGTTTGCGACACAAGCGCGGGATTTATCAAAAGGGAAACGCATCAAAATACCACCTGGCAGCAGGCGAGATTTGAGGTCTGCCATCACAAATGGTGCGACCTTGCCGAAACCGACGGCGGCGTTGCGCTCATTAACGAGGGAAAATACGGCGTGAGCTTTGATGAAAACAAAATGGCTTTGAGCCTTTTGAGGGCAACCGAAAGGCCCGATACTCAAAGCGATATTGGCAAGCACGATTTCTGCTATATGATTTTACCCCATGCGGGCTCGTTTATCGACGCGGGCATAAACAAAACCGCCTTCGAGTATAACATACCGATAGTTAAATCCGACGTTTCCTGTTCAAACAATTTCGGCGAGCTTTATTTACAGGCTATGAAAATGGCGGAAAACGGCGATATGGTAGTTGTGCGCCTGAGCGAGCAGGACGGCAGAAGAGGCGAGCTTAAATTCCCCAAGCCCGTAAAGCTTCTCAATATGCTCGAGGAGGTAATCGGCGAGGCGGATACAATTTCATATAAACCCTTTGAAATTATAACAATAGGTATATAAGTCTTCGGCGTCGGGTAAATTATTTTGTCCCGACGCCGAAAATTTTGAATAAATTATTTTAAATAAAATATAAAATTTGGTGCATTTAATACTTGAAAAAATCGGTAGAATAATGTAATATTATCTTGTCTTTTTATTTTTTCTTTTTTGGGGGATTTTTTCGTATGGAATTGCTGAAACAGAGGATAATAAAAGACGCTGTGGTTAAAAAAGGCAACGTGCTGAAGGTTGACGGCTTTTTAAACCATCGCATCGACGTTCGCCTTTACGATGAAATAGGCAAGGAGTTTTACAGGCTTTTCGGCAAGGAAAACGTCACAAAAATACTTACCGTTGAGGCCTCGGGCATAGGCATTGCCTGCATAACGGCTCAGGCGTTCGGTTATATCCCCGTTGTTTTTGCAAAAAAAGGCAAAACCTCTAATATTTCCGACGACGTTTACACAAGCAGGATTACTTCCTTCACCCATGGCGTTGATTACGACATTATGGTATCAAAGGAATATCTTGAAAGCGGCGACCGCGTTTTGATTATCGACGATTTCCTTGCAAACGGCGAAGCCGTAAAAGGTCTTGCTTTGCTTGTTTCGCAGGCGGGAGCGGAGCTTGTCGGCGCGGGAATAGTTATTGAAAAGGGATTTCAGCCCGGCGGCAAGGAGCTTAGGGGAAAAGGCGTCCGCGTCGAGTCGCTTGCGATAATTGAAAGTATGAACGACGAAACCGGCGAAATAACCTTTAGGATTTAGTATTCTACGGAGCGGCGCTTCGTAAAATTAATAAAATTTTTTGGAGGTCAAAAAATGAAAAAGTTTGTCAAAGTATTGGCTATTGTCCTCGCAGTTGCTTTGGTTGCGACATTAGCGGCATGCGGCAACAAAGACAAGGACGCGGACGGCGGCAATAAGGCAGGCAACAGCGTTAAGATAGGTCTTATTTGTCTTCACGACGAAAACTCAACCTATGACGCTAACTTTATCAACGCCCTTAAGGCTGCACAGCAGGAGCTTGATTTAACCGACGACCAGGTTCTTATTAAAACAAATATCCCTGAGTCCGACGCTTGCTACACGGCTGCAGAGGAGCTTGTTGAGGCGGGCTGTAATGTAATTTTCGCCGATTCTTTCGGTCATGAAACTTACATCCTTCAGGCTGCCAAGGATTTCCCCGAGGTTCAGTTCTGCCACGCAACGGGAACTATGGCTCACACGGAAAATATCGCTAACTTCCACAATGCGTTCGCCAACATTTACGAGGGACGTTTCCTCGCCGGTGTTGCGGCAGGTATGAAGCTTAACGAAATGATTGAATCCGGCAAGATTTCCGAAGAAAAGGCCGTAATCGGTTATGTAGGCGCTTTCCCGTATGCCGAAGTTAAATCGGGTTATACCTCATTCTTCCTTGGCGCTCGTTCGGTTTGCGAAACCGCCACTATGAAGGTTGCTTATACAAACTCTTGGTTTGACATCGCTCTCGAACGTGAAGCGGCTCTCAACCTTATCAACAACGGCTGCGTTCTTATCAGCCAGCACGCCGATTCCGAGGGCGCTCCCAAGGCTTGCGAAGAAAAGGGTGTTCCGAACGTTGCTTACAATATAAGCACAATTTCCATGGGCCCCAACACAGCTCTTATCTCTTCAAAGATTAACTGGGCTCCCTATTTCAAACTAATCTGCAACGCAATTGCCAACGGCGAGGAAATCCCCACAGATTACTGCGGAACGATTAAGGACGGAATGGTTGAGCTTACCGAGCTCAACGAAAAGGTTGCCGCCGAAGGCACAAAGGAAAAAATCGACGCTGTAAAGGCCGATCTTGAAGCGGGCAAGCTTCACGTATTCTCAACCGACGCATTTGCGGTTAAGGGCGAGAAGCTCACAACTTACAAGGCGGACGTTAATACCGACGAGGCGTTTACTCCCGATACCGAAGTTATCTCGGACGGATATTTCCACGAGTCCGAATACCGTTCGGCGCCTTACTTTGATATTCTTATTGACGGCATTACAGAAATGTAATTAAATAAAGATTCAGGCGAAGTTTTTTAACTTCGCCTGGACTTATTTTTTACAGGTTTAATACTGAAAAGAGAACGGCCGTACACGGCTTTTTTGTTTTCAATACTAAATTATGAAAGGACGGTACAAGCTTTGAGCGATATTGCATTGCAATTAAAGGGCATTACCAAACGTTTTGGCTCCGTGGTGGCGAATAAGAATATAAACCTTTGCGCCTACACCGGCGAGATACTTTCGCTTTTGGGCGAGAACGGCAGCGGAAAAACCACCTTAATGAATATGATTTCGGGTATTTACTATCCCGACGAGGGCGAAATATTCATTAACGGGCAGGAAGTCGTTATCAAATCTCCGAGGGACGCCTTTGATTATAAAATAGGAATGATTCATCAGCATTTTAAGCTTGTCGATGTCTTTTCCGCGGCGGAAAATATCGTTTTGGGACTTGGGGAACAGGGCAGATACAACATTAAAAATTCCTCCAAAAAGGTTTCTCAAATAGCCGAAAAATACGGCTTCGATATTGACCCGGAAAAGAAAATCCACGAGATGTCCGTTTCCGAAAAACAGACGGTTGAGATTATTAAGGTGCTTTACAGGGGTGCGGATATTCTTATCCTCGACGAGCCCACCGCCGTACTCACCCCGCAGGAAACCAAAAAGCTTTTTGACGTCCTTCGCAAAATGAAAGAGGACGGAAAAACCATTATAATCATCACTCATAAGCTGCACGAGGTTTTGGCACTTTCGGACAGAGTTGCGGTTTTGAGAAAGGGCGAATATATAGGCACGGTTATCACCTCGCAGACCAACGAAGATGAGCTTACCGAGATGATGGTGGGCAAAAAAGTAGATTTAAACATAAAAAGAAGCGACCCGGTTAATCCGCAAAAAAGACTTGAGGTTAAAAATCTTAATTGCAATAACCGAGAGGGCATAAAGGTACTTAACGACGTTTCCTTTGAAGCGTATTCGGGCGAGATACTCGGAATTGCCGGTATTGCGGGCTCCGGTCAAAGAGAACTTCTTGAGGCAATAGCGGGCTTACAGCATATTGAACAGGGCGATATTATTTATAACGACCCCAAAACCGAAAAATCCGAAAATCTGAAGGATAAAACCCCGCTTCAAATCCGTTCGCTCGGCGTGCGCCTTTCCTTTGTACCGGAGGACAGGCTCGGTATGGGACTCGTAGGCAATATGGATATTGTTGACAATATGCTTTTAAGAAGCTACAGAAAGGGTAAGTCGTTCTTTTTGCAGAAAAAAGAGCCGAAAACGCTTGCGGAAAAAATCATACGGCAGCTTGAGGTTGTCACGCCAAGCGCAAACACTCCCGTAAGACGGCTTTCGGGCGGCAATGTTCAAAAGGTTTTGGTAGGCAGGGAAATCTCGTCTTCGCCTACCGTGCTTATGGCGGCGTACCCCGTAAGAGGGCTTGACATTAATTCTTCCTACACCATTTATAACTTGCTTAACGAACAAAAAGAAAAGGGAGTCGCCGTTATTTTTGTAGGCGAGGATCTCGACGTTTTAATTGAGCTTTGCGACAGAATACTTGTCATAGGTTCGGGTAGAATTACTGGAATTGTTGACGGCAGAACGGCGAAAAAGGAAGAAATCGGATACCTTATGACTAATTCAAACGGAGGAAAAGACAATGAATAACAGCTTGAAAAAAAATACTCATGAGCCTTTCCTCCATATCACAAAAAGGGGAGAGATGCCCATAGCAAAAGCTTGGATTGTCCGCCTTGCCGCGATAGCCGCTTCTCTTCTCGTTTCCGCCGCGGTTATAGTATTGCTGACGGGCTATAATCCCATTCAGGTGTTTAAAGCTATGTTTTCCGGAAATTTCGGCTCTTTGTCAAAGGTAAGAACGCTTTTTCAGAACATAGCGATGCTTTTGTGCATTTCCCTTGCGGTAACGCCCGCGTTTAAGATGAAGTTTTGGAACCTCGGCGCAGAGGGACAGGTGCTTGTAGGCGGTCTTGCTTCGGCGGCTTGTATGTTCTATTTAAAGGATTCGCTTCCGAACATTGCGCTTATTTTAATTATGTTCGTCGCAAGTATTCTTTCGGGAATTGTATGGGGCTTAATTCCCGCTGTGTTTAAGGCTAAATGGAACGCCAACGAAACCCTGTTTACGCTTATGATGAACTACGTTGCAATCCAACTTGTATCGTTCTTTATAATGCTTTGGGTTCCGAGCGGTTCAAGCGTTATGGGGCTTATTAATGCCGATTCAAGAGCGGGCTGGCTTCCAAACATTTTCGGCCAAAAGTATTTACTCAATATTTTAATAGTAGCCGTGCTTACGGCAGTAATGTATTTTTACCTTAAATCAAGCAAGCAGGGATATGAAATAGCCGTTGTCGGCGAGAGCGAAAACACGGCAAAATATATAGGCATTAACGTAAAAAAGGTAATAATCAGAACTATGACTATTTCAGGCGGCCTGTGCGGTCTTGCGGGATTTTTGCTTGTATCCGGCACTAACCATACCGTTACCAAGGAGCTTGCGGGCGGTATGGGATTTACGGCGGTTATGGTTTCGTGGCTTGCAAAGTTTAATCCTTTGGTTATGGTGCTTACCTCGTTTTTGATAGTTTTTCTTCAAAGGGGAGCGGGCGAGATTGCAACCGTTTGCCGTTTGAACGAGAGCGTTTCGGATATACTTACCGGCATAATTATTTTCTTCATAATAGGCAGTGAATTTTTTATAAATTACAAAATTAATTTTAAATCAAAGCATAAGGAGGAGAAATAAATGTTATCTACGGTTTGTGCATTTATCAATGCGGCGATTATTCAAAGCATTCCTCTGCTTTTCGGTTCGGTTGGCGAAATTTTTACCGAAAAAAGCGGCAATCTGAACCTCGGAATACCCGGCATTATGTATATGGGCGGAATTTCCGGCATTATTGGCGGCTATATTTATGAAAAGTCTGCCGAAAATCCCATACCGATACTTATGATTTTGATACCTCTTTTATCGTCTTTGCTGGGTTCAGCATTTTTGGCTTTCATTTACAGCTTCCTTACAATTACGCTCAGGGCAAATCAAAACGTTACGGGCCTTGCGCTTACAACATTCGGAATAGGCATAGGCAATTTCTTCGGAGGCTCGCTTTTAAGCCTTTTCGGCGAGACGGGTTCCATTTCGCTTATAAAAACCGGACTTTGCTACAAAACGCCGCTTCCGTTTTATACTAAGCTCGGGCTGTTCGGCGAAACCTTCCTTTCTTTCGGCTTTTTGGTTTATCTTGCGATAGCGATTGCTTTAATTTCTTCTTTTGTTATAAATAAGACAAGAGTAGGTCTTAATTTAAGGGCGGTCGGCGAAAATCCGGCGACAGCCGACGCGGCGGGTATAAGCGTTACCAAATATAAATACCTTGCCACCTGTATAGGCGGCGCGATCGCAGGCTTGGGCGGCTTGTATTTCGTTATGGATTACACAAGCGGCGCTTGGACAAACAACGGCTTCGGCGACAGGGGCTGGCTTGCGGTTGCAATAGTTATTTTTGCAATTTGGAAACCGAAATCCGCAATTTTAAGCTCATTGCTTTTCGGCGGCTTATATATAATCTGCGTTTATATTCCGGGACTTTCAAGCAGCGCAAAGGAGCTTATCAAAATGCTTCCGTACTTAGTTACGATTTTTGTTTTGATAATTATAAGCGTTCGCCGCAAAAAGGAAAATATGCCTCCCGCTTCATTGGGACTTTCATACTTCAGAGAGGATAGATAATTTTTATCTATTATTAAAGGCGTCGTCAGTGCGGCGCCTTTTTTGTATATTTTGGCGGTTTTTTTATGATAATACTTTTACAAGGCGAGGGGAGGAATATAATTGAATAATCATGAGCTTTTGGGAAAAATTTTAAAAGACGTAAGGGACGATATGAGCGACGAAGACCTGATACACAAATTGATTGAAGATAAAATATCGTTTTCGGACAACTCCAAATCGACATTCGGACAAAAGGCTTCGGATAAAATGGCGAGCTTTGCCGGGAGCTGGACGTTTATAATATCGTTTACCTTGGTTCTTATAGGCTGGATAATAATTAACGCCGTTGTTTTGACAAGGGCGTTCGATCCTTATCCCTTTGTTTTGCTCAATCTTGTTCTTTCCTGCGTTGCGGCTGTTCAAGCCCCTTTAATAATGATGAGCCAAAAAAGGCAGGAGGAAAAGGACAGGCAAAGAGCCGAAAACGACTATAAGGTTAATTTAAAAAGCGAAATTATACTTGAAGATTTACATCGTAAGCTTGACGCAATACTTGAAAAAATAGACAATTAACGCTGTGTTTTTTTGTGAAATTGTGACTGACTTATTTTAGTTGAATAATATCCCATACTGTGTTACAATATTAGCATATTTGATTAAAGGGGAAATATTATGAAACATTTTGCAAAAAAAATTTTAGCGATAGCGCTTTCGGTAATTCTTTTGGTTTCCGCAGCGCCCATTGCGGTTTTCGCCGCAGGCGAAAATAAGTCTGAGCTTACGTTCGGCGTGGTTTCGGACGTTCATTACTATCCCCGTTCTTTGATGGGTACAAAGATCAATGATTTTATTGAAATGTCTTCTTTAAATTCAACAACGTCTTATTTGTCCGACGCATTGCTTGACGCTGCGCTTGAGGAGTACAAGCTTCAGGCGGAGAAAAACGGGCTTAAATATGTTATTATTCCCGGCGACCTTTCAAAGAACGGCGAATATGAGAGCCTTACCGCTTTGGCTCAAAAGCTTAAAGCTTTTGAAAAAGAAACGGGAATACAGGTTTTGGTTATCAACGGCAATCACGATATCAGAAACGCCAATGCCGCAAGGTTCGGCAACGGAAAATTTGAAAGCGTGAAAAATACTCAACCCTCCGAATTCCGTGAAATTTTTGCGGATTTAGGCTATGACCTTGCGGATTCATTCTATGTTCCTCCGAAGGGCGAGGAGGCAGGTCAGCTCTCTTACGCCGCAACTCTTGACGGCGGCTACAGACTTATTGCCATGGACGGCGGCTGCTACAGCAGCGATAACACTTCCGACGGCGAAAATGTAGGCGAAACAAGGGGAGCGTTTTCCAACGGCGTTTTGAAATGGGCCCTTGAGGAAACGAAAAAGGCTAAGGAGCAAGGTCTTACCGTAATTGGTATGACGCATTTTAACCTCGTTGAGCATTATCAACACGAGGACTGCACCATGCAGGCTTTTGTAATTGATGATTGGCAGGAGGTTGCGGAAAAGCTTGCCGACGCAGGTATGCACTACGCATTTACCGGACACCTTCATTTTCACGATATAGCGACTCTTACAACCGATAACGGGGAAACAATTACCGACTGCGCTACGGCATCTCTCGTTAATTTTCCCAATTATTTCAGGGTTGTAAAGATGGACAATACCGCGGCGGATTCGTCCGTTACGGCCGAATATCAGACCTTCGACTGCGACAGCGCCAAGCAGATTTCGGCTTACGGTACAACCTATCCGAAACCGTTTAAATACACCTCGTTTGCGCTTAATTACGGCGGCAGCGACATCAGCGGTTTTGCCGACAGGTATGTTGAATATTTCCTTAAAAACAATGTTTGCCCCGGCGTAAAAAAGGCGGGCGGATTTTATAACTATCTTAACGGACTTGTCGATATTGACTCCTTAATCGATTCGCTCTTTGAAAGTACCGATTTGGGGCAATTAGACGGCATTACAAAATCAGCGGTTAAATCACTTATTCAGACCATATGCAAACAGCTTGAAAAGAAATACATAGACGACCCCGAACACAGCGTTGCGGTAGTTGACAAGGTAATCAGAAAGCTGACCTCGGTCAGAATTTCGGATTACGCCTGCACAAAGTATCTTGATACCCTCGGCTTTGGCAGTAAAACCCGTCCCGGTAATTTGGGCGACGCTATTTCCTCCGTGCTTGCTTATATGTATTACGGCGACGAGGACAGAAGCGGCGACGATTTCCTTAACGACGCTATGGCAAAGCTTGAAAGGGGCGAAACGGCTCAGGCTATTTTTGATACGCTTGTTGACGTTGTGCTTAACGATTTGCTTAAGGACGAGATTTTGCCGACCTTGGAAATAGACCCCATTAAATACTTCGGCGCGCTTTCCCAAGAACGGAAAATCGGACTTTTGGATTCTGTTCTTTCGTCTCTTGACGGTTCTTTGGGCAACTCTCCAAAAATAAATGCGGGCAATATAGTTACAGCCGTTCTTGCGCTCGGCATTGCCGACATAAATTCTCTTGAGGATTTGCTTAATTACTTCCTCGATGAATATATGACGGAAAGTCAAATGGATACAATAGCATACGAGATATATAATTACCTCTACGATTTTACCACGGATTCGGGTCCTGCCGACTGCAACGAAACAGTCAAATACAGCGGTAAAGTCGATGTTGTTCCCACAGTGGAGGATTTGAGACTTCCCTCAGCAATAGCCGTAACTTTCGGCAGCGACGCTTCGACCTCAAGGAATATTTCCTGGTACACAAAGGTCAGCGTTACCGGTACGGATATCGAAATTGTGCCTTATTCTGAAAATCCCGTATTTACCGGCATTCCCACAGTTAACGGAATAAGTGAAAAAACTGTTAGAACAACAAGGGAATATCCCGGTATAGACTTCGGCGTATTCGGGATTTTGGGCTATGAATTTGATATTAACAGGCATGAGATAAGCGTTACAGGCTTAAAGCCCGGCACAAAATACTGTTACCGCGTAGGCGACGCCTCTAAGAATTGGTGGAGCGACATAGGCGTTATAGAAACCGCAGATAATTCCGACAGCTTTACTTTCTTCCATATGAGCGACAGCCAGGGAGGTATAGAAAGGCAGTATCAGGTTTGGGCCGATACCGTAGCTTCCGCATACAATATGTATCCCGATTCTGCGTTCATAATGCACACGGGAGATCAGGTCGATTCCGGTACAAACTTTAAGCAGTGGAGCTGGTCTTTGAACTGCGCTTCCAAAAACCTTATGAGCTCCGTGCTTATGCCTACGACCGGCAACCATGAGGACGAGGGTTCGTCCGTTACAAACAATTTTATGATTTCCAATCTTCCCGCTCAGGAGCTTGAAACAGGCGTTTATTATTCGTTTGATTACAATAACGCGCACATTATGGTTCTCAATACCAACGACCTTGACCCCGACGGAGGTTTAAGCGCTCAACAGCTTAAATGGCTTAAAAATGACGCTTCTTCAAGCGACAAGCAATGGAAAATAGTTGCGCTTCATAAAGCGGTATATTCAAACGGTTCCCATTTCGACGATAATGACGTTATCGGGCTTCGCACTCAGCTTTCAACGCTTATGCCCGAGCTTGGTATAGACCTTGTTCTTCAGGGCCACGACCACGTTTATTTGAGAACGGGCGCTATGAGCGGCAACGAAGTTGTTGAATGCGATACAAAAACCGTTGTTGCCAACGCTTCAAGCTACAATACAAAGATAAACGCAAAAGCCCCTGTTTATGCTATTGACGGTTGCGCCGGCGTTAAATATTACAGCGTTAAGGACGCGGCGGCTACCGACGAGCAGTTCCCGAGAGCGGAAAAAACCGCCGATGCAAACGCTCCCGTATTTTCCGCAATACAGATTAAGGGCGACAAGCTTTTCTTTGACGCGTATAAGGTTGCAGACGGCAAAAATGTTAAGATTGACAGCTTTGCAATTTCAAAAAGCGATGTTAAAAATATGACCTCCGCCGACGGATTGTGCGATGTCAACGGCGACGGCATAGTTTCCGTTGTAGACGCTAAATGGGTTCTTCAATATGTTGCGGGCGTCAGAAACCTTAACAGCGTGCAGAAAATTGCCGCCGACGCTAACGCAAGCAACGATATTACCGTGTCCGATTCAAAATGGCTGCTTCAGTTGGTTTCGGGATTGAGATAAGTTTTTAGTGTTTAAGGCGCAATCTTTACGGTTGCGCCTTATTTATTGCCGCAATTTACGGGAGGTAAACGATGAAAACAAAGGGAAAAAAGGCTCTCAAGGTTATAGCGGCCGCAATATCCTTGCTTCTTTTGGCCGCGGTTATATTTTCTTCTTTTGTACTTTACAGATTTAACTGCGACAAATCCGGCGGCGAAAATTCTTATGCCGATATTTACAATAAAGCGGCGGTTACGCTGAATGTTGACGATTCCGGCGTATTTAAAATTTTAAAAATAAACGATACTCATTTTTTCAACGGAACCTGTGAAAACGACGCAAAAACTCTCGACGGAATTAACGGAGTTCTTTCTCAAAACAAATACGACTTAATTGTTGTTGACGGCGATTTGGTTGACGGCTTTAATCTTAAAACGGATTACGATAAATATAAAGCAATCGATTTGTTTGCACAAACAGTAGAAAAATATAATATTCCGTGGACTTTTGCGCCGGGAAACAACGATGGCGAAATCGACGGCGAAAACGAGGATGTAATAGCTTATATGATGCGGTACGGGCATTTTATATGTGCCAACAGTAAAGGCGTGGACGGCAGTATGAATTTGTTTATAGACCTGAATTTTTCCGGAAAGCTTGTTCACAGCATAGCCGTTACGGACTCCCTTGCAAGAACCGTAAAAGCTATAGGAAAATACGATTACATAAAGGAAAATCAGGCTCAATGGCTTTTGGACGGCGTTGAAAAAAGGAATGTAAAAACAAGCGTTTTCTTCCATATGCAGACTAACGAATTTCAAAAGGCGTTTGATAACGGCGAAGCGTATAAAGGGTTTGTTATGTCCGACGCTTACCCTTATGACGAAATTGAAAACGACTTTGTTTTCGATGAGGCCGTAAAAGATAACGAAAACATTTCCTTAATTTCCTGCGCTCATCAGCACAGCAACAATATGTGTTCGTTTTACAACGGCAGGTATTATCAACTAAGCGGCGCAAGCGGATATTCGGCAATCGGGCACGATTATTTAGGTCCGAGCTTAACCGAAATAAGCATAAACGTCACGGACGAAAACACAAAAACCATGTATTCTTTTAATCAGATAAAAATTTAATTGTGATTATTGCTTAATAAAAAATACAGTGCTAAAATACTTGCGGTGATTTATTTGAACATAGAGCTGATTGCGCTTGATATAGACGGCACTCTTGTTGACAGCAATAAGAGAATTACGGAAAATACCAAGAAAGCGATTTTTAAATTTATTGATATGGGCGGCAAGCTTGCAATCGCTTCCGGGCGGTCGGTTACGGGCTTAAAGCAATACGTTGACGAGCTTAAACTTGAAAAGCTCGGCGGTTATCTTATTTCCTTTAACGGTTCTGTTATCGTGGATTTAAAAACGGGAAAAACCGTGTCCGAAACCTTGATTTATCCCGAATTTTTCCCCGAAATACTTGAATGTGCCGAAAGGAATAATATTTCAATCGCTACATATAAAGACGATATGGCGATAACTCAAAAATCGAAGGACAAGTATTTTTTTGAGGAAACGTCGCTTAATAACCTAAAAGTTGTTTACGTTGAAAACCTGCTTGAGGAATTGACCTATCCCGTTCCGAAATTTCTGCTTACCGACGAAACCCGCGACCTTGAGCAGGCGGAGCTAAATATGAGAAAACAGCTTAAATGCGTTAATGTTTTTCGCTCCGAACCGTACTATCTTGAGCTTGTGCCGAAAGGTCTTGACAAGGGCAAGGCGTTGACAAAGCTTTGCGAATACTTAAAAATTGACGTTTCAAAAACGCTTGCCTGCGGCGACGGGTACAACGATATTCCCTTAATTAAAAGCGCAGGTATAGGCGTTGCAATGGGAAACGCACAGCAACCGGTTAAAGCAGCGGCGGATTTTATAACCCTTTCAAACGACGAGGACGGCGTTGCTTATGCTATGGAAAAATTTTGTTTTAATGCCTAATCAATAAAAATTCAGCCTGTTTTGTACGAAAAGACAAAATAGGCTTGTTGTTTTATCGATTAGTGAAAAAGTAAAAATCGGCAGGGCATTTTTATATACGCCGCAGGTATAAAAAACGCCGCAAGCGATATGTAGCTTGCGACGACGATGGCGCAGAGCAAGGGATTCGGCTACGTTACACTCCGCCGAAGTTTGCTTCGCAAACAAATCCTATTTTATGTCCCTTTTGCTCGTACCTCGCAAAAGATGGACTGCGGTTCGAATCCCTTGTCATAATTTTTCTATAAAATAAAAAAGAGAAATCACATTTGAGAACGCCAGATAAGGAAGTAATTATGTAGGAGGTACGGTGCAGGGCCGAAAATGGCGCTGCGCCGTATTCTTTTGTTATGCTACGAATTTGAATTCCTGCGGATTTTTCCGCATTTCCTCCAATATAGCACGGATTTCCTTCTCGGTGGGGATGTCAATCATCCCCACCGCCGTAAAGTAGATATCCACCTTGACATGGCAATGACCGTCGTACTTGTCATTGTTGTGAACTTCAATACGTTCAATCAATGAATTTACAATGGTCGGTGTAAGCTCTTTCACATCAGTCATCTCCCGCAGAGTCCGCAGCACCAACCGCAAATTCACCGCCTTCAGTTCGGCAGACTGTAATGTTTGCCGGTTTTCGGTAACCTCTGCGGCAGGTTCGTCAACGACCCATTGTTTCGGGTTGTTTTCCGACTTCTTGTATCCGAAAGGAACGGAAGGCGATACCCTCTCTCCATGTTCGGCTTTGGACTGCCATACCGCACGAATTTTCTTTGAGGTCTGCGCCGCATACCATTCGTAGAAAATATTGTAAAACGGCAGCATTTCCATCCCATCGCCGGTACTGCTGTTCACGTTCTCCTGAATGGAGATAAAGGTAATACCGAGGGACGGATAGACGATCTGCGTCAGCCTCCCGGCTTCCACCTGCTCCCGACCGAAACGGCTGAGGTCTTTGACAATGATCCGGCAGATCTTGCCTTCCTTCGCCATCCGCTGCATTTGCTGAAATCCGCTTCGCTCAAAGCTGGTGCCGGAAATGCCGTCATCCACGAAAAACATGGTATTGCCAAAGCCCTGTTTCTTGCAGTAATCCTGCAAAATTTGCTTTTGAGACGTAATTTGTCAAGGGGGGTTTTCTGCACATGAAAAGGTTTTTAGTTGTCAGCAACACTTGACATATGAAAAAGTATCGTGGTAGAATAAAGTTAGGCATTGCTAACACGACGTTTTCTGCCGCTTCACCAAGCGGCTTTTGTTAGGATTATAAGTTAGGTATGGCTAACTTACAACAAAAAGTTTCTCATTGTAAAGGAAGATGGAATAGACTATGAAAACAAATGCAGAACGGGCAC
>CANRIZ010000019.1 GCA_947630835.1 uncultured Clostridia bacterium | reverse complement strand
TTCTAAAATACAATATTTTACTATATTTTGTCAATACAATCAGGGTGAATGACCGAGAGATCAGGGTATAAAACTTGGATTTTGCCTTTTACATATGAAAATTAAAGCGGTCATACCAAGTTTTACCTCGGTATAACCGCTTTAGCTTTGCTTTAATTTTTAGAGCTTTTCGCTTTTATTTAATTATTTCAAGAGTCCCCGGGTCCCTGAGCCCGGCAACTATCTGAAGCACCCATTTAACGTCGGTTGTCGTAAGCTTTCCGTCGCCGTTCAAATCGGCGGCATTAGCCTCCGCTTCGGTGAGGGGAACCGTGTTTGCAATATGCTGCAGCATTACCTTAGCGTCGGAAACCGTAATCGGAATTTCCTCAAATTTGTTTTTAAACGCCTTTGAATAGCCCTCCGCCCTTTGCGCCGACGAATTAAATACGTACATATACTTATTATAATATTTTTAAAAAATATGTCAATGCAATTACGGCAGCGGTAATAAAATCGGCATTTTTGCGCCGCAGCTTCTTACGCTATTGTCATTTTCACTATATATTCACTCAAAAGATTGTAAGTCTGCCATATCTTGTGTTTTGACCTTTTGCCAACGTATATTTAGTGTTTAAATAAATCCGTTTAGATAATTTTTATCTATTTTAAAAGGCGCTTAGATGTTTTTTAACTAAAATATTTATGGCATAATATTAAATTTTCAAAATAGTTATTGACTTTTTTTGTGTATATGGTATAATTTACGGTGAACAGCAATTCACTTTATGTAAATTGCAAACGTTTAAAAAAATAAAGTTCGGAGGTAATTGAAATGGACACAAGATTTGCTATTTCGGAATATCATGACGCGCGAGCGATAAACCGTGAGCTTGACGAGCTTATCAAGAAACCGATTTATTCAATCAAGCCCGATGTTCTTAAAAAGTATGAGGAAGAGTATTACGGAAAGAAATGCACAAAGTCAAAGGAAATGATTGACGAAGCAAGAGCTATCATTCCCGGCGGCGTTCAGCACAACCTCGCTTTCAACTATCCTTTCCCGCTTGTTTTCACCAAGGCTGACGGGGCTTATCTTTACGACGTTGACGGCAACAAGTATTTCGACTTCCTTCAGGCGGGCGGCCCCACCGTTCTCGGCTCAAACCCGAAGGTAGTTCGCGAGCAGGTTATCGACCTTCTCAACACCTGCGGCCCTTCAACGGGTCTTTTCCATGAATTTGAGTACAAGCTTGCAAAGAAAATTGCCGATTCCGTTGAAACGGTTGATATGTTCCGTATGCAGGGTTCGGGTACAGAGGCTTGTATGACCGCGGTTCGTGTTGCGCGTCTTGCAACCAAGAAAAAGAATATACTTAAAATGGGCGGCGCTTATCACGGCTGGTCGGATCAGCTCGGTTACGGCATCCGTGTTCCCGGCTCAAAATTCACGCAGGCAAGCGGCGTTCCGCTTTTCCTGTTCAAGCATACTCAGGAATTCTTCCCCGGCGATCTCGAAGACCTTGAAAGAAAGCTTTGGCTCAACCAGTTCAGAGGCGGCACAGCTGCCGTATTCATTGAGCCCGTAGGTCCCGAAAGCGGTACTACTCCCGTTGATTACGACTTCAACAAGGGCGTTGAAAGACTCTGCCGCAAATACGGCGCGCTTCTTGTATTCGACGAGGTTGTTACGGGCTTCCGTATCGGTATGTCCTGCGCGCAGGGCTTCTTCGGCGTATCGCCCGACCTTACGGTATTCGGCAAGGTTATCGCTGGCGGCTATCCCGGCGCGGGCGGCTTAGGCGGAAAGAAAGAATATATGAAATACCTCGGCGCGGGTCTTGACGCTACTGGCGAAAAGATTAAGAAAGCCTTTACCGGCGGCACTATGACTGCCAACCCGCTTTCATGCTGCGCAGGTTACTTCACTCTTGAAGAAATCGATAAGCAGAACGCTTGCCAGAAGGCAGGTCAGATGGGCGACAGACTTACGACGGGTCTTAAAGAGCTTATCAACAAGCACGGTCTTCCCTTCGTTGCTTGGAACGAAGGTTCTATCTGCCACCTTGAAACAGTCGGCACTATGCACTATTCAATCAACTGGAAGAAACCGTGGACTATCCCCGGCGTTCTTGACGCAACGTCCGTCCGCAAGAAAGAGATGCAGTATATGGGCGCGGCTTATATGGCGGAAGGCCTTGTTACACTTGCAGGTTCACGTCTTTACACTTCGGCCGCTTATACGCCCAAGATGATTGACCAGGCTCTTGCATGCTTCGACAAGGTATTTGAAAACGTAGCTGTTAAAGCCGAATAATTTTACTGTAATACACGCTTATTCGGGGCGGGCGGTTAACCGCCTGTCCCGATTTTTTATGAGGTGATTTAATGGATATTTTACAGGCAAAGGAACTCGTTATAAAAGCCGGCAAGGAATTGCTTGACGCGGGTATTATTGTTCGTACCTGGGGCAATATTTCGTGCCGTGTTTCCGACACTCAGTTTGTAATTACCCCCTCCGGCAGAGCATACGAAAAGCTCACTCCCGATGAAATAGTCCTTGTTAATATCGAGGACTGCTCATACGAGGGCGACATCAAGCCTTCATCCGAAAAAGGTATTCATGCCGCCGCATATAAGCTTCGTCCGGACGCCAATTTCGTTATCCACACGCATCAAAAGCAGGCTTCCGTAATCGGAGCTCTCGGCTTTGACGTCAACAATGTTGCCGAGAAGAGCGCGGCAATAGTAGGCAACGACGTTCCGCTTGCTTCATACGGGCTTCCCGGAACGGGCAAGCTGCGCGAGGGCGTTATTGCCGCCATTAAGAGGACGGATTCAAAGGCTGTTCTTATGGCGCATCACGGCGCGCTGTGTATGGGCAAGGACTATGCCGAGGCTTACAGCGTTGCAAGCGAGCTTGAAACGATTTGCGAAAATTGCTTAAAGACAAAGTACAACGAAATCACGGGCGCGATAGTCGATACGGTTGATTCGATAGCAAATTATATAGCCGAAAAATATGCCGACGCCAAGGCGGCGAACGCCGCAAAATTCGACGTATGCAAGTCGGAAAGAGACGGAAGCGTATTTAATATCACTTCCGTTGACGGCGACGGCAAAATTACAAGAATCAATATTAAAACAGGCGAGCTTGTCGCAGGCGACGATTATCCCGATTCGGCGGAGCTTCACAGAACGATTTACAAAAAGCGCGACGATGTAAACTATATAGTTCACAACACCTCGCCCGAAGCAATGGCTATGTCCGTAAAAGGCAAGACTATGAAGCCGCTTCTTGACGACTTTGCCCAGCTTTGCGGCGCTACGGTAAGGCACGCGATATTTAACCCCAACAACACGCTTAAATCCGCCAAAAAGGTTGCCAAAGCTCTTAAAGGCAGGAACGCCGTTATACTTGACAACAACGGAGTTCTCTGCGTTGCGGGAAGCGAATATGACGCAACGGCGGTTGAGCACGTTATGGAAAAGGGCTGTAAAACTCAAATCGGCGCCGACCTTTTCGGCTGTGCAAAGCCCATCAATCCCATTGAAACAAGGCTTATGAGATTTATTTATCTCAAAAAGTATTCAAAGCAGGCAAGCAAATAAGCAAAGCTCAATAATACAAACGAAAAGCGGTTTTCCTTTCGGGAAGCCGCTTTTTTGTTGCAAAAATTTTGATTTTCTTTGGATTTTATTTTTGTATAAATCGGTAATCAAAGCTAAAAATATAAAAAAGGAAGGTTGATAAAATGGCTGAGAGAGTCGGTAAATATACTGTTGTTTTTAATTGTCCGCCGTCAATAATAGGCAGTGCGGGCGTAGTTGGCAAAACGGAGGGCGAAGGCCCTTTGAGCAAGGAATTTGATTATGTTTTTCCCGACGACACCTTGGGTGAAGCCTCGTTTGAAAAATCAGAAAGCGCAATTCAGCGTGAAGCGATAATCAGGGCTTTCAACAAGGCGAAGCTTTCCATGAGCAAAGCGGATTACATTTTTGCGGGCGATTTGCTCAATCAATGCATCGCCTCCACATTCGGGCTGCGGGAATTGGGTATTCCGTTTTTGGGCGTTTTCGGGGCATGCTCAACTATGTCGCTCTCGCTTGGGCTTGCGTCCGTTTTCGTTGACTCCGGCGCAAGCAATATATCGGTTGCGGCAACGTCGTCGCATTTCTGCTCCGCCGAAAGGCAGTTCCGGCTCCCGCTGGAATACGGCGGTCAACGTCCTCCAACAGCCCAGCGCACCGTTACCGGCGCGGGCGCAAGCATAGTTTCAAAGCATAAATCCGACTGCCCGTCCGTAAGCGCGGTAACGTTCGGAAAAATAACGGATTTGGGAATAAAGGACGCAAACAATATGGGCGCGGCTATGGCTCCTGCGGCAGCGAACACGATTGCGGATTTTTTCAACGACACGGGGCTTGATATTTCCGATATAGATTACGTTGTGACGGGCGACCTCGGCTTTATCGGCGGCGAGCTTCTTATAGAATTGCTGAAAAAGGACCATAACCTCGATATAAGCGGCAAGCACCTTGACTGCGGCAAGATGATTTACTACAGGGAGGAACAGGACGTTCACGCAGGCGGTTCGGGCTGCGGCTGCTGCGCAAGCGTTTTTAATTCCTACTTCATAAACAGACTTAAAACGGGCGAGTACAAAAATATACTTGTTACGGCTACGGGCGCGTTGATGTCCCCGACCTCCTCCCAACAGGGCGAAAGCATACCGTCCATAGCCCATTGTGTGCTTGTAACAAAACCCGATAACGTAAATTGAGGTAAACGTATGCTGAATTTTTTTAAGGATTTAAAAATAATTTCATCCGTTTCGAGTATGATTAACGCTCTGACGGTTTTAAAGGCGATACTGACGGTTGGGATAATAGTCTTTACCGTTTTTGAAACAGTAACAAAATTTTTAAGCGTAAACAGGGATGAAATACCCGAAAATTAAAGGCGCAGAAAGCTCTGCGCCTAAATTTATTTATTGAAGCTTTTAAAATTTAAAGCTCCCTCCCGCCTTTTGCAAAGGGCGTTAGGTCTATTTTGCCTTTGCCGTTTTGAGGGCTTTTGCTTTTTTTGGAGTAATCAAAATCTGAGCCAATGCGAACAAGGCTATTGCGATGTAAATAATCATCATCATAACCCAAGCCGAGCTCAAATTCAATATTGAAATTTTGGCAACGTAAGGCAATATAAGCTTTGCAAGCTCCGATTCAAAGAACGAGGTCAAAGAAATCGTGCCGTCGGTAATCGGGATTGAAACGCGCCTGAACGCTATAAACATACCTATTGTACAGGCGAAGCCGAATAAAGCCAAAAATAGCGGGGCTTTCTTGGAATTGGAAAAAATCGAAACGAACAAAATTACAACCGCCGTTAAGATTATTAACGCAAAAAACACAGCCGTAATTATCATAGGCACATGTATTACTTGGGTATTTTCCCAAATAGTCGCCAGCGCGTCCCCGCTTTTTCCCGTATCCTTAGGTATAATTTCGGAAAACAGATAGTGGAAGCTGATATAACCGTAGGTTGAGCCGTCGTCCTCGGTGTTTCCCTGAAGCTGAGACAAGAGCTTAAACACGGACGACTCGACAACATAATAAATCAAATTCATAAAGTACGAAACAACGGGAACGGCAGCCGCAAGCAATGCGGTAATTATTCTGCAAACTATGTCCGTAGTATCCGCTTTAAGGGCTTTTCTTTTTTTACTCATATTGACATCTCCTTTATTTCCAGGAAGAATTAAGCTCAACGGTTAAATTGAAAACCTTTTTATCTTTATCGGAATCCCTGTCCACGCAGAAATAACCGCGGCGCATAAACTGGAACACGTCGCCCTCCTTTGCATTTTCGATGCTGCCCTCTACAAGGCAGTCGTTCAAAACCTTTAACGAGTCGGGATTGAGGTTTTGCTTAAAATCCCCGTTAGTTTCGTCGGAGGGATTGGGTACGTTGAACAACCTGCTGTACATTCTCACCTCCGCTTTAAAGCAATCCTCGTCGCTGACCCAGTGAATTGTACCCTTCACCTTCCTGCCGTCGGGCGATTCTCCGCCCTTTGACAGCGGGTCGTAGGTGCAGTAGATTTTAGTAGGATTGCCGTGCGAGTCGGTATCGAAGCCGGTGCAGGTTACAAAATATGCGCCTTTAAGTCTTACCTCGTTGCCGGGATAAAGTCTGAAATATTTTTTGACGGGTTCAGCCATAAAATCGCTTTTCTCTATAAAAAGGCGCTTTGAAAATTTAACGGTTTTGCCGCCCATTTCGGGGTGGTCGGGATGGTTTGCTATTTCAATATCCTCAACCTTTCCGTCGGGATAATTCGTAATTTCAAGCTCAAGAGGCTCCAGCACCGCCATTGCTCTGGGCGCAGTATCGTTTAACGCGTCCCGCACGCAGGATTCAAGCAAGCTCATATCAACCACGGAATACGCCTTTGACACTCCGATTTTATCGCAAAAATCGCGCACCGCCTTTGCGGGATAGCCCCTTCTTCGCATTCCGCTGAGAGTTACCATTCTCGGGTCGTCCCAACCGTCAACTATGCCCTCGTTTACAAGCGCAAGGCATTTTCTTTTGCTTGTAAGGCTGTAGTTAAGGTTGAGCCTCGCAAATTCAATCTGCCTGGGCGGCTCTTCTATTTCGCACGCCTCAAGCACCCAGTCGTACAACGGTCTGTGGTTTTCAAATTCAAGCGAACAAAGCGAATGAGTTACGCCCTCCCTTGCGTCTGAAAGCGGGTGGGCAAAATCGTACATGGGATAAACGCACCACTTATCGCCGGTTTGATGATGGGGAATATGGGCTATTCTGTATATGACGGGATCCCGCATATTGATATTTGGCGACGCCATATCAATCTTTGCCCTCAAAACCTTTTCGCCGTTTTCAAATTCACCGTCCGTCATTCTTTTGAAAAGCTCCAGGTTTTCCTCAACGCTTCTGTTGCGGTAAGGGCTGTTTTTACCGGCTTCGGTAAGCGTTCCCCTGTATTCTCTTATTTCCTCCGCCGTAAGGTCGTCAACATAGGCAAGTCCCTTGTTGATAAGCTTTACCGCACATTCGTAAATAAAATCAAAATAGCTTGAAGCAAAAAGGCACTTGTCCCACTTAAAGCCGAGCCATTCGATATCCTGCTTTATTGCGTCAACGTATTCGACGTCCTCCTTGGAGGGGTTTGTATCGTCAAGCCTTAAATTACATACTCCGCCGTATTTCTCGGCAGTTCCGAAATCAATACAAATAGCCTTGGCGTGGCCTATGTGCAAATAGCCGTTGGGTTCGGGAGGAAAACGGGTTTGGACTCTGTTATACACTCCGTCCTCAAGGTCCTTGTCAATAAAATCGTGTATAAAATTAGAAGCTTTAATCTCGTCCATCTAAATTTCCTCCATAAAAGCTTTTTTTGCCCTCGCAAGCCTTGTTCTTACCTCGCCGTCGCCCAAAATACGCATAATCGCATGCAAATCGGGCGTATTGGTTCTTCCGGTAAGCGCAATTCTTATAACTGTCGAAACGTCGCCCACATGTCCCTTAAACTCTTCGGGCGATTGCTTGTACTGCTTGACATTTTCGGTAAATCCGAGCGGAGCGCATATTGATTTAATCTTATCAAACCAAAGCTGCTTGTCATCGTCAACGTCAAAAATTTTTTCATACGCCTCGATTATTTTGCAGGCGTCCCGGGCGTTTATGTTTTGGGGCAGGCTGTAATTTTCCTCATAAATTTCACTGTAAAAATAGCTAACGTAATCCTTAACCTGCGACCACTTTGCAATATCCTTCCTCGGCTTGGGATTTTCCCTGTCGATATTCAAAATTTGAACCGCCTTTTCGGTATCGAGCGAAAACAGCCTGTAAAGCTCCGCGTCATAATCCTCAGCCCACTCGTACACCCTTTCAAAAACGGTTTGAGCCTTCATAACGGAAACGGCGTTTTTGCTTATGTCGGCAAGCTTAACCAAATCGAACAGACAGCCGCTTGCGCTCATTTTTTTTAGGTTAAAGGGGAAGGTGAAAACGTCCGCAGACGGGTTTGCTCTGCGCCAATCTTCAAAATTTGAATTGAGCAGTCCCATAAGGTATTCGATAAGCGCCTCCTTGGGATAGCCCTCCTTAACAAAGTAGCTGACAGCCGCTTCGGGGTCTTTACGCTTTGAGAATTTCCGCTTAGCGCCGTCCTCATCGTCAATTTTCATAATTTGCGGAGTATGGGCGTACTTAGGCAGTCTAAACCCGCAGGCTTTAAACATCTGTATATGCTTTGCTATTGAGGAAAGCCATTCCTCTCCCCTTATCACATGGGTGGTTCTCATAAAATGATCGTCGCACACATGCGCAAAATGATAGGTCGGTATCTTATTGCTCTTTAACAGCACCTCGTCAATCACATTCTCGGGTACCTCTATCTTGCTTTTGATTATATCGTCGAAAACTATCCGCTTATCCTCGCTGCCCTCGGAGCGAAAACGAAGCACGTACTGCTCGCCGTTTTTGATTTTTTCCTCTATCTGAGCATATGTAAGGTTTCTGCACTTAGCCCATTTACCGTAATAGCCGCCGAACGCCGCGCCCTCTTTTTCCTGCTGTGCGCGCAAGCCGTCAAGCTCCTCGGCAGAGCAGAAGCAGGGGTACGCCTTACCCTCCGAAACAAGCCTTTTTGCTACCGCCCAATAAATTTCAAGCCTTTCCGACTGGATATACGGTCCGTAATCCCCCTTTTGGCTTCCAATGCCCGTAACTCCCTCGTCAAAGCCGAGGCCGAAAGCCTCGAAGCCGTCTATAATCGCCTCCAAGCCGTCGCCGACCTCACGTTTTTTGTCGGTATCTTCAATTCTAAGCACTGAAACGCCGCCGCTCGCCTTTGCCGTGAGTATATCGGTAAGAGCGCCGAAAAGCCCGCCTATATGCAAATAACCCGTGGGGCTCGGGGCGAACCTTGTTACCCTCGCGCCCTCGGGAAGCTGCCTGGGGGGATATTTCTCTTCAAAATATTCAACGGTTTTGTCTGTATCGCCGAAAAGCAATTCTGCCAGTTTTTCATTATCCGTCAACTGAAAGCACCTCGCACAAAACAAAAAATATTTAAAATGGAGTCTTCAAAACAGAAGGCTCCATACTGATTATCCGGCTCCCATTTGGATTTTATTGTCGGGAAAATCTTTTCTCTCTATTAACGCGCCCAAAGAGCGGAACTTTTCAACTACATTTTCGTAACCGCGCTCAATATGATGGATTTCTTCGATTTCGGAAACGCCCGAAGCCGCCATACCGGCTATGAGCATTGCGGCGCCTGCCCTTAAATCATCGGCCTTGATAGGCGCGCCCCTTAAGCTCTCAATGCCCTCAACAACGGCGGTTTTACCGTCGACATGAATTATTGCGCCCATTCTGGAGAGCTGCTCGGCATAGCGGAAGCGATTGTCCCAAACGCTTTCCGAAATAATGCTTGTCCCCTTTGCAAGGCTCAGCAAAACCGCAAACTGGGGCTGCATATCGGTAGGGAATCCCGGATGGGGCATAGTTTTGATATTGCATCTCCCGGGTCTGCCCGACATGCTGACTCTAACCGCGTCGTCATATTCCTCAACGTTAACGCCGCATTCTATAAGCTTTGCCGTAATCGCCTCCAAATGCTTGGGGATTACATTCTTGACAAGCACGTTTCCGTGCGTAGCGGCGGCGGCTACCATATAGGTGCCTGCTTCTATCTGGTCGGGAATTATGGAATACTCGCAGCCATGGAGCTTTTCCACACCCCTGATTTTAATAACGTCCGTACCTGCGCCTCTTATATCCGCTCCCATAGTGTTAAGGAAGTTGGCAAGGTCAACTATATGCGGCTCTTTTGCGGCGTTTTCTATTATTGTAAGTCCCCTTGCCTTAACCGCCGCAAGCATACAGTTTATCGTTGCGCCGACGGAAACGACGTCGAGGTAAATCGAACTGCCCAAAAGCCTCTCCGCTTTTGCGTTTACCATGGCGTTTTCCTCCATGGTAACGGTTGCGCCCAGAGCCTCGAAGCCCTTAATATGCTGGTCTATGGGACGAACGCCGAGATAACAGCCGCCGGGCATTGCGACCTCCGCCTTGTTGAACCTGCCCAAAAGCGCACCTATAAGATAGTAAGAAGCTCTCAACTGTTTTGAAAGCTCGTATTCCACTACATAAGAATTAATATGCCTTGTGTCGATTTCTATGGTATTTTTATTTATAAATCTAATATGCGCTCCCATAATGCTCAATATTTTTATCATGGAAGAAACATCGCTTATGTTCGGTATATTTTCAATTCTGCAAACATCTTCGGCAAGAATAGTCGCAGGAAGTATGGCAACAACGGCATTCTTGGCGCCGCTGACGGAAACTTCGCCCGTTAACGGATTGCCGCCGGTAATTACAAACTTTTCCAAGGACGTTACACTCCTCTGTTGATTTTTCACACAATTTATAGAAATGCTTTACAGATAAAAATTCACATTAACGATGATATTATACCACTAACAAACACAAAATAAAAGGGTTTTTATGTATTTTTTTTAATTTGTTGCGCTTTTTTCGCTCGCCGAAACGATTTTAAGGCGAATTTAAAGGCAAAAAGCGGCAAAATTTACGGAAAAATCGAGAGAATTCTTCAAATTTTTTCAAAAAACTTGCGGGAAAGCTCCGAAAAGCCTTCCCGCATAAATAAAAATTAAATATAGTTTTTATGAAATTACTTTTTCAAATTCTTTTGCAAATTGCAAAGCAATCTGTACGACGGCTTTTCGTTTGCGTATAAATCGGTTGAGCCGTGAACACGGCGGCGCATTTTGTCCTCGCCCGCTTCGCCGCAATGGGTTCGGTAATCGTTTAAGGAGAACCAAACATAGCCTTGGACGTTCGGTATTTCGGCATACATTTTAAGCCTTTCTTCGAGTATTCTTGCTCGTTCTGCGTCTCCGCCCTTAAAATGCGGCTCGCAAAGCCCGAATTCGGAAACCACAAGCGGCATGCCCTCCGCCTTTTTGCAGGTTCTTAACATATGGCTCTCTATATCGTCACTCGGTTCCCAAAGTCCCAGATAGTCGTTCCACATCGCAACGTCCCCGTACAGCGTTGCGTCGTCCTTATCAATGTTTTCAACCCTGCTAAGGGTGTTTGAAACGTAGTTTACAAGCCGTCTTGAATCAATAGATTTAAAGTAGCTTACCATATCCTTTACATAATTGATTGTTTCCTGCGTTTGAGCACCGAGCTCGTTGCCCACGCCCCAAAATACTATTGACGGATGATTTTTATGGAAATAAACCATTTCGTCCGCCTGCTGTTTCGCTATTTCAAGCTGCAGCGTCCCGGCCTGCTTCGGATAGCCCCAATAGGGTATCTCCTCCTGAACGAGCAAACCGTTTTCATCGCACCAGTCAAAAATCCCGTCGTCCTGCTGCCAATGGAAACGGGTAAACACACAGCCCGCATTTTTCAACTGTTTAAGGCATTTGATACTGTGTTCAAGCGGCTCCGCCATACCGTAATCCGGGTGAGAGCCGGGCATCCATTCACAGCCTTTAAGATAAATTTCGCTGTCGTTTAACAGTATTTTTTCACCCTTGACCTCAATTTTTCTGAAGCCCGTCCTTATTTCGCAGAAATCGCTGTCGGTTTGAAGCGAAACAAGGTACAGGTTCGGAGCGTAACAGCTCCAAAGCTTTAAGCCCGCAAAATCCGCCGAGGCTTCCCCGTCTATGCTCTCGAAGCGCTTTTCCGTTACCGTTTCGCCGGTCGAATAATCCGTAATTCTCAACGTACCGCCGTGGGGCTTCCCGTCCGAAAATTCGGTAAAAATTTTTACGCTTCCCGAACACAGACCGTCCTTGATTTTAGTTATATTTTCCTGCACATGCAAAAATTTTACGGCGTCGGGTTCGGTAAATTTAAGCTCCGCCTTTCTGATAATTCCGCCGTCGTCCGCCCAGTCGAAATCGTCGCCGTGCGGCAGCATTTCGGCAATATGGGCATTGTCGGCAATAACCTTTATCAGGTTATCCGCCCCGAAAATCACCTTGTCCGTAATTTCAAATTCAAACGGCGTAAACCCCGAACGGATGTGACAACCCGCGAACGCTCCGTTAATATACACCTTAGCCGTATGATATACCGCATTAAATGAAATAAGCGCCCGCTTGCCCTTTAAATTTTCGTCAATAAAGACCTTGGTTTCGTATTCGGCTTCTCCCCTGTGCTTCATAACCTCATCGTCTACGTTCCAAGTGTGCGGCACGGTAACGCTTTTTTTGAAACCCGACTCCCCTATAGAAAATTCCCATTTGTTTAAAGGGATATTGTATCTCATAACATTTCCTCCGTAAATATGAATTGATAATGCGCGGCAATTTTGAAATTATTGCAATTCTCTTTCAAAGCGCGTTCAAACAGTAATTTGCTTTCGCGTTTTTCTCCTAAGCCGTACATCCCCAAAGCTTTCATAAACATACAATGCGTTTTGTTAGCCTGATTCAAGTCGCTTTCAAACACAAGCAAATCGGGCAGCGATACGGCGAAATAATCTATTTCCGCCCGGTCGTCAATATGCTCGTCCGCGTAGGAAATCAGCTTGCTAAACCGCATATTTGCTTTTTCGGTATCGCCGAGCTTCAACAGAGCCAAGCCCTGATAAAAAATCGTTTCGGGCGGCTGATCGTTGTAATAGGTTGCGGACGCAGGCTCCGACAAGCCGCTTGACGCTTTTGTAAAATATCCGTTTGCAATATCGAGCTTTCCCACTTTCTCATATGCAAGGCCGAGGTAATAATTTTGCATATTTTCCTGCGCGCCGTACAGCTTGCCCTCTCCCAAATTGTGCGGATATTCAAAGCTGTTGCTCATATACTCCGCAGCCGCCCTTATATCGCCGCTTTTAAGATTTTTTGCGGCAACGGCAACATTGGAAAAGATATACTGTTCGGAGACTTTTCCCTCTCCGCCCTCCCACGGGTGAAATTTATGCGAAAGAATTAAACTGAGCGATTCTTCGTATTTACCCGTAAGATTCAGCAATGTAATATATTCGATATATAAATCGTCACGGCAGGTTAAAATTTTTAAGCGTTTTTTCAAAAATGCAAGTCTTTCTTCGGGCGAAATCCCGATTCTCTTCTTTAGCAAATCAAGCTCATAAAGGATTCTTACGTCAGTTTCGTCCATTGAATACGCTTTACTCATCATTTCAAGAGCTTTATCCTCTTTATGCTCGCAGTTATAATATAACAATGCCAAATTGCGGTACGGCGTTGCAAAATCACAACCCAAAGCGACGGACCTTTCAAAGCACATAACGGCGTCTTTGTGGCGCTCCCTGTCATAATAAAGATTTCCGAGATAGTAGGGAGCTTTAAAATCCTTCGGATTTTCTCTTACGGCAAACTCAAGCGCCTCAATATCCTCTAACCTGTTTGGAAAACAGCAAAACGGATTGCAGGCGAATGCTTTTTCAAGATGCGTCTTATATTCTTTTCCCGATTGAAAAGCCCAATACGCTCTATAATAATTTATCATCGGGTAACCGGAGCTGTCCGTATCGAGCAGTTTAAGAGCGTCGTCATAAAATCCGGCGGCGGCAAATTCAAGGGCTATGTCTATAAGCATATTCGGATTTATTATATGCTTTGCCGTATCTCCGCCGGACAAATGCAATGCGGCTAAATCGAGATTGTCAAGAGAGAGCGTGTATTCGGCGTTCGATTTATAATCGCCTCCGACCGCCTTTAAAAGCATTGTTTTAAGGTTGAGAGCTTTAAAATTACGGGCATTGTAAATCAGCGCGTTATCAACAAATTCCAATGCGGGTTCATAATCATTCTGCCTTGAACGGATAAGAGCCATAAAGAAATACGCGTTGCCCTTTGTCTCTGCGTTCCATGCAGACTTGTAAAATGCGTCGTATGCTTCGCTAAGCTTACCTCTATAGAGCAGGCACAGCCCGAGATTGTAGTATATTTCGCCGCTTATAGGATTGGGGGATAATTGAGTCTGCTTTTCTATTGCGGCTTTGAAATACCTTTCGCTTTCCTTTATTCGTCCCTTTTTCAACAACAGCAAGCCGTAAGCGTTATTGAGCCTTATATCGGTTTTATCGCGCTTCAGACCCTCGATATAATAATCCTCCGCTCTGCGGGTAGCATGGCGGTACTGCTCGATATGCAAACCGTACAAATACAGCTCCTCTGCGCTTTTACATTCCTGCGGAAGGGGAGCGGGTTTTGCGGGTTCGGGAATTTCCTGCTTTTTTACATCGCCGTTAAATGATAGAACCGTTTTGCCGTTTTTGATTACGCTTACGTTTATATCTTCAAATTTGTAACCCGTGTTCGGTGCGCTTATCTCGTATGTATTGGCGCAAACCAAATCAAGCTCTTTTGAAAGCGCGTCGTTTATTTTGATTTCGCATTTTCCGAGCGTTCCCGAGCAGTAAAGCCTGACAGTAATCTTGTCGTCAACTTCGATATGCAGCGATAAATCCTTGTTTGCATTGTGAACCGTACCCAAATTATGATACGGCATAAAGTACTGGGTAAAATCCCTGCTCTCCATGGGCGCAATAAAGCTGAAATCCGGTTGATTATCCGTAAAACAGCCTGCCATCAGCTCTACATACGGACCGTCCCCGTCCGTTAAGTTTCTGTCCCAGGCTTTTCCGAAATCTCCGCAGCCCCAAGTCCACTGCTTTTTGCCCGGCGATATATGATGATCCGCTATATGGAGAATTCCCGCACCTACTCCCTCGTCATAACCGCCGACAAAGTCAAAATCGCTTTTCGCCGCCATAAACGACGTAGGCACGGGCAGATTTTTATACATTGAAATATCGACGCCCTTTGAGTAATCCACTTTATAATATGTTCCCGTCGCTATGGGAAAAGTCGAAACGTCCCGCTTTCCATGATCCATAACCGCCGTAACGTCGGGAGGGAATATACTGCGGTAATTTTCGTTTACCGCAACTGCGGGATTTGCCCACCAAAGAAAAGTCTGCTTAACGTCCGTTCTGTTAAAAAGATGATTTTTAAGCTCCAAATACGCCTTATCCGGATACAGCGTAAATTCCGTCTCGCCCTTTGTATGGAACATATTTTCTATTTCGCTTACAATAATTGTCGCGCTGCCGTCGGCGTTTTGGCGATAGGCGCAGTTTACCTCGTCAAAGGTACTCGGCCTGTGATGCTGGGGCCAGTTAAATTCTATTCCGCCCGAAACCCACGGGCCCGCAAGCCCGACAAGAGCAGGTTTGATAACATGGTTGTAATAAACAAAATCATAGTTTTTTGTTTTGTCGTAAGCTCTTTGAACTCTGCCGCCGAGCTGCGGCAATATCATAATTTTGAGAAAATCGTTTTCAAGAAATACCGCCTTGTATTTTTTATCGACCGCAAAATCGCATATCTTATCTATTACAGGGTGCGGATAGACTTTTCCGCTGCTGCCCTGATACACTCTTTTTTCAAGGAACAACGGGTTTTTGTCGGGCTTGCCCGTTTCATATGTGGGTATGGTAATTTCTTCTTCCCATACTCTGACTTTAGAAAAATTGCGCAATTTGAAGCAACTCCCCTTGACATAAATTTGTCTTTATTATACTATTATTATCGTAAGATTTGTTTTGATATTTTATCAAAAAATTTAGAAATCTTATTATATTTATTATGGAAATTACGGGAAACGGGCTTAAAAAGGGCTCGCATATGTATTTTTACACATTTTCTCATAACGCCAAAAATCT
This sequence comes from uncultured Clostridia bacterium, assembly GCA_947630835.1. Lineage (GTDB taxonomy): Bacteria > Bacillota > Clostridia > Oscillospirales > Acutalibacteraceae > Fimenecus. The sequence continues at coordinate 33,268 of CANRIZ010000019.1, read as the reverse complement.
GCTTTACTACCCAATAGCGGCAGGGGAGTTCTTTTGCACAAGTAAATACTGCGTTGAAAGGGAACGCTATGACAGCATACTTGCGCTTTATGTTCTTGAAGGCTGTATAGCTATGGAAAACGGAGGCGTTAAGCTTGAAGCAAAAAAAGACGAGCTTCTGCTGATTGACTGCTGTAAAGCGCATAAATATTATGCCAAAATCAAGGCTCATACTTTGTGGATTCATTTTGACGGCGGCAGCTCCTACGAATTGTTCCGCGCGCTTGCAAGCGAAAAGGGGCAAAAAATAAAATGCTGTCCGGAAGCCGCCGAGCATATTCAAAACGCAATAAACGGCATACGGCTCAATAAAAGCGAATATGAAATTTCAAAAGAAATATATACTATGCTCTGCTGTATCGGTCAGGCAAACGAATCGGGCGGCAAAGGCAAATCCGAAAGAATCGAAAAAGCCAAGGAATTTATCGCTTCAAATTACTTTCGGGACATTTCAATATCCGATATTGCAAGCGAAATATATATGAGCGTGTCGCATTTTTCCAAGTATTTTAAAGAAAACACGGGATTTTCCCCGTACAATTATCTGCTCGGCGTTCGCCTTGACAAGGCAAAACAGCTTTTAAAGCAAAGCGACGATTCGGTGGAAATCATAGCCTATAAAACGGGCTTCAACAGCGCGTCGAATTTTATTTGCTTTTTTAAAAAGGAAACGGGCTTTTGCCCAAATAAATTCAGAAAAATCAAATATTAAACGGCATAAAAAAGCCCCTGTACTGAACAGGGGCTTAAATTTCATATTAAAACGGGTTGAGTCCCGTCAAGCCTTTCCGCCGCAGCCGAGAACCGTCTCGATTTTATGCGAAACGACCTCCTCAATGGCGTTCCTTGCCGGAGTAAGATACTTTCTCGGGTCAAAATCGGCGGGATTTTCGGCAAAATGCTTTCTGACCGCGGCAGTCATTGCAATACGAATGTCGGAGTCAACGTTTATTTTGCAAACCGCCATGGAAGCCGCCTTGCGGAGCATATCCTCGGGAATACCGATAGCGTCGGGCATCTTGCCGCCGAACTCGTTAATCATCTTAATATGTTCCTGATTTACGGAGCTTGCGCCGTGGAGAACTATCGGGAAGCCGGGAAGTCTTCTTTCAACCTCCTCCAAAATGTCGAAGCGAAGCTGAGGCTTCTGACCGGGCTTGAATTTGTATGCGCCGTGCGATGTTCCTATAGCTATTGCAAGGGAATCAACGCCCGTTCTTGTAACGAAATCGAACACCTGGTCGGGGTTTGTGTAGGATTCGTGACCTTCCTCCACAACTACCTCGTCCTCAACGCCGGCAAGCGTTCCAAGCTCGCCCTCGACAACTACGCCGTGAGCATGCGCATACTCCACAACCATCTTCGTAAGCGCAACGTTTTCCTCGTAGGGTAAAGAGCTTCCGTCAATCATAACGGAGGTGAAGCCGCCGTCTATGCAGGCCTTGCAGGTTTCAAAATCCGGGCCGTGGTCAAGATGGAGCGCTATGGGGAGTCCTGTTTCCTCAGCCGCCGCCTTAACCATAGCTACAAGATAACCGTGGGAAGCGTATTTCCTTGCGCCTGCCGATACCTGGAGAATTACCGGGGCGTCAAGCTTTTTTGCGGCCCTTGTAATACCCTGTATAATTTCCATATTGTTTACGTTAAAAGCGCCGATGGCGTAGCCGCCCTCATAAGCTTTTTTGAACATTTCCGTTGTTGTTACCAATGGCATATTTTTTCACTCCTTGAGTATTTTTTATAAATCGACGCTGATATTATACTCCTCCGCCGCCGATATGTCAAACAAAACAGTAAATTTTTGTATTTTTGAACATAATATATTGTATCGACAGGGGCGATTTCGGAATAAACTATTCGGGGAGGGGATTTTATGAAATACTTTTTTACTTCTCAGAGCATACAAAGTATTCTGCAAACGCAAGAAAAGGAAATAAACGCCTTCGTATTAAAGGGAAGCTGTCCTTTAATAAAAAGCAAACTGCTTTATGAAGCCGTAAACAAAGCCTCCGAGCAGGGATTTACCTGCGAAAAATTTTTATCGCCCTTTAACTATGAAGAGCTTGCCTGCGTATATATAAAGGGAAAAAATATTCTTATCTGCGACGGAGAATATCTCGATTTACCGCCGGGGGAAAATAAAATAATCGACATTGACAAGCTGTGCGGCGCGCAGCTGCCCGCAGAACGGCTTGCAAAGCTTGAAAGGAGCAAATACAAAACGCTTTCACGGGCGGCAAAAGAGAAAAATTCCGCCGCGATACTTCAAAGGGAAAACGAACGTATGAGTTTAAAATACATAAGCAAGCCGAAAATATTAAACTATATACTTCGCTTTATCGGCAGAAACGGCATTACACCCTTGGGCGAAACGGGCAAAAGGCTTATCCGTTCAATATCGAGCATAACCGCTTGGGGCGTTCACAGTCTGTATGAAACCGTTTTTGAGGAATGCAGCCGCATATATACGGTTACGGGCAACCTGAAATGCGCAAAATCAATGCTCATTTCGGGGCTCGGCGAGGCTTTTGTGCAGTTGGGCTGCGACGCGGCCGTTTTTAACTGCTCGCTTACCGGAGAACCCGAGCATCTTTGCGTGCCTGCGCTTTCGCTTGCGTTTTTAAGCGATAACGATTATCATTTTCTGCCGTATGTTCAGTCGGGAGAAATACATACCGAGCGTTTTTTAAAAGCAAAGCTCCCCGAAAGCGTTAAATTCCGTATGAACCTTAACGACGAACAAATTGACGACTATATAGGCAAAACCGTCTTCTCCATGTACGACGTTTTTGAAACGCACAATGCGATTACCGAGCTTATTTTTGACATACAGAACGAATACTTTGACAAAACGCTTAAACACAGGATAATCTCCGAGATTATGGACAATAATTAACATATCGTTAATTGACATATATTGTCTGTTTGTTATAATAGACTTGTGTGAAAGAACAGGAGGGTTAAATATGAAAATTATTGATATTTCCAACGATTTGCTTACGGCAGAGGTTTTTGAGGGCGACCCGATTCCCGAGCTTACACGGGTCAGGGAAATCTCGCCGCAATCCGCTTACAGTTTAAGCAGTATAAGCGCCTGTCTTCACAACGGCACCCACGTTGACGCCCCGTCGCATTTTATTCCGGACGGCGGCTCAATAGGCAGCTGCGATTTGGAAAAGTTTATCGGCCCTTGCCGCGTTATCGAGGTTTCGGCTGGTATGATTACCGGCAGACTCGTTGAGGACTGCTTTCCGAGAGAATGTAAAAGAATACTTATAAAATCAAAGGGCAAGGCTTTTTTGCACGAAACAGCCGCAGAATCCCTCTCGTACCTGGGATATGAGCTTGTGGGAACGGACGGCACAAGCATTGAAGCCGCCGATTCAAACGGAACGGCGCACAGAGCGTTGCTCAGCAGGAACATAGCCATACTCGAAGGGCTTAATCTTGAAAGCGTTGCAAACGGCGAATACTTTTTAATTGCTCCGCCCGTTAAAATAGACGCCGCCGAGGCTTCCTTTTCGAGGGCTGTTCTGGTTGCCGATTACATATTCTGGAGCAAGAAATAAAAGGAGAAATACAATGCGGGAAGTGTTGATTATCGGCGCAGGTCCGGCAGGGCTTACCGCCGGGCTTGAGCTTTTGAGAAAAGGCGGCGGCAACTACTCTGTTACCTTGCTTGAGAAAAGCGGCAGGGCGGGCGGAATTTCCGCAACCGTAAGGCATAACGGCAACTGTATGGATTTGGGCGGCCATCGCTTTTTTTCAAAGGACGAAAGGGTCAACGAATGGTGGGAAAGCCTTTTGAAAATGCAGGGCGCTCCCTCGTACGACGACAAGCTGCTTTGCCGCCAAAAGTCGCTTTCAAAAAACGGCCCGAACCCCGAAAACGACGACAGGGTTATGCTTTTAAGGCAGAGAATTTCGAGAATTTATTACCTTAACAAATTCTTCGACTATCCCGTTTCTCTTAAAATGCAGACTATATTAAATCTCGGTTTTACAAGGACTTTGAAATCGGGTTTCAGCTATCTTCACGCTGTGGTTGACAAAAAAGAGGAAACCTCGCTTGAAAATTTTTATATCAACCGCTTCGGCAAAGAGCTTTATTCTATGTTTTTTGAGGGATACACCGAAAAGCTCTGGGGCAGACGCCCCTGCGAAATATCCGCCGATTGGGGCGCGCAAAGGGTAAAGGGAATTTCAATTAAAGAAGTGCTTAAAAACGCCGCTTCAAAGCTGTTTTCTTCAAAAAGCGCAAGCTCCGAAGCCTCCCTGATAGAGGAATTTAAGTACCCGAAGTTCGGCCCGGGTCAGCTTTGGGAAACGGCGGCGCAGGAATTTACAAGACTCGGCGGAAAAATCGTTTTTAATTCGCAGGCGGATAAAATTAACCTGCTTGACGGCAAAATAAAGTCCGTTTCGGCAGGCGGCAGGGAATATCCCGCCGATATATTTATCTCGTCGATGCCGATAAAGGATTTGATAAACGCCTTTGAGGGCGCGGACGTTCCCGAAAATATAAAGGAAATTGCAAACGGTCTGCCCTACAGAGATTTCGTAACGGTCGGTCTGCTCGTCGACAGGCTTGCTCTTAAAAACGAAACGGATATAAAAACAATTTCCGATATTGTTCCCGATTGTTGGATATACGTTCAGGACAAGGGCGTAAAGCTCGGCAGGATACAGATTTTCAACAACTGGTCGCCTTATCTTATAAAGGATATTAACAACACCGTATGGTTGGGGCTTGAATATTTTTGCTGCGAGGGCGACGATTTTTGGAATATGGACGAGAAAAAATGCGTTGATTTCGCGTTTTCCGAGCTTAAAAAAATCGGCGTTGCGGACTGCGAAACAAAGCTGCTCGATTATCACAGGGAAAGGGTGGCAAAAGCATATCCCGCCTATTTTGACAGCTACAAGGATTTGCCCGAGGTTATCAATTACCTTAACGGCTTTGAAAACCTTTACTGCGTCGGCAGGAACGGTCAGCACAGATATAACAATATGGATCATTCTATGATGACCGCTTTTGAAACGGTAAGCAACATAATTACGGGAAAAAGCGACAAGGCGAATATTTGGAACGTCAACACCGAAAAAGAATACCACGAGGAAAAGGAAAGCTGAATATGGCTCAAAAAAAGAAGCTTACGCAATGCGAATGCTGCGCTTACTATATTTACGACGAGGACTACGACTGTTACAGCTGTGAAATAGACCTTGACGAGGACGAAACGGCGAGATTTTTAAGCTGTTCCGATTTTGAATGTCCCTACTATAACCCGTACGACGAGTACAAAATTGTCGAAAAACAGAATTAAACGCAAAAAAGCGGCCTCTTTTGAAGCCGCTTTAATTTTGGAGATACTGTTTTAACAGCATAAGAATTATAAATCTTCGCCCGTCTTTTACAAAGGGCAAGTCCTCCTGTCAGGGGAAATTTCTTTGAAACGGACAAAAAGGTCAAGGTTCAAGGGATAAACTTCCGATTTTAGAACAATTATTTTATTTCATCTTTTATATGTTCAAATATGCTATTGTAAAAATCCCATTTCCTTGTGCTTGTTATATATGATTTAATTGAAACTAAAGCTATAAAAATTATAAGCGATATAATTTTATATAGTACATTATTTTCAAAAACCGAAACACCTAAACATCCACCCGATATAAAAATTAGGGATATATCAATAAAATCATAATTTGACAGTGATTTATAAATTGTCTGCAAGCAATTGAGATATGCAATTTTATCACTGTCGTTATCAAATGTTTCAACTTTTTTCTTTATAATCGCATATCTGGTTTTATAATGAATTGGACTATATTTACGGCACTTTGTAAAATTAATATCTTTAGCGGCAGCGGTTGCTGATTCGTTGCTGATATCATAAATAGGTTTTTCTGAAATTTCTTCAATTATTTTTTCTTTAGTTAAGTTCATGACAAAACTCCTTTCAAGTTTAAATGTGTTTTAATATTTTATTGTTTATCTGATTTAAGCGAGAAAGAAAATTGTTTTTCTTTCTTGAGCATATTGTACAATATATTTAATGATTTGTCAATACTTTTTTGTGCAAAACAGCTAAAAATTATTATAAATATTATTATCAGATAGGAAAAGCCCCGTAAATCATATTTTTTCTTTAGATATGCTTGTTTCGCTTGGCGTTGTCAAGCTATACATATACAATCCGACAATTATATCACGGTACGGTTGGCAGCGCCCCATTGCAAAGGATAAATGCGCCCTTGAAATTATGCCCGGCACTTAACGTCCCATTACATCGCAGTTAAAAATTGTCGGTATTTTGAAATTCTGTTGTTACCAAACTGTTTTTGAATTTTTAAGCGAAAACGCAACATTTTCCTGTTATGTTAACTTAATTATATCACAACCAAAAAATTCCGTCAACCGACAAAACCTGTATAGAATCTTTTTGATGTGACTTTTTTAATTTTTTTATGATTTTTTCTAATTAAAAGATAATTTTTTTATTTAGTTGTAAATCACACATAAAATTTCTATCTCAGTATTATATCCGCTTGTCGCCCAACCCTCAAAACCGTATCCGTCTTTGCTGAAATCTTTGTCGCTAACTATGTTAAGGAGGGCGGGAGAGTAAATATCAACCATAGTGTTGGAATTTTCAATTACATACGAGAAGGAAGTTTTGATTCCGCTGCCGTCATTCTTGTGGTAGGAAATTGTCATCGTATGGGTATTGTTCGGCATTTTCGGAGTGCCGTCACTGTTTTTTTCATAGTAAAGAGCCATTCCGAGGCCGTTTTTAATAATTTCGTCATTTGTATAGGGATTTGATTCGCTGTAGCCGCTTTTTTTGTAGGCTTTTACGCTTAACCCCAAATCTGTGTCATTGCCGCTGACGAGCATAAGACTGGCCGGGAAATGGTAGTTTGTGTAATGGCCCGTCGTGTAGGCGTTACCCGCATTTCCTTGATTATAATGAATGTTCATCAGGGCCATTTCGCTTACCGTAAGGAGCATAAAATAGCCGTTGTAGGAAATGCAGTAAAGAGGCTCGATGACTATTCGATTTGTGTTGAGAGCGCCGGAATAACCGACCGCACTTAAAACTACATTGCGGTTGGTAGCGTTCTCAATCCAAGACCCAATACCCGTAGTATCGGGCAACGGAGAAATATTACTTAATTCTCCTTCAGATTTTTTACCGTAAGCCGCTGTACCCGAATCTCCTAAATTCAGATTAATGTCACCGTTGGGGTCAACGTATTTTGCCCTGATTTGGTACTTGTTAAGTTTGTACTGAAGCTTACTTGCGTCGTTAGCGCCGGTTCGCAAAATGTCAATGGTACGGAATTTTGTTTCATTATCATTCATTAGCGTGTTACCGCCGGCGTCAATGATGCTGAACCGGTAACCTTGCGGACGGTTAATGTCGCCTTTGTAGCCTCTGATTTTAAATTGTTCGTCTGCCGAGCTTGAGGGCGTACCTCCGCCATTGCTCGGACTGCCGGAAAAGTATCCGGCGAAAACTCCCAGATTACAAGCCGAGAGTAAAGAAATGATTGCCAAAACTACGGCAATGAATTTTTGTGGTTTCTTTTTCATTAAAAAAAACTCCTTTCTAAAATGTTTTTTGGTTTGAAAATTTTTGTTCTTTCGTCTCACTTAAAACTTACAACATCTGACCTCTGCCGTTAATCAAGTTTTAAAGTGATTGAGAAATTACATTTACATAGTGACAGAAAATTAAAATTAAAAGAAAAAACAAAAAAGTTCCTGTCACAAAAAAATAATGACAGAAAATTAAAAATAGACAAAAAGAAAAAGCCCCTCTATTTTTTTTATAGAGAGACTTTTTTGTTATTCCGCAAGAGGCGGAATGGAGGCGTGTGTACAGCTTCTATGACACTTCAAGCAAAATTAATGTGTTTTATTCCATTCCTCGCGTCTTGCTTTATCCAATGCGGTTTCACCTGCACAATGATGACAGGTGTTAGCTTTAACGAATTGTCCGCAGAATTCACAAGTATAATCCCACGAAGTTGAGCGACCGCAATCGGTCCTTCCGCAATAAGAACACATAGCAAAATCATCGTAAGTCATACAACTTCCGTCGCAAGTGTACTTACCGCACTTATCGCATCTAAATCTTGTATCTTTTGACCCATTGTCATAAGTTGCAACTATACGGTCATTGTTTTCTTCAACACTTACAAGGGTTAAATTATCAAGAGTACAGTTTATGGGAAACTCTACAACCTCCCCTGTAGAGGCAGTGAAGTAAGCCCTATTGTTTTCATAGTCCCAACTAATCTGATTCTGTACCTTATTTTCAGTACCGTCTTCATTTCTGCTTCCGGCAACAATCTGAAGTACCCACTTAGCGTCAACCGTAGTAACGTTTCCGTCACCGTTTACATCGGCTGCTTTGTTTTGTGCCTCGGAAAGAGTCTTTGTCTTAGCAATGCTCCGGAGAATCAATTTGGCGTCAGTCACAGTAACTCTGCCGTCACCGTTAACGTCTCCCAAAGACGCTGCCGAAGTCGTAAATGTAAATGCTGTTGCAAGTAATGTCGCCACTAAAACGACAGAGAGAAGTTTTGTAAGTTTTTTCATAGTAAGTTTTCCTTTCTTGAATTGAAATTTTTGTTTTTTGATTGAGATTTTTTCTGCTTGAGGGCGAGAACGGAGAGTGGTAAATATTCCGTTTATGCGCCCTTTTAAAAAATCTGCTTTCGTCATTATAAAAAACAAAAGAAATATTTTCCTTTTTTGCTTCTTAATTATACCACGCCTAATTTTTCCCGTCAATCGAAAAAATTGTATAGAATCTTTTTAAAGCGACTTTTTTCGGCACTTAATTTATAATTTGAATTTTGGGCTTTTAAATATTCGGCTAACTGTAATGCGCGCCTCCTGCGCTTTTTGAAGTACAGGTGTTTCGCAGTCTGCGGACTGCGCCGGGGGCTTTGCCCCTCGACCCTACCGCCTTTTGAAAAATGCGGCCGAAAACTTTGAATACTTTTAGCAATTTACCGACAAAAAGCAAAGCGGCCTCTTTTGAAGCCGCTTTAATTTGGGAAATTTTTAATTTTATTACGCCTTTTTACGCTTTTTTTACGCCGACCTTGACCTTATGCTCGTCTATTGCAAACTCGTTTTCTGCGTTGTCCGCAAAAGCGAGGCAGTCGCACAAAAGCTCGGATTTAATAAATTCGGAATTTTTGTTTATGACCTCGGTTATATATTCGTCCGAGCAAACTGTTACGTTGATATGGTCCGTTACCTCGAAGCCGCTTGATTTACGAAGATTTTGAACCTTTGAAATGAACTCCCTTACAGAGCCTCTTTCGATAAGGTCGTCGTTGAGCGTTGTGTTGAGTATTACCGTAACGCCGTAGTTGGTTTCGGTAATATAGCCCTCCTTCGCCTTTTCCGTTACAAGCAGGTCGTCCATGGTAAGCTCAATCTCGGCGCCGTCAATAACGGTCTTGTAAACGCCGTCCGACTTTATGGTGTTTATGATTTCCGTATTCCTGTCAACGTTGAAATACTCGCCTATAGCTTTAAGATGCCTTCCGTACTTCGGGCCGAGGGTTTTAAGCTGCGGCTTAATCTCGTAGCAAATAATACTCTGCGTGTCAAAATCCGTGATAACGCTGTCAACGTTAAGCTCCTCGGCAATGGTATTCAGCTCCTCCTCGCCGAGAGTTACGCCGTTTTCAATCTTAACTATACATTGGCTCAAAGGCTGACGGTTTCTGATATGAACAAGCTCACGAAGCTTTCTGCCGATTTCAACCGCTTTATAGGAAATTTCCATTTGGCTTTCAAGCTCGGGATTGTCCCAATCCTCCCTGAACTGCGGGAACTGCGCGAGATGAACGCTCTCGGGAGCGTCGGGGAAATATCTTGCGACAAGTCCCTGGTAAATCGACTCCGCAACAAAGGGCGTTACGGGCGCGACTACCCTTGCCAGCGTTTCAAGCACGGTATAAAGAACCATATACGCCGTGATTTTATCCTCCGTCAATTCGGAATTGAAGAAGCGGCGGCGGTTTCTTCTGATATACCAGTTTGAAAGCTCGTCGATAAAGCTCTCCATAGCCCTTGTAGCCTCAAAGATATGGTACGAGTCAAACTCCTTGGTGACCTTCTTAACAAGCGAATTTACCCTTGAAAGCACCCATTTGTCGATAGAACGCAGCTTGCAGTCTTCAAGCTTGTATTTGCTCGGGTCAAAGCCGTCAATCTCGCTGTAAAGCGAATAGAAATACACCGAGGCCCACATCGTGCCTATAAACCTGTTTTGGAACTGTGCAAGCGTCTGCTTGTTAAAGGAGGTTGAAATCCACGGCGCGTTGGCTATGCAGAAATAGAGCCTTGTAGCGTCCGAACCGAACTCGTCAAGAACCTCCCACGGGTCAACGACGTTGCCGATATGCTTCGACATCTTGATGCCGTTTTCATCGTTTACAAGCCCGAGGGCGATACAGTTTTTGTAAGGAGATACTCCGAAAATCGCCGTCGAAAGCGCCTGCAAAGCATAGAACCAACCTCTTGACTGGTCGCTGCCCTCGCTTATGAAATCGGCGGGGAACTGCTGCTTGAATATTTCCTGATTTTCAAAAGGATAATGATGCTGGGCATACGGCATTGAGCCGGAATCTATCCAGCAGTCGCAAACCTCTGGCGTGCGGCGCATGGTTTTTCCGCACTCGGGGCAAGTCATGGTAAGCCTGTCAACCATAGGCTTGTGCAGGTCAATATCGGGGTCTGCGCCTGTAAGCTCAACAAGCTCGGCAACAGAACCTACAACGTGCTTGTGTCCGCACTCTTCGCAAACCCAAATCGGGAGCGGAGTACCCCAATATCTGTCTCGGGAAACCGCCCAGTCGATAACGTTTGAAACGAAGTTGCCCATTCTGCCCTCTTTAAAGTTTTCGGGGAACCAGTTAACGCTTCTGTTGTCGGCAACAAGCTCGTCACGAAGCGTTGACATAGCGATAAACCACGAATCCTTTGCATAGTAAATAAGCGGGCTGTTGCAGCGCCAACAATGGGGATAGCTGTGCTCTATTTTCTTAACCTTAAGAATTACCTTTGAAGCGATAAGCTCCTTTATGATATCGTCGTTTGCGTCAAACACAAGTCTGCCGGCATATGGGCCGCAAATGTCGGTAAATTTGCCCGCAAAATCGACGGGCTTAACGCAGGGTAAATTGTTCTGCTTGCCAACTCTCGAGTCGTCCTCGCCGAAGGCCGGAGCTATGTGAACTATGCCCGTACCGGCGTCAAGAGAAACGTAATCGTCGGCTATAACATAATACGCCTTTTCCTTAAACGTACCCTTAACAAAGGAATAAATCGGTTCATATTCCCTGCCGACAAGCTCCGAACCCTTGCAAGCGGAAACCGTTTCGTAATCCTCGCCGAAAAGGCTCTCGGCAAGCTCCGTTGCGATATAGTAAAACTCGCCGTCAACCTTTACCTTGGAATAGTCAAACTTTTCGTTTACGCAAAGCGCCACGTTTGAAATCAAAGTCCACGGAGTGGTTGTCCATACGGCAAAGTAGGTATTGTCCTCGTCCAAGCACTTAAATCTGACAAACACAGATTCGGTTTTTACCGTTTTGTAGCCCTGAGCCACCTCGTGGGAGCTTAAAGCCGTAGAACATCTCGGGCAATAGGGGGAAACCCTGAAGCCCTTATAGATAAGTCCTTTTTTGTCAAGCTCTTTAAGTCCCCACCAAACCGATTCGATATAATCGTTTGTATAGGTAATATACGGATGTTCAAAATCGCACCAAAAACCGACTCTCTCGGACATCTTTTCCCAGAGGTCTTTATAAGTCCAAACGCTTTCGCGGCATTTTTGAATAAACGGCTCTACGCCGAAGGCTTCAATATCCGCCTTACCGTTAGTGTGTATTTGCTTTTCGACCTCAAGCTCAACGGGAAGGCCGTGGGTATCCCAACCCGCTTTTCTCTCGACATGATAGCCCTGCATGGTTTTGTATCTCGGAATAACGTCCTTAACAACCCTTGTAAGGACATGGCCTATATGGGGCTTACCGTTTGCGGTGGGAGGCCCGTCGTAAAAGACGTAGTTTTTTGTATTAACATCGTTTTTTGCCACGGCCTTTTTAAAGATGTCATTTTCATTCCAGAAATCAATAACATCCTGCTCAGCCTTGGCAAAATTATAATTCCTTTCGATTTTCTTTTCCAAATTAAATCACCCTCGCTGATGGATTTATAGAATAATTGTTTACATACAAAGAATATTATAATTTACAAGCAAAGAAAAATCAAGAAAAATCAGGGAAAATAATAATTTTCTTTGCAGCGGGCAAACAAAATGAATATTTCCCTTTTATTTATACGCTTTTACGCTCCTTTATGCAAAAAAACGGCGGCAATCAGAAAATTGACTGCCGCTGTTTGCAACTGAATTTAATTTTTCCGAAAAATATAAATTATTCGGCGTCCGCCTTTTCCTCGGTCTGCTCGGGAGCAGCTTCGGCTGTTTCAGACGCTTCCTCGGTCTTTGCGGGTTCTTCGGCTTCCGCCTTCTCCTCAGCCTTTGCGGGCTCTGCGGCCTCTGCCTTTTCCTCAGCCTTAGCGGGTTCTTCGGCTTTCTTTTCCGGAGCCGCCTTCTTGGTTGAGGCTGTTTTCTTTGCAGCCCTTGACGCAGTCTTTTTAACGGGCTTTTCTTCCGCCGCTTTGGGCTCAACAAGCTCGATAATTGCCATCTCCGCCGCGTCTCCCCTGCGTGTGCCTGTCTTAATTATACGGGTATATCCGCCCTTAACGTCCTGATATTTGGGAGCCGTCTCGTCAAAGAGCTTTTTAACAACGTCCTCTTTGGTAACGTATGCGAGTACCTGTCTTCTTGCGTGTAAAGAGTTGTCTTTTGCTATGGTAATCATTTTTTCAGCCATAGCGCGTACCTCTTTAGCCCTCGTAACAGTCGTTTCGACTCTGCCTTTTTCAAGCAGGTATGTTACCAAACCCCTGAGCATTGCTCTGCGATGATCGGTAGGTCTGCCGAGTTTTCTTGTACCGGGCATGTAATATCACTCCTTTTATTCGTCTTCCTTGTGAAGAGTGAAGCCAAGTGATTCGAGCTTTGCAACAACCTCTTCAAGAGATTTTCTGCCAAGGTTTCTCACTTTCATCATATCTTCTTCAGTCTTATTAATCAAATCTTCAACCGTATTGATGCCCGCTCTCTTCAAGCAGTTAAAGGAACGAACCGAAAGGTCAAGCTCCTCTATGGTCATCTCAAGAGTCTTGCCCTTGACGTCATCGCTCTTAACAACCATAACCTCGGTATTGCCTGCTTCTTCCGAAAGCTCAATAAAGAGATTAAGATGCTCGTTGAGTATTTTTGCGCCGAGCGAAACGGCTTCTTTTGCGGAGATTGTTCCGTCGGTCCAAGTTTCTATCGAAAGCTTGTCAAAATCGGTAATCTGACCTACACGGGTGTTTTCAACCGTATAGTTTACCTTCAATACGGGTGTGTAAATCGAATCTATTGCAATAACACCGATAACAGGCTGGAGCATCTGCTTATTTCTTTCAGCCGAAACATATCCTCTGCCCTTGTCGGCAGTCATCTCCATAACGAGATTGGCGTTGTCGGAAAGCGTAGCGATATGGTGTTCGGGATTAAGAATTTCAACGTCGGAATCAGTCTTAATGTCGCCTGCGGTAACCTCGCATTTTCCCTTGGCGTCCACATAGACGGTCTTGGGGCCGTCGCCGTGGATTTTAAGGATTACGCCTTTAAGGTTAAGAACTATCTCGGTAACGTCCTCTTTAACGCCCTCAACCGTTGAGAACTCATGGAGAACGCCGTCTATCTTAACGGAAGTGATTGCGTAACCGGGAAGCGAAGAAAGCAATACGCGGCGAAGGCTGTTTCCGATTGTTGTGCCGTAGCCTCTTTCCAACGGCTCCATTACGAACTTGCCGTAAGTGCCGTCCTCGGTTAAGTCGAGTGCTTCAATGCTGGGCTTATCAATTCCTATCATTCAAAAGCCTCCTAAATACTGTTCGGTAAACCGAACGAAAAATAGTTTTAATTGGTTTAAGCAGCAAGCTGTTATTTTGAGTACAACTCGACGATAAGATGGTCCTCAACGGGAACTTCAATCTGATCTCTGTCGGGAAGCTTTACAATCTTGCCTTCAAAAGCGTCCGCATTCTTCTCAATCCACTCCGGAACGGGACGGGAAGCATTAGCTTCAATAACTGCTTTTATCTTTTCGCTGCCACGGCTCTTTTCTTTGATAGAAACAACGTCGCCTGCTTTAAGAAGATATGACGGAATGTCAACTTTCTTACCGTTTACACGGTAATGTCCGTGATTAACCAACTGCCTTGCCTCTGCTCTTGACGAAGCCCATCCCAAAAGATAAACCGCATTGTCAAGACGGCTTTCGCAAATTCTCAAAAGGTTTTCGCCGGTCATACCCTGACGGCGCTCGGCCATAAGGAAATACTTATGGAACTGTCCCTCCTGAATACCGTAATAACGCTTGGCTGTCTGCTTTGCTCTAAGCTGTAAACCGTATTCGGAATTCTTTTTGCGGCTCTGACCATGCTGGCCGGGAGCATAGCTGCGGCGCTCAACAGAACATTTATTTGTATAGCAGCGATCGCCTTTAAGGAAAAGCTTTTTGCCCTCGCGGCGGCATAATTTACAAACCGCACCGGTATATCTTGCCATATATTACACCTCCAAAGTTATACTCTTCTTCTCTTGGGCGGACGGCATCCGTTATGCGGAATGGGGGTAACGTCTTTAATCATAGTTACCTCAAGTCCCGCGGTCTGCAAAGCGCGAATTGCCGCTTCACGTCCCGAACCCGGGCCCTTAACATAAACTTCAATAGTCTTCATACCGTGATCAACCGCTATTTTTGCGGCTGTTTCCGCAGCGGTCTGAGCTGCGAAGGGAGTGGATTTTTTAGAACCCCTGAATCCCATTTCACCTGCCGAAGCCCAGGAAACCGCATTGCCCCGAACGTCGGTAATTGTGACTATTGTATTGTTGAAGGTGGATTGAATATGAGCTGCACCTTTTTCAATGTTCTTACGGTCGCGACGCTTGCGTGTTGCGCCTTTTTTTGCTGTGCCTTTAGTAGCCATTTACAAATCCCTCCTCTTACTTCTTCTTGTTTGCGATTGTCTTCTTCGGTCCTTTGCGTGTACGCGCATTGTTCTTGGAGGTCTGCCCTCTTACGGGAAGACCTTTACGATGGCGAATACCACGGTAGCAGCCGATTTCTACCAATCTCTTAATGTCAAAAGCTGTGTCGCGGCGAAGATCGCCCTCGACTTTAACATTGTGTTCAATGTATTCACGCAGCTTTGCTACATCTTCTTCGGTTAAATCCTTAACACGAGTGTCGGGATTAACGCCTGTTGCGGCAATAATGTCGTTTGCGGTTTTTCTGCCTATACCGTAGATATAAGTGAGCCCTATTTCGACTCTCTTTTCTCTGGGTAAGTCAACACCTGAAATACGTGCCATTTAGAGTTTGCACCTCCGTTAAAATTGCGGGCGTCCGCCCTAAAAACTTCGTCCTTGGATAAGCGCAATATCGTTGTTTAGATCTTTAACAACGATACACGGTCAGGCTGCTCTCAGCCCTGACGCTGCTTATGCTTGGGGTTTTCACAGATAACCATTACTTTACCCTTGCGTTTAATAATCTTGCACTTATCGCATATTTTTTTGACAGAAGGTCTAACTTTCATCTTAAATACCTCCTAAAAATAACCACTGTATTTTTATTTTGATCGCCATGTAATCCGTCCGCGGGTAAGGTCATATGGCGACATTTCAACCGTTACCTTATCGCCCGGAAGAATACGAATGTAATTCATTCTGAGTTTTCCGGAAATGTGAGCCGTGATTTGGTGTCCGTTCTCAAGCTCAACCTGAAATACCGCGTTCGGTAACGCCTCGATAACCGTACCTTCAATTTCGATCATATCCTGTTTTGACATAAGTACGCCTCCCCGATTAAGTTTAACGCTTTTCTTATCGACCGATCGGATACCATAAACTTTTCTTCAAGCTTCCAATCCGTCGATTCAATGTGTTTTGGATTTTTAAGCTTTGGGTTAATAAGCTTTCTGACTTTTCCGTCGCACACGTAAACGCTGCTGCGTTCAACCTTGACAACGCACATAAGGCGGTTTTTACCCTTGCCTCGAAGTATTTTTACAACCGAGCCTCTTTCAATTTCCATAAACTTGCCTCTCAGATTTTCGTCAAAATCACAGGGCCGTTTTTTGTAATTGCTATAGTATGCTCGTAATGCGCCGCAAGCTTGCCGTCTTTGGTTTTTACTGTCCAGCCGTCGGATAATTGCTTTATAGCCTTATCGCCTTGCGTAATCATGGGCTCTATTGCAATTACCATACCCGGCAGTAAGCGAGCGCCTCGTCCGGGTGTGCCGAAATTCGGTACGCTTGGGTCTTCATGGAGTTTTGCGCCGACGCCGTGTCCGGTATACTCTCGCACAACGCCGAAGCCGTTTGCCTCGCAAAAAGTTTGCACGGCAGACGCTATATCGCCGATTCTGTTGCCCGCAATGGCCTGTTCAATGCCTAAATAAAGGCTTTTTTCGGTCACATCGCACAGCCGCTTTGCGGATTCGGTAATCTTACCTGCCGCAAATGTGGCAGCATTATCTCCGTTATATCCGTCAACCTTGGCTCCCAAGTCAATGCTGACTATGTCGCCTTCCTTAACAACTCTTTTTTTGCTCGGTATTCCGTGAATGACCTCATCATTTATGGAAATGCATGCCGTGGCGGGAAAATCGTACAAATGCAGGAAATTGGGTTCGGCGCCCTGCTTTTTGATATAATCGTATGCGATTTTGTCAATCTCCCAGGTGGTAATACCCGGTTTGACAGCCTCGCCCGCCACTTGTAATGCCTCCGCAGAGATGATGCAGGCTTTTCTGATAAGCTCGATCTCTCTTGCGGTTTTCAGCACTATCATGCTTAATCCTCCAATGCCTTAAAGGTTAGGGCCGTAGTCTCGGCTACGTCCTCCTGACCTTCAACTACCCGAAGAATACCCTTCTTCTCATAAAAGCCTTTTAACGGTTCTGTCTGTTCGTGATAGGTTTTAAGCCTGTCAAGAACCGTCTCGGGCATATCGTCTTTACGCTGAACCAGCTTGTCGCCGCAGGAATCGCAAATTCCGTCCGCTTTGGGCTTCTTAAACAGAGTATGATAAGTAGCGCCGCACTTTAAGCATACGCGTCTGCCTGAAAGTCTTGACGCAATTTTATCGTCGGGTACCTCTATATCAATAACCTTGTCGATTCCGATACCCATGGAATCCAAAGCTTCCGCCTGCGGAATGGTTCTCGGAAAGCCGTCGAGGATAAAGCCGTTTTTGCAGTCATCCTCTTTTAATCTGTCGTTTATAATGCCGATAACAACCTCGTCGGGAACAAGATTGCCGGCTTCAACAAAGGATTTTGCTTTAAGCCCCATTTCAGTTTCGTTTGCCATAGCCTCTCGCAAAATATTTCCTGTGGAAATTGCGGGAATCGAAAGCTTTTCGCAGATTTTTTCCGCCTGCGTTCCTTTTCCCGCTCCGGGAGCGCCCAAAAGAATAAGGTTCATAAACAATCTCCTTTATTAATCAAGAAATCCCTTATAGTGACGCATCATCATCTGGCTCTCAAGCTGTTTTACGGTTTCAAGCGCAACGCCTACCAAAATGATGATTGAAGTACCGCCTATTACTATGCTTACCTGGTGATGGAACGCCGCCGTTATCTGCGAGAACAGTATCGGGAAAAGCGCTACAACCGAGAGGAGCAACGCGCCTACAAGCGTAAGTCTGTTCAAAACCTTGGTAATGTAATCCGAAGTGGGCTTGCCGGGACGGATACCCGGTACTGCGCCGCTGTTTTTACGGATATTGTTAGCCATTTCAATGGGATTGTACTGAATGGCGGCATAGAAATATGCAAAGAAGATAATCAATACAAAGTACATTATTGCATATGCCCAATGTGTTGATTCGAAAATTCCGAAAAATCCGGTCCAAAACTTGCTGCCCGAAACGTCGACAAACATATTGATTGTCGGGGGGATTGAAAGTATGGACGAAGCAAAGATTATGGGGAGAACGCCGCACATATTAACCTTAATGGGCATATGGGTGTTCTGACCGCCGTACATCTTACGTCCGACAACTCTTTTTGCGTACTGAACGGGAATTCTTCTTTCCGCATTGTCCATCCAAACAATGAACGCAACCATAAGGATAAGCGAAACGGCAGCTATGGGAACAAGTGCAAAATAAGCGCCGCCCTTATCGAGATAGGTATAAAGGCTGTAAATTGTTGTCGGCATACGGGATACTATACCTGCGAAAAGGATTATTGAAATACCGTTGCCGATACCCTTTTCGTTTATCTGCTCGCCGAGCCACATAATAAACGTTGAACCGGCGGTATAGCACAAAATTATTGCAACTGCTTGGAAAACCGCTGCAAAGCCCGTATATCTTGAGCCGCTTGAGGATGTTGTAAGATATCCCTGAGCGCGGATGTAGAAATAGTAAGCCGTGCTCTGCATAAGCGCAAGGACGCCCGCAGTGTAACGGGTGATTTTCGAGAGCTTTTTGCGTCCTTCCTCGCCCTCTTTTGAAAGCTTTTCAAGGTAAGGAATTGCGACCGCAAGAAGCTGAATGATAATTGACGCATTGATGTACGGGGTGATTGACATTGCGAAAAGGGTTCCGTAGTTAAAAGCGTCGCCCGTCATCATGCTCAAATATGTCATAAAGTTGTTTGCGTTGGGATCGGATACTATACCGTTGCTGATATTAACGAACGGTACGGGAAGCGCCGCGCCTATTCTGAATACGAGAATTATAAAAGCCGTATATATCATCTTCTTGCGAAGATCCGCGACCTTCCATGCGTTTATAATTGTTTTAAACACTTAGATCACCTCAGCCTTTCCGCCGGCTGCCTCGATTTTCTGCTTTGCCGATTCGGAAAAGCCGTTAACCTGAACAGTAAGCTTTTTGCTGATTTCACCGTTTCCGAGTACCTTTACACCGTCAAGCGCCTTTTTAACAAGGCCTGCGTTGACAAGGTCCTCAACCGTAACCGTTGAGCCGTCCTCAAAAGCCTTATCGAGGGAAGAAACGTTAACCGTTGCAATTTCCTTTGCAAAAATATTGTTGAAGCCTCTCTTGGGCACTCTCCTCTGCAAAGGCATCTGACCGCCTTCAAAGCCGGGGCGCATACCTCTGCCGGCGCGGGCTTTTTGACCTTTATGACCCTTACCTGCGGTTTTGCCCTGACCGGACGCCGGGCCTCTGCCGATACGCTTTACGCTTTTCTTTGAGCCTTCTGCCGGTGAAAGTTCGTGCAATTTCATATTCGCACCTCCTTAGCCTTCTTTAACATCAAGGAGATGTGCAATCTTCTTGATTTTTCCCTGTGTCTGAGGATTGTCGGGCTGTACCGATTTATCCCCTATTTTTTTAAGACCGAGTGCATGAGCCGTGGCAATCTGGTCTTTCTTTGAGCCGATAAGGCTCTTTTTGAGAGTAACTTCTAAATTAGCCATTACACACACTCCTTATTCTGCAATTTCTTTAACCGACTTGCCTCTGACAGTCGCAACCTCTTCAATGTTGCGAAGCTTTGAAAGGCCGTCGATGGTAGCTCTTACTACATTATTGGGATTATTTGAACGAAGAGCCTTTGAACGAATATCTTTAATTCCGACTACCTCAACAACCGCACGTACGGGACCGCCTGCGATAACGCCGGTACCGGGAGCCGCGGGCTTCATTAAAACTACGCCTGCGCCGAATTTACCTGTAATTTCGTGAGGAATTGTCGTTCCCTTGAGAGAAACCTTGATGAGGTTCTTTTTTGCGTCCTCGATACCCTTGCGGATAGCGTCCGGAACTTCGCTTGACTTACCCATACCGAAGCCTACGATTCCGTTGCCGTCGCCTACAACTACCAAAGCGGAGAACTTCATAATACGGCCGCCCTTAACGGTTTTGGAAACGCGGTTGATGGAAACAACTCTTTCTTCAAGGTCCAATTTTGAAGCATCAATTAAATTTGCCATTGTTTTTGTTCTCCTTTCTTAGAAGTTAAGTCCGCCCTCACGAGCGCCTTCGGCGAGTTCCTGTACTCTGCCGTGATATACATAACCGCCTCTGTCAAAAACAACGTCTTTGATGTTCTTTTCAAGGGCTCTTTCAGCTAATTTTTTGCCAACTGCGCGAGCAGCTTCTTTGTTTCCGCCATACTGTGTAAAATCTTTCTCCGTTGATGAAGCGCTGGCAAGCGTTGTGCCTGTAGTGTCGTCTATCAGCTGAGCGTAGATATTCTTGAGCGAGCGGAAAACGTCAAGGCGAGGACAATCCGATGTGCCTTTAACCTTGGAGCGAACTCTTGCGTGGCGTTTAAGTCTGGCCTTATTGCTGTCAGGTCTATTAACCATTTAAATACACTCCTTTTATTATTTTCCGCCTTTACCGGCTTTGCCTTCCTTACGGCGGATGTGCTCGTCAACATACTTAATTCCTTTGCCCTTATAGGGTTCGGGCGGACGCTTTTCGCGTACTTCTGCTGCGAACTGGCCGACCTTCTGCTTGTCGGGGCCGGAAATAACGACTTTATTGGGTGACGGGACCTCGATTGTAATTCCGTCAACTTCCGAAACTGTAACCTGATGCGAGAAACCGATATTGAGAACAAGGTCCTTGCCCTGCTTTGCCGCACGGTAACCTACACCGTTAATTTCAAGCTCCTTGGAATAGCCCTTTGTAACGCCCTCAACCATATTGGCTATAAGCGTGCGGGTTAAACCGTGAAGCGATTTGTTTAAGTTGCTGTCATCGGGGCGGGTAACGGTTACCTCTGCGCCGTTGAGCTCAACTTTCATATTGTTGTGTACTGTTCTGGTAAGAGTGCCCTTGGGGCCTTTTACGCTAACAGTACTTCCGTCGATTTTGACCTCGACGCCGGCCGGAACAGCTATAGGCTGTCTGCCTATTCTTGACATACTGTTAACCTCCTTACCAAATAAACGCAAGAACTTCGCCGCCGACATTTGCCTTGCGCGCGTCCTTGTCCGTCATAACGCCCTTTGAAGTGGAAAGAATTGCAATACCAAGGCCCTTCATAACCTTAGGCATATTTTCGCAATCCGTATATATACGCAGACCGGGCTTGGAAACTCTGCGTAAACCGGTAATTACCGACGATTTGTTGGGGCCGTATTTGAGCTCAATCTCAATCATACCCTGTTTACCGTCGTCCTCAACCTTAAATCCTTTGATATAACCTTCATCAACAAGAATCTGAGCAATTGCTTTCTTCATGTTCGATGCAGGAATCTTTACGGTATCATGCTTTGCGGAATTTGCATTACGAATTCTTGTAAGCATATCGCCGATTGTATCGGATATTTGCATACTTTTGCCTCCTTTGCAATTGCTCTATTACCAGCTTGCTTTCTTGACGCCGGGAATTTGACCTGCGTGTGCCAACTTTCTGAAACAGATACGACAAACGCCGTATTTACGGAGATAAGCGTGCGGCCTGCCGCAGATTTTACATCTGTTATGCTGCCTTGTTGAATACTTAGCGGGTCTTGCCTGTTTAACCTTCATTGATGTTTTAGCCACTTATTATCCCTCCTTATCTCTCAAACGGAGCGCCCATAAGTGTTAAAAGCTCACGAGCTTCTTCATCTGTTTCGGCGGTAGTTACGAAGCAAATGTCCATACCGCGTACCGCGTCAATCTTATCGTATTCGATTTCAGGGAAAATCAACTGTTCCTTAACGCCCATGGAGTAATTGCCTCTGCCGTCGAACGAATTGGGATTAATTCCTCTGAAGTCACGAACCCTCGGAAGCGCAAGGTTGAAAAATCTGTCCAAAAACTCGTACATTCTGTCGCCTCTGAGCGTCACCTTAACGCCGATGGTCATACCCTCGCGGATTTTGAAGTTTGCGACCGATTTTTTCGCCTTACATTCAACGGGCTTCTGTCCGGT
Organism: uncultured Clostridia bacterium; assembly: GCA_947630835.1. Taxonomy (GTDB): domain Bacteria; phylum Bacillota; class Clostridia; order Oscillospirales; family Acutalibacteraceae; genus Fimenecus. The sequence goes on along the minus strand of CANRIZ010000019.1, from coordinate 11,146 downwards.
AATTACGGAGAGGTCGTTCATAATTGCGTTAACAACCTTTGAATTGTCCTTTGCCTCGCCGCAGCCTACGTTAATGATTATCTTATTAAGCTTCGGGATTTGCATAACGCTCTTGTAGCCGAACTTCTTTTGAAGCGCAGGAGCAACTTCGTTTTTATACATTTCTTTAAGTCTTGCCGCCATGTGTTATGTCCCTCCCTTATTCAAACTGCGCGCCGCACTTTTTGCAAACGCGTTTTTTATCCTTGCCTTTGCCGTCATGGCCTACTCTTGTAGCCTTGCCGCACTTGGGGCAAACCAACTGAACCTTGTCGGCATAGAGAGCGCTTTCCGCCTTGATAAGTCCGCCCGGCTCGCCCATCTGCTTGGGCTTAACATGCTTAGTTACCATGTTTACGCCTTCAACGATTACTTTGCCTTCTTTGGGGCTTACCTGCATAACCTTGCCCTGTTTGCCACGGTTCTTACCGTTAATTACAACTACGGTATCACCTGTTTTAACATGAACCTTATTATTCACTACAGGCACCTCCTTAAAGTACTTCGGGAGCAAGTGAGAGGATTTTCATATAGTCCTTATCACGAAGCTCTCTTGCAACCGGTCCAAAGATACGGGTACCTCTGGGGGTCTTATCATCTTTTATAATAACTGCCGCGTTTTCGTCGAAACGGATATAAGTACCGTCGTCCCTGCGAACGCCTTTGCAGCTTCTTACAACGACTGCTTTAACTACGTCGCCTTTTTTGACAACGCCGCCGGGCGCTGCTTTTTTGACCGACGCAACTATAACGTCGCCGATATTAGCATACCTTCTGCCCGAACCACCGAGTACACGAATGCACATAATTTCTTTCGCACCGGTGTTATCGGCAACTTTGAGGTAAGTCTGTTGTTGTACCACAGTAATTTCCTCCTTAGAAAATTATTTCGCTTTCTCGATGATTTCTACAACACGCCATCTTTTATCTTTTGAAAGAGGACGGGTTTCCATAACAAGAACCTTGTCGCCCATACCGCACTCATTGTTCTCGTCATGCGCTTTGATTTTAACTGTACGGTTAACTATCTTTTTGTAAAGCGGATGCTGAACTCTGTCTTTGATTGAAACAACGACGGTTTTGTTCATCTTATCGCTTGTAACGATGCCAACCTGAGTTTTTCTGAGATTTCTTTCGCTCATAGCTATTGTCCTCCTCTTCCTCAGTCTTCGGCGCCGTGAAGCTCAATATCGCGAATAACCGTTTTTACTCTTGCGATATCCTTTTTCACAGCGCTTATACGCATTGGATTATCGAGCTGGTTGATGGCCTGCTGGAAGCGTAACTTAAAAAGCTCGTCCTTTAACTCCAGGAGTTTTGCGTCCAGCTCCGAAGCAGAGAGTTTTCTTATTTCGTTTGCTTTCATTTCTGCTCACCATCCTGTTCTTCCTTACTTACAAACTTACACTTAACGGGAAGCTTGTTAGCCGCAAGACGCATAGCCTCGCGGGCTGTTTCTTCCGGAACGCCGGCAATTTCAAACATGACTCTGCCGGGCTTAACAACAGCTACCCAATACTCGGGAGAACCTTTACCTGAACCCATGCGGGTTTCGGCGGGTTTTTCCGTAATCGGCTTATCCGGGAAAATCTTTATCCAAACCTGACCGCCACGCTTGATATATCTCGTCATCGCAATTCGGGCAGCCTCAATCTGATTGGCCGTTATCCATGCAGGCTCAGTGCTTACCAAACCGTAGTCGCCGTAAGTGACCTTGTTGCCCCTTGAGGCGGTACCTGTTAAACGGCCTCTCTGAACTCTGCGGTATTTAACTCTCTTAGGTAAAAGCATTATTTTTTGCCTCCTTCTCTGCGAGGCTTGCGATTTTCGTGGAGAACTTCGCCCTTGTAAAGCCAAACCTTAACGCCTATACGTCCGTAAGTTGTCTTGGCTTCCGCAAAACCGTAATCGATATCCGCACGGATTGTCTGAAGCGGAATCGTACCCTCGTGGTAGCTTTCCGAACGCGCGATTTCGGCGCCGCCTACACGACCGCTAACCTGCGTCTTAATGCCCTTTGCGCCGAGCTTCATAGCCCTGCCGATTGCCTGCTTTAACGCGCGTCTGAAAGATATTCTTCTCTCAAGCTGTGACGCAATGCTTTCAGCTACAAGCTGAGCGTTCAAATCAGGCTGTTTGATTTCCAAAATGTTCAAGAAAACTTCTTTTTCGGGGCCGAGCATCTTCTGGCAAATTGCCTTAACCTTTTCGATTTCAGCGCCGCCCTTGCCGATAACCATACCGGGCTTTGCGCAATGAACATTTATGCGAACTCTTTTGGCGTCTCTTTCAATTTCTACCTTAGGAACGCCTGCGGGGGCAAGTGTCTTGAGGAGATAGCTGCGCAGCTGTGCGTCGGATATAAGAGTATTGCCAAAGTCTTTCTTATCGCAGTACCAACGTGATTCCCAATTTTTAATAACACCGATACGAAGTCCGGTAGGATTAATTTTTTGACCCATTGTATTACCTCCTCCTCACTTATTCCGCTTCTTTAAGCACAAGACTGATGTGCGAAGTCTTTTTATTGATTCTGTATGCGCGGCCCTGAGCTCTCGGTCTTATTCTCTTGAGCGTGGGGCCCTGGTCTACTTTACACTCCGAAATATAAAGTCTCGAGGTGTCCATATCCTTGTTTTCTGCATTTGCCATTGCTGATTTCAAAAGCTTTTCAAGCGGTTCACACGCAGCCTTGGGTGTGTACTTGAGAATTGCTAATGCTTCATCGCAAGGCTTGTTCCTGATTAAATCAAGTACGATCTTAACCTTACGGGGCGCGATGCGTACATGCGTTGCTTTTGCCGTTGCTTCCATTAGTTAATACACTCCTTTCGCTGATTATTTACCGTTATTTGATGTTTTTGAACCGGCGTGACCTCTGAAGGTTCTTGTCGGTGCAAACTCGCCGAGCTTGTGGCCAACCATATCTTCGGTAACATATACCGGAACATGCTTTCTGCCGTCGTGAACTGCAAACGTATGTCCGACAAATTCCGGGAATATAGTAGAGCTGCGGCTCCATGTTTTAAGAACTGTCTTTTCGCCGTTCTTATTCATTTCCTGTACCCTTGCAAGAAGCTTCGGTGCAACGTAAGGGCCTTTTTTAGTACTTCTGCTCATAATCTACACTCCCTTCTATTATTTACCGTTACGGCGTTTAACAATCATCTTGTTAGAAGCCTTTTTCTTGTTTCTTGTCTTGTAGCCGAGAGCAGGCTTGCCCCAAGGCGTACACGGACCGGGACGTCCTATAGGCGATTTGCCCTCGCCGCCGCCGTGCGGGTGGTCGTTCGGGTTCATTACGGAACCTCTTACGGTGGGCCTTATGCCGAGGTGGCGTGTACGTCCCGCCTTGCCGAGCTTAACGTTCTCGTGGTCGGTATTGCCTACCTGACCTATCGTCGCCATACAATCCGCCGAAACATTACGAAGCTCGCCGGAGGGAAGACGAAGAAGCGCAAGGCCGTTTTCCTTAGCCATAAGCTGTGCGGAGTTGCCCGCAGCCCTTGCAAGCTGGCCGCCTCTGCCGGGATAAAGCTCAACGTTGTGGACAACCGTACCGGTAGGTATATTTTTAAGCTGAAGAGCGTTGCCGACTTTAATGTCCGCACCCTCGCCCGATTCAATCTTATCGCCTACCGAAAGTCCGACGGGAGCTAAAATATATCTCTTTTCGCCGTCCTCATACTCGACAAGAGCTATATGAGACGAACGGTTGGGATCGTATTCAAGAGTCAACACGGAGGCTGTGCCCACCTTATCTCTCTTGAAATCGATAATTCTGTATTTTCTGCGGTTTCCGCCGCCGCGGTGACGAACCGTAATTCTTCCGTAGCTGTTGCGTCCTGCGTTCTTACTCAACGGAGCGAGAAGGCTTCTTTCGGGGGCAACCTTTGAAAGCTCGGAATAATCTGTAACCGACATATTTCTTCTTGAGTTGATAGTCGGTTTATAGACCTTAATAGACATTTATTTCACTCTCCTTAATACGGCTTAGCGGAGCTGTCCTTACTCCATACATTACCGTTTGGGATTACATCATTCCGTCAAAGAATTCAATGGTTTTTGAGTCCTCTGTAAGTGTAACTACAGCCTTTTTCCAAGCTCTTGTATAGCCCTCAAAGCGGCCGTATCTTCTTAAATGGCCCTTGCAGTTGATTGTGTTTACCTTTTCAACCTTAACGCCGAAAAGCTTTTCAACTGCCGATTTAATCTCCGGTTTTGTAGCATCCTTGGCAACTTCAAAGGTATATTTCTTATCTGCTGTGCCCATCATGCTTTCCTCTGTTATGATCGGACGGAGGATAATATCCTGTGCAAATTTCATTACGCATAAACCTCCTCAATCTTAGAAACCGCATCCTTGGCAACCACTATTGTATTGCAGTTGAGAATGTCGTAAACATTAAGCGTGTTAACCAAAGTTACCTTTGTACCGTCAATGTTGCGTGCGCTCTTATATACAACGTCGTCCTTTTCGGGAAGAACTATAAGAGTTTTTCTGTCTGCCTTAATCGCTGCAAGAACCTCTGCCATTTCCTTGGTTTTAATTGCGTCCATACCGAGGGAATCTACAACTATCATCTCGTTTTCCGCAACCTTTGAAGAAAGCGCAGACTTCATAGCAAGCCTTTTTACCTTCTTATTAACGTCAATGCCGTATTCACGGGGCTTGGGGCCGTGTGCGATACCGCCGTGAGTCCACTGCGGGGCTCTTGTGGAACCCTGTCTTGCACGACCTGTTCCCTTCTGCCTCCACGGCTTTTTACCGCCGCCGGAAACCTCGGAACGAGTAAGTGTTGACTGAGTGCCCTGACGCTGCGCCGCAAGGTAGCTTACTACCATAAGGTGCATAGCCGACATATTAGGTTCTATTGCAAAAATGCCGTCGTTAAGCTCAATATCCGAAACCTTTTTGCCCTGTTTATCCAATACTGCTATTTTAGCCATTTCTCAACACTCCTCTCTTACTTATTTTTCTTAACTGTGTCTGCAATGACGACTATTCCGCCCTTGGGGCCGGGAACAGCGCCCTTAATTGCGATTAAATTGTTTTCCGCGTCAACCTTTACAACGTCAAGGTTCTGTATGGTAACTCTTTCGCTGCCGAGATGACCTGCAAGCTTCTTGCCCTTGTAAACTCTTGAAGGGTCGGAGCAAGCTCCCAATGAACCTGCGTGCCTTGCAACGGGGCCTGTACCGTGGGACTCTTTAAGTCTGCTGAAGTTCCACCTTTTGATAGCGCCGGCAGTTCCTTTACCCTTGCTTGTGCCGACGACGTCAACCCTGTCGCCTGCCGCAAAGACGTCCGCCTTAATGGTGTCGCCTATGTTGTAAGCGCTTAAATCCTCGAGCCTGAATTCCTTTAAAACCTTTTTCGGCGCAACGTTTGCCTTTTTGAAGTGACCTGCGTCGGGTTTGTTGACTCTCTGGATTTTAACGTCGCCGTATCCTACCTGGATAGCTTCGTAACCGTCCGTTTCAACGGTTTTCTTCTGCACTACCGTGCAGGGACCTGCTTCTACAACGGTTACGGGAATTACTTTGCCGTTTTCGTCGAAAAGCTGCGTCATACCGATTTTTTTACCGATAAGACCTTTTTTCATTTTTATTTCCTCCTTTGGTTATTGGTTGGCGTTCGCCAACTTGACCTGTAAGCGAAAAAGCGGATTGATTATTTAATTTCCACTTCAACGCCTGCGGGAAGCTCAAGACCTGTAAGAGCCTCAACGGTTTTGTTTGAGGGCCTTAAAATGTCGATAAGCCTTTTGTGTGTTCTCTGCTCAAACTGCTCGCGGCTGTACTTATACTTGTGAACCGCACGAAGGATAGTAACTATCTCCTTCTCTGTGGGAAGCGGAACGGGACCCGAAACCTGAGCGCCCGTACGCTTAGCCGTTTCTACGATTTTCTCCGCAGCCTTGTCGACAAGGTCGTGGTCGTAGCCTTTGAGCCTGATTCTGATTTTTTTGCCTTTTGCTGCTGCCATTTTTGTTTGCCTCCTTAATTTCAGGGCAATGCTTTTGTACCAACCCTGCCGGGCGTTTCTACACCCCGCATTATAAAAATCCGAAAAGATACGGCTTTTTCGGACGTACAAACAGCACTCGGCGTATCTTGCCTTCGGCGCAGTTGGGTTACGCCAAAGCTTTGAAGCGCCTATAATTTCGCCCGGTTTATAATCGGACATACTCCGCGATAATTCCCTATGTCAAAGCATAGCCACCTATCGCATCAACGCATATCTTACATTGCGTAAAGGGCGCAGTTTCCCTATTCCCGCAATGAGCTTTAATATTCTATCACACCCCTTGTGAAAAATCAATAACTTTTTCCAAAAAAGTTTGTTAAAATCGCAGAAATTTTTTATCCCTTAAAAACATACAATATCTTGTGCCGAAAAAACGATTGCGGCACAAGTTTTACATAATAATTATGATAAAAACGCCAAATTTCATTTTGATATTTTCCGCAAGGCAAAAAATCGGGGTTGCCGCAAAAGGATAAAAACCGATATGCAACCCTTTTTTCGACGTAAACCTACTTCCGTTACAAACAGCCCCTCTCGTCGGAGTGAGCTTTATCCCGTAAAAAAGACTGTTTACAGCTTGCGCAATAAACAGTCTTAATTTATCTTTTCAACAGCTCTCCGTGTTTCTTTTCATCTGCCGCAAGGCGTTTTAATTTTGGATATTGTTCAAAAAGCTCCGCATGATTTTTATGCAGTCCCCCGTAAATTTTTCCGGCGAAAAACTCAATCTTGGATATAATTGAAAAAAGCGCTTTTTTGCCTATCAACCTGTATAAGACGGACACTGTTTTAGCCATACCCGATTTTGGTTTCAAAACCGTATCGGTAACCTCTTTCAACACTCCTGCGTGCCGTCCCTCATCGGCAGCTAACGACAAAAGCAGTTTTTTATCGGTTTCATTTTTCATTATCTCCGACAGCGCTCTGTACATAATTGCCGCATTAAGTTCACTTTGCTGTAAATTGATAAACACTTTATTATTCATATCTTTTACCCTTATTTCTCGTTTTCGCCACCGCGTCAACGCACACCTCTTGACATTGCGGAAAGGACTTAGTGTTTCCCTGCTCTCACAATATACATACTTGGGTATTCTGCCATACAATTTTGGCTAATGCAACGAACTTTTTTAAATAAAAGTTTTTTCCGAAAGCTTTAATTTAAAATTGCGCTTCCTTGATTTTACCGCAGCCGTCTATAAGAGAATTTCTTACGTCGCAGTATTTTATTTTTGAACCCTTTTTAACATATAAGGGCATAGTTTTAAGGTCGACGGGCTTTTGAATCCACATACCCGTTGAATTTATTTCCTCTCCGGTAAAGAAGTCCGTCCAAACGCCCTTTGGGAGATAGAGCTTTCTCACCCTGCTTTTTTCCAAGGGCGTTAAAACGGGAGCGACGAGTATGCTGTCGCCGAACATATATTCATCGTCTATGTGAAAAACATTTCTGTCTTCGGGATATTCGAGATACAGCGCCCTCATCATCGGGAGTCCCGTTTTCGTGCATTTTTCCGCCTGCTCGTAAATATAGGGGATTAAGGAGTAACGTATTTTGTCGTAATATCTGAAAATATCGCAAGCCTCTTCGGAAAACGCCCACGGTTCACGGTGAGTGGTATCGCCTGCGCCGTGACACCTTGCATGCGAAGAAAACATACCCAACTGCGCCCAACGAACATACAACTCGTCGCTCGGCATACCCAAAAAGCCGCCTATGTCGTGGGAAAAAAACGGTATCCCGCTGATTCCCATGGACAATGCGCCCCTGAGCGTTGCCGCAAGCGCCTGAAAGCTGCACTGGCTGTCGCCTCCCCAATGGATGGGATAGCGCTGACTTCCCGCCGTTCCGCTTCTTGCCCAAACGAGGTTTTCGCCGCTTGCCTTTTTTGAAGCGTTAAACACCGTATGGTTATATACAAGCGAATACAAATTGTGAAAAAATCTGCCCTCGACGCCGCTGTAAATCGCTTCTTCGGGTATTCCCTCGCCGAAATCGGTTTTTATAGCGCTTGCGCCTGTTTTTATCAAGCCGTAAATTTTATCGCCGTACCATTTTCTTGCGTCGGGATTTGAAAAATCAATAATAACGTCTTTGGTCCAACTTCCCTTACATTCTTCGGGCAGTCTGTAAGGCTCGCCCTTTTCGTTTTTGGCAAGATAGCCGTTTTGCACCGCCTCCGAATAATGCGTATTCCCCTCGTTCGGAGGTATGAAATTGTACTGCCAAAGCGAAATCCGAAAACCGTCCTTTTTAAGCTTCGCGATATTTTCTTCGGGATTCGGGAAACGCTCCCGAGAAAATTTCAGATCGCAGTCCCAATCTTTTTTAAACCACGCCGTGTCAAGATGAATTACATCGCAGGGTATATCGTTTTGCCTCAGTTTTTTTGCAACATCGAAAACCGTTTCCCAGGAAGTGTAACTGTTTCTGCTCATCCAAAGCCCGAAGCTCCAAAGCGGAGGCAGAGGAGAAAAGCCCGTCAACGTACAGTAGGATTTTATAATATCCTTTGGCGAGTCACCCTGAATTACGAAATATTCCATTTGATTGTCCGCAGCCGAAAACTGAAGCGACGAGCAATCCTCCGTGGCAATATCCCAGCTTGTTCTTGCGCCGCTGTTTAAGAACAGGCCGTAGCCCTTGGTCGAGATGTAAAAAGGAATATTCACATACGCTCTCCTGCTTGTAGTGCCGACCGCGTCCTTATTGTGAAAATCAACGGTTCTGCCGTTTCTTACAAGGCTGTCAAAGCGTTCGCCCAAACCGTAAATTATTTCATCGCTTTCAAGCTCCAGAGCCTCGAAGGCGCAAAAGTCGTTCCCGAGGGTGCCTATCGCCAAATCGCAGGTATCGGGCGTCCTGAAATCGTTTTTCCGCTGTGAAAAATACTCCTCGCCTTTGCTGTTGAAGGCGGAAACCTTGGCTGTGCTTTTTTCAATAAGGATTTTAATTTCAGCCGTTTTAACCGTAATATATTCGTCGCTTTCGTTAAGCTCGAAATTAACCCTTTCGGGCTCTGCTATCAGCATTCTCGCCTCTTTCGGTATGCCCTCAAAGCGATTTTTCGGCCGCTTTTCATTTGAAAACAAAAGCCTGAATATATTGTCGCTCCAAAGTTCCAAATTAAGATAAAGCTCGGTTACCTCGCTCGGGCAGGGCTTTAAAAGAAAAATTTGCGTTTCGTGCGTATAGGAAAGTACGGCTCTTTTGGAAGCGGAAGTAAAGGTCAAAATTACCCCCAAATCCGTTTTTTCAACGTTTACAAGCTTGTCGGGTCTGTTATGAACCGCGCTGTATTTATTTATCGAATCCGTTTTTCCGAGTTTGCTCTCCGCCGCCGTAAATTGCGGAAATTCTTTGTTTTCGGGAACGTTCATATTATTTATCACCTCATAGCATAATTTTAACATATACGCTTGAATAAACAAGCAAAATAATTTAAAATATTAGCTGAAAGTTAAGGTGATAAAGATGTTTGAGCTAAAAAACAGCGGCGCAAACCATTATTGCGCTTTAAAAACCGAAAATATAGTATGCGTCCCGCATTGCCATACAAGCTATGAGCTTGTGTTTGTAACCCGCGGCAAAATCAAGGCGTCGGTTGACGGGATAAGCTATAACGTATCCGAGGGCAGCGGGATTGTGGTAATGCCCATGCAAATTCATTCGTACTCAAGCTTAGGCGACAGCAGCGTTAATATATCTATTTTTTCAAAGGATTATATAGCCGATTTTCATACCGCGGCAAAAAGCAGAATACCGTTAAACCCGATTTTCGCTTTCGGCTTAAACGACGCGGAGCTTTTGCAGACCTGCGATAACAGGTATCTTATTAAATCCCTGCTTTACAAATACTGCGCCGCGCTTTCCGAGGGAGGATTCGGGTTGTCCGAAAAAGCAAACGGGAATTTGATATCAAAAATAGTTGTATATACTCAGGAAAATTTCAAAAACAACATAACGCTCCGCACTGTCGCAAAGGAACTCGGGTACAGCTACAATTATCTGTCGGCATATTTTAAGCCGCATTTTTCCTGCGGATTTTCGGAATATATAAACAGGCTGAGGCTCGAGGAATGTGCGTATCTTCTGAAAAGCACGGATATGCCGATAACCGATATTGCATATTCCTCCGGCTTTACGAGCGTCAGACGCTTTAACGACGTGTTCAAAAGCGAATATCGCCTGACTCCGACTCAATACAGAAAATCGTAAAGCACGTTTCTGCTTGCCGAAGGATATTAAAGCTTTCGCCCGCCTTTTAAAAAGTATGAAAATATGATAAAAGCCCTGTACCGTTAAGTACAGAGCTTTTTTATGTCGGCATCGATCTATTTTCCCGGGTCGCTTCCAACCAAGTATTTTCGACACTAACGAGCTTAACTACCGTGTTCGGGATGGGAACGGGTGGACCCTCGTTGTAATAAACACCGACTGTCAACCTCGGATTTCTCCGACGCTAAATTGTTAAATTTATATAAAGAAACCGTATATCAAATTGGTGACCCGTAGCGGATTCGAACCGCTGTTGCCGGCGTGAGAGGCCGGAGTCTTAGGCCACTTGACCAACGGGCCATGCTGTTGTCGTGGTACACCTTCAGGGACTCGAACCCTGGACACCCTGATTAAGAGTCAGGTGCTCTACCAGCTGAGCTAAAGGTGCATATTGCACCCTAAAAACTGAACAAAGAGGAAGTGAGTGGGGGGAAAGAGAGAAAAAGAAGAACAATGGTCAAGCACTCGACCTATTAGTATCACTTAGCTGCATGCGTCACCGCACTTCCACACGTGACCTATCAACCTCTTAGTCTTTGAGGGGTCTTATTCTTACGATGGGATATCTTATCTTAGAGATGGCTTCACGCTTAGATGCTTTCAGCGTTTATCCTAACCGCACTTAGTTACTCGGCCGTGCCATTGGCATGACAACCGATGCGCCAGAGGTGCGTCCATCCCGGTCCTCTCGTACTAGGGACAGCGCTCTTCAAATATCCAACGCCCACGACAGATAGGGACCGAACTGTCTCACGACGTTCTGAACCCAGCTCGCGTACCACTTTAATCGGCGAACA